>JAKPAN010000116.1 GCA_029779475.1 Pseudomonadota bacterium
TGCGAGGCGCGCGCGTCGCCGTGTCCAACCGCGCGCTGCCTGTCATCGACTGGCTGCGTGCGCAGCATGCGGCGTTGTATGGGGCGCGCACGTTTTCCTACGCCGGCAACTACCCGGACCCGTTTCCGGAGTTCTATCGCAAGGCGCTCGCGGGCAAGGCTGACGTCACCGACAAAAGTCTTCCGCCGCCTGAGCCGCCGACGATGCCACTGTCGCCGAAGACGTTGTGGACGCCCTTTCACGTGCAAGGTGCCGCGCTCAATCCGGACGGCACTCTGATCGCCGAGATCATCCGCGACAAGGATGAGTGGCAGCTCCAGCTCGTGGACATCGCTGCAGGAACCGCACAAACCCTCGGAAAATCGGCCGCGGGATTCGAGAGCCTTGCATGGAAGGATGATCGCGTCGTGCTTGCCGAGTCTGGAGCGTCGCAGGATCAACTCCATGCGTTCGTCATTGGCGAGGCCAGTGGCAACGTGCGCGCTTTCGAACACTTCGAAGGTCCGAGTGGCGGCAACATCGTCGACCTGATGCCCGAAAAGCCGGGGAAAATCCTCTACGAAGCGCGTGATCGCACGGGCACGCTGGCCGTTCACGAGCTTGACGTGCATAGCGCGAAAGGCATGCAGGCGTTCCTGCATGTGGGCACCATCGACCGGCTCAACAAAGGCGTCGACGACGACCTCGCCTGGTACGCCGACGGCCACGGCAACTTGTGCGCCGTACTGAAGAAAAGCGGCGACGAGCGCGTATTGCTGTATCGCCACAACGGAAAGTTCGAGGAAGCGTTGCGTCTGCGTGGCAACGATTCGCTGCAGCAGATCACGTTGTCATACGAATGCGATGCGATCTACGCGCTCAGCGATGAAGGGCGTGAGCAACGCGACCTTGTCGTCTACGACCCGGCACAGCACAAGATCACGCGCACCGTTTTCAGCAAGCCCGGGGTGGACGTCGCGCGTGCGATCTTTGACGACCGCCGCAATCCGATCGGCGTGCGCTATCTCGAAGGCGGCCAGCGCGTCAGCGAGTACTTCGACGCGCGCGACCGCCACGTCGACACGCTCCTTCGACGCGCGTTCCCTGGAAAGACGGCTGCCGTCGTTGATCGCAATCGAAGCGGCGACCGCATGCTGCTGTGGGTCGATGGCAGCGACCAACCTGCGCAGCTGTACTTCCTCGACGCGAAGCAGCTCAAGGCGCAGCTCATCGATGAGGCCATGCTGGAGTTGTCCGGAAAGAAATTTGCGGCATCACAGCTGCTCAAGGTCGCCAATACGCAAGGGCAGAACATCGAAGCGTTCGTCACGCTGCCCCCCGGCGAAGGCAAGCACCCGCTCGTCGTCATGCCTCATGGCGGCCCGATCGGCGTGTCCGATCTCATGCATTTCGACGCCGACGTGCAGTTTCTCGCCTCACTAGGCTACGCCGTTCTGCAAGTGAATTTCCGCGGTTCGGAAGGCTACGGACGTGCATTCCGCGAAGCAGGCTGGCATCAGTTCGGACGCGGCATCGAGGACGACATCGACGCGGCATTGCAGACCGCGCTGGCGCGCTTCCCGCTGGATTCGAACCGCATGTGCATGCTTGGCGGCAGTTACGGCGGTTATTCGGCACTGTATTCGACCATCCGATGGCCCGATCGCTTCCGCTGCGCGGTATCGATTTCCGGCGTGAGCGATCGCATCCTTTTCTTCACTGCAAGCGATGGCGCCCGCACCGCGAAAGGACGCGCGGATCTGGAGCGCTATCTCGGCAATCCGCGCACCGAACTCGACACGATGAAGCAGACCTCGCCCTTGTACGAATACGCGCGCCTGACCACACCGGTGATGCTTGCCCACGGCGAGGAAGACGAGCGCGTCGATTTCGAGCACACACGTCGTCTCGTGCGTATGCTCGATGTCACCGGGCGACCTCCGGTGTTGATGACTTTCCCGAAGGAAGGCCACGGCTTCGACGATCCGAAAGATCTCGAAAAGCTCTGGACGGGCATAGCCGGATTCCTGCACGAGCATCTGGATTCGGCGGCGAATCGAGCTCCCTCGACCGAGCGCGCGCCACCGCAATGACGCTGCAAGCACGCGGCAAGGAACCGACGCGCACCACGGCGGGCTGACAGCGCCCGCCCGACCTGCGACCATCGCCGGTCACCGCCGCGACCGCGGCGAGCTTGGGGCTGCGCATGTCGAACCAAACTTCCCTCCGCCGCGACGTCGGCGCCTTCGCGCTGATGCTGACCGGGCTCGGCTCGATCATCGGCTCCGGCTGGCTGTTCGGCGCGTGGCGCGCGGCGGGCCTCGCCGGCCCGGGCGCGGTCTGGGCGTGGGTGATCGGCGCAATCGTCATCACCACGATCGCGCTGACCTACGCGGAACTCGGCGCGATGTTCCCGGAATCGGGCGGCATGGTGCGCTACAGCCACTACTCGCACGGCTCGCTGGTCGGCTTCATCGGCGCATGGGCGAACTGGATCGCGATCGTCTCGGTCATTCCGGTCGAGGCCGAGGCGTCCGTGCAGTACATGGCCTCGTGGCCGTGGCAGTGGGCGCAGGACTTGTACATGCACCTGCCCGACGGGCACGGCGAACTCACACCGCCGGGATTGTGGATCGCCGCCGTGCTCGTGATCGTCTATTTCCTGCTCAACTTCTGGAGCGTGAAACTGTTCGCGCACTCGAACACGGCCATCACGATCTTCAAGCTCGTCGTGCCTGCGCTGACCGGCGTCGCGCTCATCGCGAGCGGTTTCCATGGCGAGAATTTCTCGGTCGGCATCCATCCGGGCTCCGAACACACGATCGACTGGGCCGCGGTGCTCACCGCCGTCGCGACCGCGGGCATCGTGTTCAGCTACAACGGTTTCCAGAGCCCGGTGAATCTCGCTGGCGAGGCGAAAAATCCGGGGCGCAGCATTCCGTTCGCGGTGCTCGGCTCGATCGGCCTGGCGACGATCGTCTACCTCATCCTGCAGGTCGCCTACATCGGTTCCGTGCCGACGGAAATGCTTGCCAAGCTCGGCTGGAAAGGCATCGACTTCCGCTCGCCGTTCGCGGAACTGGCGATCCTCGTCAACCTGCACTGGCTCGCCGTGCTGCTCTACGCCGACGCGTTCGTGAGTCCGAGCGGCACCGGCATCACTTACACCGCGACGACTGCGCGCATGATCTACGGCATGGAGAAGAACGGCACGATGCCGAAACTGTTCGGCCGCCTGCATCCGGTGTGGGGCGTGCCGCGTCCGGCGATGTGGTTCAACCTCGTCGTGTCGTACCTGTTCCTGTTTTTCTTCCGCGGCTGGGGCACGCTCGCCGCGGTGATTTCCGTGGCGACGATCATCTCGTACATGACCGGCCCGGTCAGCGCGATGACGTTGCGCCGCACTGCGCCCGACCTGCATCGCCCGTTCCGCCTGCCCGGCCTGCCCGTGCTCGCCGCGTTCGCGTTCGTGTTCGCGACGGAACTGCTGTACTGGGCGACGTGGCCGTTGACCGGCGAGATCATCTTGCTCATGGTCGTCGCGCTGCCGATCTATTTCTACTTCCAGGCCGCGTCCGGCTGGAACGATTTCGGCCGCCAACTGCAAGGCGCATGGTGGCTGATCGCCTATCTGCCGACGATCGCGTGGATTTCTTGGGGCGGCAGCACGCGTTTCGGCGGCAAGGGCTACCTGCCTTATGGCTGGGATCTCGTCGTCGTCGCCGCGGTCGGACTCGTGTTCTACGTCTGGGGCGTGAAATCGGGCTGGCGCACGCCGTCGGTGGAAGCTGCGCATGGGCACGTGCCCGAGGATTGACCTCAGCCGCGCAGGAACGCAGCCAGCGCTCCCGCGTCGAACGGCCAGTCGAGTTCACGATCGCCGTCGTCGTCGCGCAACACCGGCACGCGCGCGCCGTAGCGCGCTTCGAGTTGCGCGTCGTCGTCGATCCACACGCTGTCGAAATCCGGCGCGCGTGCGGCGGCGAGCAGCGCCAGCGCGTGGTCGCAAAGCGGGCAGTCGTCGCGCTGGAACAGGATGAGTCGCATCGGTTCGTGGCTTGGGTCGGCGGCGTAGAATAACGGTTCGTCTTCCACGGATCGCCGCGCCATGTCCGTCAGCGTTTTCGACCTCTTCAAGATCGGCATCGGTCCGTCGTCCTCGCACACGGTCGGTCCGATGCGCGCGGCGGCGCGTTTCGTCGAGCGCTGGCTCGTCGACACGGGCGACCTCGCGCGCACCGCGCGCGTGCGCGCGGAAGTGTTCGGTTCGCTCGCCCTGACCGGGCGCGGCCATGGCACCGACAAGGCCGTGCTCATGGGCCTCGAAGGCCATTGGCCGAACCGGATCGACCCCGACATCATCCCGCCTGCGCTCGAACGCATCCGCAAGAGCAAGCGCATCCACCTGTTCGGCCGCCACGAAATCGACTTCGACGAGAAGCGCGACCTCGTCATGAACAAGCGCCAGAAGCTGCCGTTCCACACCAACGGCATGCGCTTCACCGCCTACGACGCCGCCGACAACGTGATCGCGACACGCGACTACTACTCGGTCGGCGGCGGCTTCGTCGTCAACCAGGACGAAGCGGCCGAAGACCGCATCGTCGCCGATGAAACGCCGCTCGCGCACCCGTTCCGTTCCGGCGCCGAACTGCTCGAGCGCTGCGCGGAAACGAAACTCTCCATCGCCGCGCTCATGTACGAGAACGAGCACGCTTGGCGCACGCGCGACGAAATCGACGCCGGACTCGACGACATCTGGGCGGCGATGCAGGCCTGCGTCGCGCGCGGCATCCGCGAAAGCGGCACGTTGCCCGGCGGTTTGCACGTCTCGCGTCGCGCGCCGGCGCTGTACGCGGAGCTGTCGTCGCGACCGGAAGCCGCGATGCGCGATCCGCTGACCACGCTCGACTGGGTCAACCTCTACGCGCTCGCGGTCAACGAGGAAAACGCTGCGGGCGGCCGCGTCGTCACCGCGCCGACCAACGGCGCGGCCGGCATCATTCCCGCCGTGCTGCACTACTACGAACGCTTCATTCCCGGGTCGACGTTGCAGGGCGTGCGCGACTTCCTCATGACCGCCGCGGCGGTCGGCATCCTCTACAAGGAAAACGCCTCGATTTCAGGCGCGGAAGTCGGCTGCCAGGGCGAAGTCGGCGTCGCCTGTTCGATGGCCGCCGCCGGACTCACCGCCGCGATCGGCGGCAGCGTCAGCCAGATCGAGAACGCCGCCGAGATCGGCATGGAACACAACCTCGGCCTCACCTGCGACCCGATCGGCGGCCTCGTGCAGATCCCGTGCATCGAACGCAACGCGATGGGTTCGGTCAAGGCGATCAACGCCTCGCGCATGGCCATGCGCGGCGACGGCAAGCACAAGGTCAGCCTCGACAAAGTCATCAAGACCATGCGCGACACCGGCCGCGACATGCAGGACAAGTACAAGGAAACCTCGCGCGGCGGTCTCGCGGTCAACGTCATCGAGTGCTGAGCGCGAGGTTTTCGTATTTTCTCTTCGCGTTCGCCCGCTTCGCGGCTCACCCTCCCCGCCTTGCGCATGCGCTTTAACGCATGCGCAAGGCGGCTCGACCTCGCGCGGCGGCCTTGCCGTCAACGTCATCGAGTGCTGAGGCGCGCTTTCAATGCGCGCGCTTGAAGTACTGCACTTCGCGCTCGTGTTTTTCCGCCGCCGCACGCGTACCGAACGTGCCGAGGTTGCGGCGCTTGCCGGTTTTCGGATCGACCTTTCGCGAATACAGCCGGTATTCGCCGGATTTGAGCTTGCGGATCATGGCGCTTCCTCTTCGCTGCGAGAGCCGGCTCCCATCGTGATCCGCGAAGACTGAGTCGACGCTGTCCGGTCCGGTGCGGCGACGTCGATGTCGGCGAGCAAGGGCAAATGATCCGACGCGATGCGGCTGCTGCGATCGCGCTGCACGCGCAAGCTCGCGCGCAGCGGCGGCGTTGCGAAAATCCGGTCGAGACGAAGCAGCGGACACCAGGAAGGAAATGTCGGCGGCGTCGCGACGAATTCGACATGCGGCGTCCATGCGGCGAGCGTGCCGTGCTGTTTCGATTCGTTGAAGTCGCCGAGCAGGATCGTCGGCACGCCCGTTTCGGCAAGCCGATCAGCAAGCCGCGCGACCTGCGCACGACGCTCCGCGGCCGCGAGTCCGAGATGCGTGGCGATGATGCGCAACGGCGCGCCTCCGATGCCGATCGTCATTTCGATCGCGTTGCGCGGCTCGCGCGTGCCGTACGACAGGTCGATGCATCGCGCGTCGAGGATCGGCCGGCGGCTCAGCACCACGTTACCGAAGTCGCGGTGCCGCGTGCGAAACGTCGCGCCCGCGCATGCGCGCATGGCGAGGCGCTGTTCCAGCTCCGCGCGAAAATCGTCGAATGCGCCACGCGGCGCAGCGAATTCCTGCAAGGCGAAGACGTCCGCATCCATTCGCGCGAGCGCGTCGACGATGCGCACAGGCACGCGCCGGCCGTCGAGGCCGACGCCGCCGTGGATGTTCCAGGTCGCGACCTTGATCGGCTTCATCGCAAAACACGCCTGCCGCTCGCGCGTCGTTCGCAGGCGATCCAGATCGCCGCGACGACGAGCAGCGCACCGGCTGCGGCAACCGCCGCCGGTGCATGCGCGCCGCGCAGAACCGCCTCCGCGCGGTCGATGAAGACGGCGTAGAGGACGATGCCCGGCGCCATGCCGAGCGCGGTGCCCGCGAGATAGCGCCCGCGCGGCACGCGCATCGCGCCCGCGAACAGGCTGACGACCGCGTACGGCGCGACCGGAACGAGGCGCGCGAGCGCGACGGCGACGACGCTGCGGCGAAGCTCGCGTCGCAGAGCCTTGCGCTTGCGGAACCAGCGCGCAGCGCGGCGTGCCGGAATCACGCCGCCGATCGCATGCAGGATCGCCGCGCTCGCGAGCGTGCCCGCGAAAGCGACGGCGGATCCGCGCATCGGCGCGAGCGCGAGCATGCTCGCGGCGATGCAAAGATTGATCGGGCAACCCAGGCTCGTGGCGGCGACGAAGATTGCGAACACCATCGTCGCAGCCGCAGCGGTCGCGTTCATCGCCTGCAGCGCTGCGATGGCGGCAGACAAATGCGCCGACCAGGTTTCCGCTGGCACGCAGCGATCCACGAGCAGCGCGACCGTCGCGACGAAGACGATCGCGGTGACGACCGCGACCGCGCGCACCGCGTTCGGCGTCCGCAGGGGCGCATCGTTGCGCAGAACGCATGGACGAAGCGCACGCATGATCGCCAACGCTAGAGCAGGCTCTCGATCGGCAGCATGCGCAGCCATTCGACTTTCGCGCGGCGCATCGCCGATGTTTCCGGGTCGTGGCCGAAGGTCACGATCTTGCCGTCGTCGCGCGCGGACCAGCGCATCGGCGCGCGCGACAACGGTTCGCCGGGCTTTGGCGCGAGTTCGACCTTGAACGCATTGTCGGGTTGCGTCGCCTGCTCGAAGAAATGCGTGATCCGCCGGGCGAGCGCGGGCGAATCGACGACGACGCCCATCTCGGTGTTGAGCGACACCGAACGCGGATCCATGTTCATGGAACCGACGAACACTTCGCGGCCGTCGACGACGAGCGTCTTCGCGTGCAGGCTCACGCCTGAAGACGTGCCGTATGCGCGTTGCGGCGGCGCGCCGGAAATCGGCCGCAATTCGTACAGCGCGATGCCGGCTTCGAGCAGCGGGCGCCGATAGCGCGAATAGCCGGCGTGGACTTCCGTTTCGTCGGTCGCGGCGAGCGAGTTGGTGAGCACCGCAACCGACACGCCGCGCGCGGCGATGCCTTGCAGGTAGCTCGTGCCCTTGCTGCCGGGAACGAAATACGGCGAGACGATCTGCACGTTCGATGCGGCGGCGTCGAGCATCGCGCGGATGTCGTGGCCGAGATGCAGCGCGCGCCGATCGGTTTCCGGATCGACTTTCGCGGGATCGTCGGCGACGACGCGCGCAACGCCCCAGTCCCAATCACCGTGTTTGTCCGCGCTCGAACCGCCGGGCAAGGTGTCGAGCATCGCTTGCGCGTAGTCGGATTCGGCGAAGCTGCGCGCATCGCCTTGCAGCGTCGCGCGCGCATGCGCGAGGTTGCCTTTCGTCGCGCGCTTGCTGGTGTAGGCGGTCACGGGAAACGCGGCGTCGGAATTCCAATAGGCGTCGAACACTCGCGAGGTTTCGGCAACGACGGGGCCGATCGCGAGCACGTCGAGATCGCGGAAATGCACGTCGTTGCCGGCGTCGAAATAGGCGTCGCCGATATTGCGGCCGCCGACGATCGTGAACATGTTGTCGACGGTGAACGACTTGTTGTGCATGCGTCGGTTGAGACGCGCCCCGGCGACGACGAATTGCAGGGCCTTCGACCACTGCGCGCGATTGCGCACGGGAAAAGGATTGAACAGGCGCACCTCGATGTTCCGATGCGCATCGAGCGCGTCGAGCAGGCGATCCTGCTGGGCGACGTCGAGATCGTCGAGCAGCAAGCGCACGCGTACGCCGCGATCCGCGGCGGCGAGCAGGCGCTGCGCGATCAGGCGGCCGGTCGCGTCGTCGTCGAAGATGTAGTACTGCAAGTCGATCGAGCGCATCGCGTGGTCGATGAGCACGATGCGGCTCATCAGCGCGTCGACGTTGCGCGCGAGCACGCGGAAACCCGATTCGCCGGGATGCGCCTGCGTTTCGCGCTGCGCTTCGCGCGCGGCAGGCGATTCCACGCTCGGCGGCAACGCGGTCGATGCGGGCCTGGGCGCGTCGGTGCGCAACGTGGCGCAACCGCCCGCGATCGCCAGCATCGCGAGCGTGGCGATGCGCAGGCATCCGGAAAAGATTCGCGCGCGGCTCATCGCCGCATCAGGCACGCGCGTGCATGAGTCGGGAGTGAACGAACGCTTTCCTGCTCGACCCGATGGCTCGTACGCCGCGCTTCGGTGGAACTCGACACGAAAACACAGAAAAAAAGGGCCGGTCATGAGACCGGCCCCGAAACTGCGGACGAACCGGCGCGTAATCTGCGCCGGTGAACCTTCGTCTCAATGCATCACTTCGTCGGCGCGGTATCGACACCGAGGACGATGGGCTGGCCGTTGCCCTTGGTACCGGCGGCACGGATCAGCCAGTTCTTGTTCCAGGCAGCGTTCCCATCCGTGTTCAGGGCGAGGGCAGAATCGCTGACCAGATTCGGCGCCACCGTGCCATCACCCGACGCGTCGCCGAAGTAAGAGCGGTTCATGAACGGACCCGCATCCCAGCTGCTCGGGCGACCGCCAGCGTTCGACGAGTTCGGATTCGACAGTGCGATCAGCACGTCGCCCGGGCCGGTAACCACGACTGGCGGGTTGAGCGTGATGTCGACGAAGGCGTTGGCCGGCGTGCCGATCGTGTAGATCGTCGGCGTGCCGACCGGCGTAGCGCCATTCGTCGGATCGCTGTCGTTGTCCTGGTAGACGAACACGCTGATCTTGTCGCCCGCGGTGTTCCAGCCCGTGCCGTTGCCGAAGATCGTCGACACCTTGGTGATGGTGATCGGATAGTCGGAGGCGTTCGGCGTGAAGCGGTTCAACCAGAGAATACCCGGAGCGCAGGCTGTCCAATTCGCGCAACCCAGGGCGCCGAAGCTCGACACCAGTTGATCGACCTTGAACGCACAGTTCGCGCCGGTGCAAATGACCGTATCGGACGGCGTCGGAGCGACGCCGCGCACGGCGACCGTCAGATGCTGGTCGGGCGAGAGACTGCTGCCCTCGTGCAGATCGACGCGACCGAAGGAAATATCGGTCGTCGGCGTACCCGTGGCCGTCGCGGTGATCGTGATGCTCGCCGTGAAGCCGGGCTTGACCGTGATCGAGGCCGGGCTGAAGGTCAAGTGGTAGCCGGCAGGATCGACCGCGGTCGGCGTCCACGTACCTTGCGCATTCAAGCGGTTCTTGAACGTGCGCGTCCAAGTGCAGCTCGTACCGCAAGCGACGTTGCGCATCGACGGCAGGTTGAGCTGGCGCATGTCGAGCGTACCGCCGCTCGGATTCGCGGCGACGAAGCGATCGACCGTTTCGTCCATCGTGAGTCCGGCACGCGTCGCCTTGGTGAGATCGACGCGACCGCTACCGACCTGGTCAACGGTCCATGCCGTGGTGCCATCTTCCTGGAAGCCGTTGATCTTGGCCGTCGTCATCAACGCCGACTTGACTTCCATCGGCGACCAGCTCGGCTTGACCGCGCGCACGAGAGCGGCGGCGCCAGCCAGATGCGGCGAGGACATCGAAGTGCCGCTCAGCAATCCGTAGCTGCCATCCGACGGAGATTCGGCCGCGTAGATGTCCACGCCGGGGCCGGTGATGTCCGGCTTGGTGAGGCCATCGTAGGGCGCCTGCGTCGGGCCGCGGAAGCTGAAGCCGGCGAGCACGTCGCCTTGGCGTTGGCCGATCGCGGCGCGGTCGTAATTACCGACCGCAAAGCTCGGAAGCTCGAATCCGTTCGCGAAAATCACGTCCGGGTTAGCGGCCGGCGGCTGGTGCGCATTGCCGAACGCGATCAGCGCATCGCCGATCGTCTGGCTGGAAATGCTGAACGAAGCCATGTCCGTGGGAGCGCCGGCCGTATTCATGCTGATCGTGCCGGGCTGATTGTTGGCGATGACGACCAGGCGCGCACCAGCGTTGTAGGCATTGGTGAGCTTTTCGGAGAAGTTGCACGAACCGCGGCGAAGAACCGCGACTTCGTTGGCCCCGAACGTGCCGGCGGCAATGCCGCCGCTGGCCGTACAGCCTTCGATATTGACTGGATAGGTATGGACGGGCACGCCGGTCAGGTTGACCGTATCGGCCGGAACCAAGGTCGTGCTGCCGGGGTTGATCGCGATGTTCTGCAGCTGCGGATCGACCGGCGCGGGCGCCGTCACCGTCAGCTGCGGCGAGATGATCTGATCCTGCGTCGACGCCGCTACCGTCAGCTGCCACGGGCCATTGTTGGCGACGAGGCCGATCGGGCTGGTGCAGTTCGAACGCGTGTTGCCGGCCGAGGAAGCGACGAAGATGTCGCTGGCTTCCATGTCGAGGAAGTCGGTGTCGTTCCACGGATTGCCGCCGCCGCAGGTCGGGCCGATCGAATAGTTGACGACATCGACCTGATCCATGATCGCGTTCTCGAACGCCGCCGTGAGGTAGTCGTCATGGAGGGTGCCGTCGGTGTGGTCGGCCACGCGGTATGCATACACGGCCGCGCAGGGCGCGACGCCGGACATGGTCACGCCATCCGGCAGGAGCGGCGCGGGCGTCACCGTGTTGTCGATCGTGTTGCCCGCCGCGGTGCTGCTGGTGTGCACGCCGTGCGGGTTGTGGCTCGCGTCGCCGGCCGCTTCAGCATTCGCGTCGGGACCATTGCAGGCGCCGGTGGAGCCATCGGTGGACGTGCAGTCACGCGGGAACAGCTTCGGCTGGGTTGCGCTGAATCCGCACGCGGGGTCGTTCGCGAACGAGGGATGGGCCGTGTTGGTGCCGGTATCGATGACGCCGACCTTCACGCCCTGGCCGCGTGTCGCCATGTCGTACGTGGGAACGGCGGTACCGTCCCAGATCTTGTCGGCGCCGATGAACTTCGGACCGCGGAAGGTATCGGCCTGCTTGACGCCAACCGGCGTGACCGAGGCAATGCCGGAATTCGGATCGCTGGCCATCTGTTCGACGCGCGCGGCCTGCTCCGGCGTGAGCGGCACGGAAACGGCATTGCGCGTCACGTCAAACGTGAAACGGATTTGCAGCGGAGCACCGATCGCGCTTTCGATCCCCGCGATGTGCTGAGCGCGCTGCTGCGCGAGGTATGCGCGGTAGGCATGCGCTGCATTGGAATTGAGCTGCAGCTTGCGCGAACTGTTGGCCGACACGCCGTCCACATGCGCGGCGGTTGCCGCGAGACCGGCGACACCTCCGTTGTAGCGGGCGGCGCCCGGCTCGACGAAGTTGATGAAATAGCGCCCCGAAGGATTCGCGCTGTCAACCGCGCTTGTCTCCGCATTCGCGGAAGAAAGATTGGCGTGGTTTGCCTTGATGGCGGCGGTGCTGCCGCCTGCCAACGCCAGCCCCACCGCGGAGGCCAGAACCGAGAGGTGTACCGACTTCATGAATTTCCCCAAATCAGAACTCACCCTGCAACGCCGCAGGGCAGGCATGACGTGCACTTTCCAGAAGTGCACGTTGTCCAGCAGGAACGCGACGATGGGATCTGCCTGAAGCCATCGAAGGCCGCTATATCCGCGCCGGCATCCGGGGCGGATTCGCAACCATGGTTAGATAGCATGGATTGTGACGGCCTTCAAACCATTTGAACGGATCCTGAATCTCCCAAGATATTTCAGTCACTTATCTCTTTACATCTGCCGTTCCGCGATCCAGACGCCCGATCAACGGCGCAAGCAAAGCCCCATACTTCGTGGCGACGGCAAGATCCTTCCGCAGCGGCTGCCGCACCTGGCTCGCGCTCGACGTGCGCACGTCGCGCGCGTTCGCTTGAAAATCCAGACACGCCGGATCGAACGCGAGTCCGCACGCATCGAGCAAGGTGCGGATACGCGCTTCCGGGTCGGCGAGCAACCCCTCGTGGTCGAAGACGTGGATCCATTGCGGCCACGCCTGCGTCCATGTCGCCATCGCGCGTTCGCAGTCGCGCCAGAAGGCGACGAGTTCGTCGAAGTCGTAGGTGAAGAACTGCGCTTCGCCGAAGTGATGCTTGTAGCAACTCCACAGCGTCTCCAGCGTGTCCCGCCGGCAATGCACGATGCGCGCGCCGGGCAGCATGCGGCGGATCGCGCCGAGCGTTTGCCAGTTGGTGAGCGTCTTGTTGCTGAAGCGCGGCCGCGCATCGCGCCACGTCGCGCAGCGCGCGAGGTATTCGTCGCCGAGACGCGCCCAATCCTGTGCGCTCGCATCGATGACCCACTCCGGAAAACGCTTGCCGCGACGTTGCGACTCGGCTTGCAGCACCTGCACGATCTCGTTGCGCTCGCCGCCGCCCTGCACGTTTGGATGCGCGGACAGGATCTGTTCGGCGAGCGTCGAACCCGAACGCGGCATTCCGACGAGGAAGATCGCCTCGCGCCCGCGCGTCTCGCCCACGGGCGCGTCGGGCACGCGCGCGAAGCGGTCGAGGATCGCATCGACGAGCTGGCTGACCGCCGGCGCGTTCCAACGCACGGTGCGCCGCTTGGCCGTATTCGCGGCGACGAACAGGTCGAACGCTTCGCGATAACGGCCCACGCCTTCGAGGAACGTCGCCAGCGCGAAGTCGAAGTCGATGCGCCGCGTTTCCGGCACGGCGCCGCTCGCACGCAATGCGACCAGGCGATCGAGTTCTTCCGCGGTCGGCTTGAACGTCTTGAGATTGGACAACCCGACCCACGCCGACACCGATTCCGGATCGCGACGCAGCACCTCGCGCAATTCGCGCTCGGCCGCGTCGAGGCGACCGAGCATCTTGAGCATTTCCGCATGCTGCACGCGCGCGGCCAGATGCTCCGGCTTGAGGCGCAGCACCTGCTCGAACGCCTCGCAGGCGCCCGCCGTGTCCGCGCGCGCATCGCGCGCGTGGCCGAGGTTGTACCAGCCGTCGGACAAATCCGGATCGAGCAGCACCGCGCGCAGGAATGCTTCTTCGGCGCCGATCATGTCGCCGGTTTGCGCCATCGCCGCGCCGAGCTGGCAGGCAATCAGCGCGTCGTCGGGCCAACGTTCGGCGGCATCGAGATAACACTCCAGCGCCGCGGCGAATTCCTGCCGCTGCATCAGCGCGAGACCGCGCAAACGCAACAGTTCCGGATGCGTCGTCGCCACGGGCGCCGTGCGGTCGAGTTCGTTCAACGCGCGCGCGCTTTCGCCGCGTTCGAGCGCGCGCAGCGCCTGCTCGGCATTGACGACGAATTGGATCGGCAGATCGTCGAAGCGATCGCGTTGGCGCGGACGGCGGGAGGCGGGCATGGGCGAAAGCATCGCACACGCGGCGTGCCCGCGATCACTCCGCGAAGAACGCCTCGACGTCGCCGATGCCGCGCGTGCGCGCCATGCGCGGCAGGCTGGCGAGGAACAACTTGCCATAGCCGCGCGTGGTCAGGCGCGGATCGCAGAGCACGAGCACGCCGCGATCGTGGATGTCGCGGATGAGCCGGCCCGCCCCCTGCTTGAGCGCGATCACCGCGTTCGGCACCTGCCAGTCGAAGAATGGATTGCCGCCCGATTCGCGCAACGCGTCGAGCCGCGCGACGAGCACCGGATCGTCCGGCGCGGCGAACGGCAGCTTGTCGATGACGACGACGCTGAGCGCGTCGCCGGCCACGTCGACACCTTCCCAGAAACTCGCCGCGCCGAGCAGCACGCCGTTGCCCGACGCGCGGAACGCGTCGAGCAGTTGGTTTCTTGGAACGGTGCCTTGCACGAACAACGGAAACGCGACGCGCGACGGCAGCAGTTCGGCTGTGCGGCGCAGCGCGCGATGCGAGGTGAACAGCAGGAACGCGCGGCCTTTCGATGCTTCGAGCACGGGCACGACGGCATCGAGCACGCGCTCGACGTAACTTTCCGACGATGGATCGGGCAAGCCCTCGGGCAGGTACGCGAGTGCCTGCTTCGCGAAATCGAACGGGCTGTCGACGGCGACCTCGACCGGATCGGACAAGCCGAGTTGCCGCGAGAAATGCTCGAAGCGGCCACCGACGGTGAGCGTCGCCGAGGTGAATATCCACGCGGCATGGCTCTGCTCGCGCAGTTCGCGCAGCGGCTGCGCGATGTCGAGCGGCGTGGCGTGGAACGAGAAACCGTGCGTCGTGAGTTCGTACCAATGCACCGCGTCGCGCGCGCCGCTGTCGACGAGATGCGTCAATCGCGCGGCCTGCTCTGCCGCGCGCTCGCGTACGCTGTCGAGGCCGCGGCTGCGCGAAGCCTGCTTGTCGAGCGCATCGGCGAGCGCGCCGAGCGCGTCGGACAACGCGGCCAGTTCGCGCTCGACACTGTCGTCGCGCTCGATCTGCACGAACGCGCCCTTCGCCGGGAACGGGTCGAGCGCGAGTCGCAAGCGCTTGACCGCGGACGTGAGCGCATCGAGCGGTTCGCGCAGCAGCGCGAGCGCACCGCTGACATTGGCGCATTCGGCGAGCGTGTCGGTCGCCAGTTCGTTGAGTTGCCGCGCCGACAACGTCACCGAGAAAAACTGGCCGGCGAGTTCGGGAATCTGGTGCGCCTCGTCGAGGATGAACGCGTGCGCGCCGGGCAGGATTTCGCCAAAACCTTCCTGCTTGATCGCGAGATCGGCGAACAGCAGATGGTGATTGACGACGACGAGATCAGCGCCCTGCGCCGCGCGCCGCGCCTTGACCACGAAGCAGTCGTTGAACATCGGGCATTCGGCGCCGAGGCAGTTTTCCGCGGTCGAGGTGACGCGCGGCCACAACGGCGAATCCTCGGCGACTTCGGCGAGTTCCGCGCGGTCGCCCGCAAGCGTGCGCTTCGACCAGGCCTGGATCGCCTGCAACTGCGACACCTCCTCGCGCGAGCCGAAGCGGCCGTCCTTGTGCGCCTGGTCGAGGCGATGCAGGCACAGGTAGTTCGCACGGCCCTTGAGCAGCGCCGCGGACAAGCGCGCACCGAGCACGCTGCGCACGCGCGGCAAGTCGCGATGGAACAGCTGATCCTGCAACGTCTTCGTGCCCGTCGACACGATGACGCGCTTGCCGGACATCAACGCCGGAACGAGATACGCGAACGTCTTGCCGGTGCCCGTGCCTGCCTCGGCGACGAGCATCTGCCGATCGGCGATCGCTTCCTCGACCGCCGCCGCCATCGACTGCTGCGCGGCACGCGGCACGAAACCGGGCACCTCGCGCGCGAACGGGCCGTCGGGGCCAAGCAGCTCGGCGGAAGACCCGGGCGTCGAGAGCGGCGAATCGGAAATGGGGAAAGTCTCTTCGATCAACGCCACGTCAGGCTCATCCCGTCATTCCGGCGCCGGCCGGAAGACGGCAAAGATGCGACTGCCGGCTTGCGGTCACATGCGCTGGATCGGCTTGACGCGACATTCCTTCACGCGCTGCGTCGCTTGCTGCGCGCTCGCCCCGTCGCCCATGCCGGTGCGCGCTTCGACCACGGTCTGCCAGTTCTTCGCGCAAATGCTGCCGACCTTCGGGCCGAGCGAAAAACTTTTCATCGCGTCCTTCTCGGCCTGCGCGAAATCGCCCAGCGCGATGTCGATCTCCGCGCGCGATTGCAAGAGATCGGGCGCGTCTGGCGCCAGATGCAGCGCCTTGTCCATCGCGGCCGCGGCCGCCTTGTAGTCGTTGCGCGTTTCCGCGTTGCGCGACTGCTGCGCGTAGCCGTCGATCGCCGCATCGCGCAACGGCTGCACCTGCACGGCGGAATCGAGGCCGTGGCCGGCGTCGCGGATCGCGCGCAGCGCGGCAGCGCGGTCGAGCGGCGGCGGCCCCTTCGAGGCGACGGGTGCGCCGGTTTGCGCGCAGGCGGCGAGGACGAGGGCGACGAATGCGGGTACGGCGTTGCGAAGTGACTTCATGGGATTCCAACTCTTCACGATCTTCGCGGCGTCATTCCCGCGGACTCGGGAATCCAAATGCCTTCAATGGATGCCCACGGTCGCGTGGCGTGACGCCAACAGGCTTGGCGCCGCCATTGTCGCACGTCCGCCACGATCAATCGCCGCCGCGGCTTTCGACACCGAAGAACTGCTTGAGCTGGTCGAGCGGGCAATGCTCTTCTTCGGTCGGCGCGTAGCCGCTCGCGAACGGCAGATCGCGCGCACCACTGCACGCGGCATCGCTGCGCTTGCCCGATTGCGGATTCACGGTGGCATGCTCGATGCCGTCCTGCGGCACGACGAGCGGCGCGGTCGGCAGGCGCTTCATGAGTTCCATCCACACGCGCAGGCCGCCGGTCGCGCCGAACAGCGTGGTCGGTTTGTTGTCGTCGCGACCGATCCACGCGACCGCGAGCGTGTCGCCGGTGAAGCCGGCGAACCATGCGTCGCGCTGCGTGTCGCTGGTGCCGGTCTTGCCGGCCGCATGCAGCCAACCGAGGCCCGCGTCGTTGACCGCGTGCGCGGTGCCGGAGATCGCGACCTGCTGCATCGCGTAGGTCACCAGTCGCGTCGCCGTCGTGTAATCGCCGGCGCCGGGCTTGCTCGCGTAACGCGTGAGCGGACGCCCTTGCGCGTCGAGCACGCCGCGCAGCGCGCGCAGCGGCAACGCGTGACCGTCGGCGGCAAGGTATTGATACAGCCGCGCGACGTCGAACGGGCTCAAGTCGATCGCACCGACCAGCATCGACGGATTCGGATTGATCGTGCGTCCAAGGCCGAACGATTCGAGGAAGCCGCGCACGCGATCGACGCCGATGCGCTGGCCGAGATTGATCGTGGCGAGGTTCCAACTTTGCGCGAGCGCGTCGATGAGCAGCACCTGGCCGTGCGACTGGTGATCGTCGTTTTCCGGCCGCCAGCGGCCACCGCCGGGTTGCGGGAGGTCGATCGGACTGTCGTCGAGCAGCGTCGCCAGCGAATAGCGCTGCGGCTGCGCGAGCGCAACGAGATTGACGAAGGGCTTGACCAGCGAACCGATCGGTCGCAATGCGTCCAACGCGCGATTGAACCCGGGCGCGTCGACGTCGCGGCTGCCGATCACCGCACGCACCTCGCCGTCGCGTGCGCCGGTGACGACGAGCGCGGCCTCGAGATCGTCGCCGCGCTTGCCGAGCCCTTCGAGCGCCTTGTCGATCGCCTGCTCGCCGAACGCCTGCGCCGACGGCGACAACGTCGTATGGATGGCCAAACCCGCGCCGCTCAGCGCGTCGGCTGGATAGTCCTGCGTGAGCTGGCGGCGCACGAGGTCGAGGAATGCGGGATAACGGTCGCGCGGCAGCGTCGCGCTCGCAGCGGTGCCAATCGGCTGCTTGCTCGCGCTCGCGAACGTGGCCGCGTCGATGAGCCCGGTGTCGCGGAACACGCCGAGCACGACGTTGCGCCGCGCGAGCGCACCGTCGGGATTGCGGCGCGGGTCGTACAGGCTCGGCCCCTGCACGAGCCCGACCAGCAACGCGATATCGGCCGCTCCGAGCGAATGCAGGTCGCGGCCGAAATAGAACTCGCTCGCCGCAGCGAAACCATGTACCGCCTGTGCGCCTTGCTGGCCGAGGAAAACTTCGTTGACGTAGGCCTCGAGGATGCGCCGCTTGTCGTAGTGAGCCTCGATGACGAGCGAGAGCAGCGCCTCGTTGAGCTTGCGCGTGAGCGTCTGGCCGCGGTCGAGGAACAGGTTCTTGACGAGCTGTTGCGTGAGCGTCGAACCACCCTGCACGACATGGCCGGCGATCAGGTTGACCCACGCCGCGCGCACGATCGCGGCGACGTTGACGCCGTGGTGATGCTTGAAATCGCGATCCTCGACTGCCTGCAAACCGGACAGCAGCAGCGGCGGCACTTCGCCGAGCGCGATGACGCGGCGGTCTTCCTGCGACTGGCCGTACAGCGTCGCGATGCGCGCCGGGTCGAGCCGCACGCGTTCGATCGGCGCGCGGCTGTCGGCATCGGCGAGCGTGGCGATACGGCCCTTGTCGAGCGTGAGCACGACGCGCCGCGCGCGCTCGCGGCCGTCGAGATAGATGAACTCGCGCCGTGAAATCGTGAAGCGATCGCCTTCGCGATGGAACGTGCCCGGCGCGCGCGCCGCGGCATCTTCGACGTAGCGCGCCGCGTCCAGTTCGACGCCGAGCGCCTGCGCATTCATCGGCGCCCCCGGCAAGAGTTCCAGCGGCCGCGCGTAGACACGGCTCGGGAACTGCCATGACAGGTCGTCGAAGCGGCTGCGTACCTCGCGGTCGAGGTAAAGCACGTAGGGGACGAGAAACCCGATCGCGACGCCGAGGCCGAGCCAGAACGGGATGCGCACGACGTGCCAGATCGCGCGCAGGGCGTTGAACGAACTCGATGCGAAGGACAAGCGCGTGCGATCGTGGCGGAAACCGGCGTGAGTGTAGCGGCGCCGCGCGCGAGCGGCGAGGCCGGCGCGTCGGAAATGGCATGTGCCCGCCGAAGCGCCTTTCACGGCCAGCACCGCGCCCGATCGCGTCCCGCACCGGACAGCACGCCGCGCGATGCCCGCGCAGGTGATAATCGCGGTTTCAACGATCGCCGCCTGGAGTCTGGATGCACGCAGCACCGTTCGCCGCACCGCCTTCCGACGGCAACGGAACGGGCTTGCCTGCGCGCGCGCTACGGGTGTGCGTGCACGCGATGGAAACGCCTTCGGCGGCGCAATGGGACGCCTTGCGCGCGCGCCTGCCCACGCACGCGAAGCTTGCGTTGTTCGGTGCGTGCACGGCGAGCGAGGCATGGCCGGATGCGCCGCGCGTCAGCGACGTCGCCGATGCATGGCATCCACTGGCCGTGCTCACCGCGGCGGCGCAGCGGTTTCCCAGCGAAGACCTCGTGCTGGTGCACGCGACCACCAACCTGCCACCGCTCGCCTGCGAACGCCTGCTGCACGCGCTCGACGCGCCGAACGTGCTCGGCGCGAGCGCGCTCGACGGCGTCTGGCGCCGACCGATTCCGGCGGATCTCGGCACCGATCTCGATGCGCATGCGCTCGATGCGCTGTGCTTTGCGTATTCGGATCGCCGCATCTGCGACGATCCGTTCGCGTTCGACGAATCGTTCCCCGAATTCTCCGCATGGCACGGTGAACGCCTCGCGCAGATCGGCGCAGCCCACGTGGCCGATCGCGATGCCATCGATGCGGCCGGTCTGCGCGTCGTGATGCTCGACCATCTCTATGTCGAAGGCGGCTCGGCGATCCGCACGCCGCGCCCGCCCGAACGCGATGCGCGTGACGCAAACCCACCCTCGCCGCTCGCACCGCTGCAACAACGCGTCGCCGCCGCGCTCGCTGCGAAGTCAGCGCCGTGCAACCCAGGCCTCGACGCCAAACCCGTGATCCTGCACGTGCTGCATGGTTGGGGTGGCGGCGCCGAACGCTGGGTGCGCGACTTCGCCGCAGCCGACGCGCAAGCGCATCACCTCGTGCTGATCGCGCGCGGCCGCTTCACGCGGCGCAGGCATGGCGAATGGCTGGAACTGCACGACGGCTCGATGATCGGTCCGCCGCTCGCGCGCTGGCCGCTGCCGCGCGCAATCGCAGACACCGCACTCGGCGACGACACGTATCGCGACCTGCTCGCGCACATCGTGCGCACCTACTGCATCAACGCGGTCGTCGTTTCCTCGCTCATCGGCCACAGCCTCGACGCGCTGCGCACACACCTGCCGACGGTCTGCGTCCTGCACGACCACTATCCATTGTGGCCGACGCTGCATCGCGATTTCGGCGACGTGTCGCTCGCCTTCGACGATGCACAACGCGAACGCGACCTCGCCGAAGCGGGCGCCGGAGACGTGTTCTCGAACCGCGATCCCGCGCACTGGAAGCGCCTGCGCGACGCGTTCGTGCGTGCGGCGGTCGAAGCGCAGGCGACGCTCGTCGCTCCGAGCCGTTCGGCGCTTGCGAACGAACTGCGCCTCGCGCCCGAACTCTCGACACTGCGCAACGCGGTGATTCCACATGGACTGGCCGCGTGGCCGCACGATGTGCCGAAGGCGGAAGCGCCCGCCACGCGCGAGAAGTTGCGCCTCGTCATGATCGGCCGCGTCCGCGCCGGCAAGGGCGCGCAGCTGCTCGCCACAGCGTTGCCACGTTTGCGCGAACACGCCGAACTGTTCCTGCTCGGCGCCGGTGCCGACGCGCAGGAGTTGTTCGGAGAACGCAGCGTCCACGTCCTGCTCGACTATCGCCGCGACGACCTGCCCGACCTGCTCGCGCGCCTGCGTCCCGACGCGGCGTTGCTGCTGCCGACCGTCGCCGAAACCTTCAGCTACACGTTGTCGGAATTGCGCAGCCTCGCCCTGCCCGTGATCGCGACGCGCGTCGGCGCGCTCGCCGAACGCATCCAGGACGGCGTCGATGGTTTCCTGATCGCCCCGCACGCCGACGCGCTCGTCGCGCGAGTCGGCGAACTTTCGCGCGACCGCGATTCGCTCGCGCACGTTCGAGGGCGCCTGTCCGCACACGCGGAACCGACGACGGAAACGATGGCGCGCGAACATCACGCGCTGCTAGCGCTTTCGCCGATGCGCATCGTGCGTTATCCGCTTGCCGCAATGGACGGCACGCAACTCGAAATGGCCGCCAGCGTCACATCGCTCGTACACGCGCAGGCGCAGGCGCGCACGCTCGAAGCCGGCATCGAACACATTGCGCAAGAAAGCGAACGTCGCGGTGAATGGGGCCATTCGCTCGACAGCGACCTGCATGACGTGCGCAGGGAACTGGCGACGACGCAAGGCGAATTGCACGATCGCACCCGCTGGGCGCTCTCGCTCGACGCGGATCTGCAGGATCTCAAGCCGCGCTTCGAGCATCTCCAAAGCCTGCACGAACAGATGCTCGCGTCGCTGTCCTGGCGCATCACGCGGCCGTTGCGTTCCGCGAAGGCGCACCTGCGCAGGCTGCGCGCCGCGCTCGCGTTCCGCGCCAATCGCCTGCGCTCGGTCGCGGCACGCACGCGCGGCAGCCTCGCGCAACGCGGCGTGCGCGGAACCATCGCGCGCATCGCGCAGGAATGGCGCACGCCGACTCCAGCTTTCGCCGCGAAAACCTACGCAGCTCCCATAGACGATGCGGCACCGTTCGCCGTGCCGACCAGCGCCGCGCCGCGCGTGTCGATCGTGATCCCGGTCTACAACAAGATCGAATACACGCTCGCCTGCCTGCGTTCGCTCGGCGAACACGCAGGCGAGATTCCGTTCGAAGTCATCGTCGTCGACGACGGATCGAGCGACGCGACGCCCGCACGCCTCGCCAACGTCGGCGGCATCCGCGCGCTGCGCAACGCACAGAACCTCGGCTTCATCGGGTCGTGCAACGCAGGCGCCGAAGTCGCGCGCGGCGACTACGTGCTGTTCCTCAACAACGACACCGTCGTCACCGCCGGCTGGCTCGACGCGCTCGTGTGCTGCATCGAAACAGCGCCCGATGCGGGACTCGTCGGCGCGAAACTCGTCTATCCCGACGGCCGCTTGCAGGAAGCCGGCGGCATCGTCTTCGACGATGCCTCGGGCTGGAACTACGGGCGTTTCGAGGATCCGACCGATCCGCGCTACTCGTTCCGCCGCGAAGTCGATTACTGCTCCGGCGCGGCGATCCTGTTGCGCCGCGACCTGTTCGAGCGCCTCGGCCGCTTCGACGCGCGCTACGCGCCGGCCTACTACGAAGACACCGATCTCGCCTTCGCGGTGCGCGCGGCGGGGCTCAAGGTTTACGTCGAACCCGCGTCGGTCGTCGTGCATTTCGAAGGGATCACGTCGGGCACGGATACGGCCAGCGGCACCAAGCGCTATCAGGTCGTCAACCGCGAGAAGTTCCTCGACAAGTGGAAGGATGCGCTCGCGCGCCAACCCAAGCCCGGCACGCCGATCGGCATTGCCGCGACGCATCGCGCGAAGAAACGCGTACTCGTCATCGACGCGACGACGCCGATGCCCGACCACGACTCGGGTTCGCTGCGCATGGTCAACCTCATGCGCGTGCTCGGCGACCTCGGCTGCCAGACGAGTTTCATGCCGGAGAACCGCGTGTTCGTCGAACGCTACACGCCGGGCTTGCAGGCGCTCGGCGTCGAAGCGCTGTACGCACCCTACGCGCAGGATCCGGTGAAATTTCTGCGCGAACGCGGCGGTGAGTTCGACCTCGTCATCCTCTCGCGCCACTATGTCGCCGCGCCGTTCGCAGGCCTCGTGCGCCTGTATGCGCCGCAGGCGCGGCTCGTCTTCGACACTGTCGACCTGCACTACCTGCGCGAACAGCGCGCGGCGGAACTCTCGGGCGACGCCGCGCTCGCGCGCACGGCCGCGGCGACGCGCGCGCAGGAACTCAAGCTGATCCGCGACAGCGACGTCACGCTCGTGGTCAGCCCGGTCGAGCGGGAACTGCTCGCACGCGATGCGCCTGGCGCGCGCGTGGACGTGCTTTCGAACGTGCATGAAGTGCACGGCTGCAAACGCGGCTTCTCCGAGCGCACCGACCTCGTCTTCGTCGGCGGCTTCCAGCATCCGCCGAACGTGGACGCGGTCGAATGGTTCGTGCGCGAGGTGTTCGGCCGCGTGCACGCCGAGATTCCCGAACTGCGCTTCCACGTCATCGGCAGCCGTGTGCCGGCATCGATCCAGGCGCTCGCGGGCGAACACGTCGTCGTGCATGGCTTCGTCGAAGACATCATGCCGTTCATGGACAGCTGTCGCGTCTCGGTCGCGCCGCTGCGCTACGGCGCGGGCGTCAAGGGCAAGGTCAACATGGCGATGAGCTGCGGCCTGCCCGTCGTGGCGACGCCGATCGCGGTGGAAGGCATGCACGTCGTTGTGGGCGACGACGTGCTCGTCGCGGAAGATGCTGCTGCATTCGCCGATGCGATCGTGCGCCTGTATCGCGACGAGGCGTTGTGGAAGCGCCTGTCCGCGAACGGGCTCGCCAATGTCGAGCAGCATTTCTCGTTCGCAGCAGCGCGCGCGGCGGTCGAAAAGTTGTTCGAACGCTGAGATTCCTGATCAGGCGCTGGCAAACGGCGCCCCCGCCGCAGCGAACCAAGCGCCTTCGCCAACGAAAACGCCATGCGGCCCGAAGCGGCGTTCGCGCAGCAGCACGCTGCCGTCGCCGCGACGCATGAGCAGGCTGCTCGCGCGCGTGCCGTAGCGTTCGCCGCGGATGAAGACCGGCGCGAGGATGCGTTCGAGGTCGAGGCCGACGCCCGTATCGGGCAAGTCCGCGTCGGCGGGCTGCGTTTCGTCGTGAAGCAGATCGAGCGCCGCCGACGCGTCGTTGCCGCCGGCAGACAGCCATGCCTCGAACTGCGCGAGCAATCGCTGCGTCTTCGGCCAATGCACGCCTGGCGCGCCGTTGCTGACGACGTGGATGCCGGCGCCGAGCGCCGTCGCGACGCCACCCGTGCTGATCAACAGACGAACTTCGCCGGCATCGCCGACGACGAGATTGAAGGCGCCGAATTCGTCGATGTCGTCATGCATGTCGCGCAAGTAGGCCGCGGGCGTCGCGTCGCCGAGCACGAAATCGCGCACGAGCGCGCCGCGCGATTTCGGCGCGGTCGCGGGCACGCCGCTGCGCACGTTGGTCACGGTCGCGAAACGTCCATCGCTGCGCGCTGCGAGCCAGGTGCCGCCGGCGACGAGATCGCGGCCGCCGGCGATGCGCGCATCTTCGTTCCACGGTTGCGCGGCCGCGCTGGCGCGGCCATGGAACTCGTCACGGTAGCCGAGCAGCAGCAGCGGCGTGCGCGGCACGACGCCGATTGCGATCAGCACGAGGCACATGGCGAACTCAGCCGTGCGCGTCCATCATCGCGCGCAGACGCTCCTGCAGCGGCGCGATGCGCGGACTGGACGGACTCAGCGAACGCGCCGCGTCGAGCGCTCGCGTGGCGTCGTCGCGGCGACCTTCGCCGATGCGCTGGTCGGCCTGATCGAGGAATGCGTTGGCGAGCTTGTCGCCGAGTCCGGCCAACGCCGGATCGTCGGGCGCGATCTGGCGCACCGCCTCGAGCAGGTTGCGCGCGCGCTGCGGCGTGCCGTTGGTGAGCGCCTGAGCGAACAGATCCTTGGCGCGCGCCGGCAATTTGGCGAGACCGTCCCGCGCGGCGGCGGAATTGCCGTCGATGGCGAGCGCAGCGCGGTACTTGTCGTAGGCGCAATCGCCGGGCGGCACGATGAGATCGCCGGCTTGCGCCGCGCGCTCGGCATCGGCGACGAGGCGCTGTACCTGTGCGGTCTGCTCCGGCGTGACGTTCGCGTGGCGCGCATCGATGTCGAGGCGTTCGCGCAATTCGCGCAGGTTGATGCGCGACGCGCGCAGGTCGGGCAGATCGGGGGCGATCTGCGCGGCGCTGCCGATGAGTTTTTCCGCCTCGCCGGGGTTGTCGTCGTCGATCGCGGCATTGGCGCGCACGAGGAACGCCTGCGCGATGCGGCGCAAGCCTTGCAGCGTGCGGGCGTTGTTCGGATCGATGTGTTGCGCTTCGCGGAACAGTTCGAGCGCGGCATCGTCGGCGCCGCTCAAACGCCCGGCCTTCGCGCTCGCGTCGGCGCGGTCGAGCAGCGCGGAGACCTTCGCCTCCTGTGCGACGCGTGCGGCCTCGCGGGCGCGCGCGATGTCGCCGAGCAGATCGGTCTGGCCCGGATAGCTGGGCAGGATGCGCGCGATGTCGTCGCTGCGCGCGGCGGCCGTCGCGATGTCGCCGCCGTCGAGCGCGGCGCGCGCCTGCGCGGCGAGCGCGTCCGCGCATTTGCGCAGGCCGGCCTGTGCGATCGCGTTGTTCTTGTCGCCCTCGAGGACGCGCTGGTACAGCGCGGCGGCGCCATCCGCGCCGTCGATGCGACCGGCGGCCAGTGCTGCCGCGGCGGCATCGAGCGCCTGCGCAGTCGCGTCGACTTGCTCGCCGTGCTGCGTCTCGCGTTGCTTGATCGCCTGTGCGAGCTTGTCGACTTCCGTGCCGCCGCCGAGCAGGTCGCGCGCGGCGTCCAGGTCGGTGTGCGCGGTGGCGAGATCGCCGCTGGCGAGCGCCTGCTGCGCCTGTTCGAGCAGACGCTTGGCGACGGCTTCGAGGCCGCGCCGTGCGACATCGTTGTCCGGATCCTGCGCGCGCACGGCGAGGAACAGTTCGCGCGCGCTGTCACCCTGATTGCCGACGAGTTTGCCGGCGTCGAATGCCTGTTGCGCGCGCGACAACGTGTCGTTGAACGCGGTGCGCGGCAGCAAGTGGCGCAGCGCATCCTGGTAACGCCACGCCGCGCCGGCGGCGACGACGATCAGCGCAAGCGCGACGATCGCGAAAACATGGCCACGCTTGCGCGGGGGGCGCGCAGGCGTCTTGCGTTCGGCGCGCATCGCGCGCGCGTCCGCGGCGTCGATCTCGTCGATGCGACCGAGGCTCGGTTCGGCACGGCCGCGCGGCGTATGCGGCGGCGTCTCGGCCGGATCGCGCGCGTACATCGGCCGCAGACTTTTCAGCGGTGTGTCGCTGCGCGCGCTGACGCGCTCGGGCTCGCGCTCGGCGATCGGTTGCGGCGGCGTCCACTCGCGCATGCGTTCGAGTTCGGCGACGGCAGCGGCGACTTCATGGCCGCTCTGGAAGCGATCGTCGGGCTCTTTCGCGAGCAAATGATCGAGCAGGTCTTGCAGCGCCGACAGCTCGTTCGGCAGCGTCGGCAGCGGTTCGGTGATGTGCATGATGCCGACGGCGAGCGAATCCTCGGCGCGGTACGGCGCGTGGCCGACGAGCATTTCGTAGAGCACGATGCCGAGACTGTAGAGATCGGCGCGGCCATCGACCGCGCGGCCGCGCGCCTGTTCGGGGCTCATGTAGTGCGGCGTGCCGATGATCGCGCCGGTGCGCGTCATGCGCAGCGCGGACTCGTGCGCGCGCGCGATGCCGAAATCGGTGAGGACGGCCGAGCCGTCTTCGCGCAGCAGGATGTTGTCGGGCTTGACGTCGCGGTGGACGATGCCCTTTTCCTGCGCATAGGCGAGCGCCGTGGCGATCTCGCGCGTGACGCGCAATGCCAGCGCGGGCGCGAGCGGCGCGCCGTGGCCGGACAGCACTTGGCCGCCGCCGACGTATTCCATCGCGATGTAATGCAGGTCGCCGGCGTGGCCGACGTCATGGATGCCGACGACGTGGCGGTGATGCAGCTTGGCGGCGATGCGCGCTTCGCGCAGGAAGCGTTCGCCGAAGTTCGGATCGACGAGCAGCGCCGGCGACATCACCTTGAGCGCGACTTCGCGGTCGACCGATTCCTGGATCGCCAGATAGACCGTCGCCATGCCGCCGCGGCCGAGCTGGCGCAACATGCGATAACCGGGAATCTCGATCACGTTTCAGGCCCTGCGCAGGGGTTCCCGCGCGTCTGCGAGCCGCGCACGGAACGGCGGCGCAGCATAGCATGCGGCCACGCCGCGGCTGTCCGTGCATGAAACCGCAAAATCGTGCCCGCGTAGCACATTCCGCGTCCGTTGCGCCCGATGGCTCAGGCGAGTCGCCGCGCCTCGGTCACGTTCGGCACGGCGAGCAGTTGCGAGAGCAGCGCGCTGAGCTGGCCGAAGTCGGCGACCTTGAGCGTGTAGTTCATTTCCGCGACGCCGCGCCGCGCATCGACGCGCGCGTTCAATGCGACGACGTGCGCGTTCGCCGCGGCGATCACGTTGCTGACGTCCTTGTGCAGCCACTTGCGGTCGAACCCGCGCACGACGACATCGACTTCGTAACTCTTCGCCGGCCGCGCGCCCCAGGCAACGGGAATGACGCGGCTCGCGTCGCGCTCGCGCAGCGCCACGACCTGCGCGCAGTCGGCGCGATGCACGGAGACGCCGCGACCGCGCGTGATGTAGCCGACGACGGCATCGCCGGGCAGCGGCCGGCAGCAACGCGCGAGCTGGCTGAGCAGGTTGCCGACGCCTTCGATGACGACCGCGCCGCCGCCATCCGTCGCGCGCGACGCGGGCGCCGCCACCGTCGACGGCGGCGCGGTTTCCGCGGCTGGCACGCTCAATTCGTGCAGGGCGCGCGCGAGCTGGCCAGAGGTGACGTCGCCGAGCGCGAGCGCGTGCAGCAACTCGTCCTGCGTCTTCAGGCGGAATTGCTCGGGCAGGCGGTCGAGACTGTCGGGTGGCAGCGCGAGACGCTTGAGTTCGCGTTCGAGCACGGCGCGGCCGGCAGCGAGGTTCTGCGCGAGGTCGACACGGTTGAACCACGCGCGCACCTTGTCGCGCGCACGATGCGTGCGCAAGAAGCCGAGTTGCGGCGACAGCCAGTCGCGCCGCGGCTCGCCGGTTTTGCCGGTGAGCACTTCCACGCGATCGCCGCTGGCCGGCTGGAAACCGAGTGGCACGATGCGGCCGTTGACCTTCGCGCCGCGGCAGCGATGGCCGACGTCGGTGTGGATCGCGTAGGCGAAGTCGAGCACGGTGGCGCCTTGCGGCAAGTCGATCACCTGCCCTTTCGGCGTGAGCAGGTAAACGCGATCTTCGACCACTTCGGTGCGGAAGCCGGCGAGCAGCGAGGCATCGTCGTCGCCGCCGTCGCGCGCGTCGAGCAGCTGCCGCATCCACGCGATCTTGCGCTCGAAGCTCGCATCGCCACCGCCGCCTTCCTTATAGCGCCAGTGCGCGGCGACACCGAGTTCGGCGTGGTCGTGCATGTCGTACGTGCGGATCTGCACTTCGAGCGTCTTGCCTTCCGGCCCGACGACGGCCGTATGCAACGACTGGTAGTGATTGCCCTTCGGACTCGCGATGTAGTCGTCGAATTCGCCGGGAATGTACGGCCACAGCGAATGCGCGACGCCGAGCGCGGCGTAGCAGGCGCCGACATCGTCGACGAGCACGCGCAGCGCGCGCACGTCGTACAACTCGGAGAATTCCAGGCCCTTGCGCTGCATCTTTCGCCAGATCGAATAGATGTGTTTCGGCCGTCCGGCGATGTCGGCGGAAATGCCCGCTTGCGCAAGCGCATCGCCAAGCTGGCGCTTCGCCGTCGCGATCCAGCGCTCGCGCGCGACGCGGCTTTCGTCGAGAAGATTGGCGATGCGGCGATAGACATCCGGTTGCAGGTATCGGAACGCGAGGTCTTCGAGTTCCCACTTGAGCTGCCAGATGCCGAGGCGATTGGCGAGCGGCGCGTGCATGTCGGCGGTCAGGCGCGCCATCGCGCGGCGCTGTTCGTCGGGTGCGTTCGCGAGCGCGCGCATGCGCACGAGCTGGCGCGCGAGCAGGATGAAGACGACGCGCAGGTCGCGGATGATCGCGAGCAGCAATCGACGCAAGCCTTCGCTGCCGCTCGCGCCGTGCTCGGCGTGCAGCGCCCAGACGCGTTCGGCGGCTTGCTGGCCTTCGACGAGAACATGAACCGTCGGCGGAAACTTCGCCAGGACAATCGATTCCAACGAGGATCGTTCGCCGCGTGCGTACAGGATGCATGCGGACAACGCTTCGTCGTCAAGGCCAAGGCCCAGCAGTTCCGTGAGAATGGCCTGCAATTCGAGCCGACTCGCTGGCGTGACGCCAGCCGAACCAATCGGCGCCTGCTCGAACAGCAGCGCAGCCGAAGAAGCGAGAGGGATGGCTGAGCTTGCTCGAGCCTCAAGCCAAGTGCACAAAGAAGTCACGAGCGTACTTTTAGCTTCGCATACTCAGGAATCGAACATACTGAAAAAAATCGGCGCCATAGGCGCCGATTCGTGAAGATCACATGACGCCACGCTGGCGTTCAACGCGTACTCAAGGTTGTTGCGGTGGTGGTGGCTGCGGCAGCCAACTGAATCCATTTGACGTTGGCTTGAAGCCAAAGACAACATCGTCCCCCGAGAACTTGTTACCACCCACCGAGGAAACAGCCGGATCTATCCCAATAGCCACTGCGACGACTGGCGTGCCCGGATTCGGGTGCGCACCCAAAATCTTGCGCTTGATGATGATGTAGTTGGTATTCGACGGACTCGTCGACGTCGAGTTTGCCAAGGCACTACTTTCGAAACGTAATGTGCCCGTTGTCGAGGAAATAGTCTGCCAAGTACATGGGCTACCGGAAAGATTGCCGGACAACGGAGCCGTCGAGGTCAGGCAGTAAGAAGCGCCCGTACCCCACAGGAATGTTGAATCATAAGCATCCGTAATAACGAATGGAATGTCAGTCCCAGTCTGGTTGCTAACCGAATAATGAAGCGCGTAATAGAAATAGGTGAACGACGGATCGAAACCCGTGTCCATGATGGCTGAACGCTTTGTCGTGGTAGATGAGTCGACCCCGACCAACGCCGCGCAGCCTACATCTTCATTGACTTGCGGAGATGACATGTCGCAGCCATCAAACGGCACTTGCGTCCAATCAAGCGACGCCCAATCGAAGGGTGTGGCTGCCGCAGGTGGCGCCCAATTGACCAGACGCGGCATCTGTTGGTTGCTCAACGAGAACAAGTCGTCGAAGCTATCGTGATAAATATCGTCGATATAACGTGATTGAGCCATCTCGCCGTTGCCGCCACGCGCGTCACAAACCAGAGTGGGCGACGATATCGCGCCTGTATTGAAGGTGAGTGCCGTGCCGGTATACGAAATGGGCCCAAGATCGGTAGCTGTCGCGAACGTCCAGCGGTTCAGCGAGCCGGAGGTACTTTGATCCTCATGTTGCGATCGCAATATGAAGCTGGAGGAAGAAGGGGTGCCAACATTCGTGCAGAGCAGGAATCCGTTTGTATAGACGGAGACATTCCCGGGGCTGCCGACGGCGAAGCTGACGCCCGCCGCACCTGCAGTCTGTGGGGTCTGCACATCGAGCGCTTGCTCGCCACCTGCCTGCACTTGGGCGGACTGCGCCTGCAACAGCGACGGAAACATCACTGCACAGACCGCGCTCATCATTCCATACTTCACAAACTTAACTGCTAATGACATGAGCTACTGATCTCTCAATCCACGGCGCTGTTTGCACTCCCCTCCGTGAGGGACGCCAAACACCCACACAGGACAATTCATTCATCGTATGACACGGACGGCGACCAACCCTGCGCAGCACATGCTACACTCGCCACGCCGCATCCTATACGAAATTTGCGGCGAAAGCACCTGTTAACTTCGTGTAAATCAAGGGTTTGCACGCCTCTCAATTTGTCGACGAAACAATGGAATTTCTCATGCGTCTCAGCGCCTTCGTCGCAGCACTTGCACTTTGCGCGGCTACACCTCAGATCAGCGCCCAGACCACCGCCCCCACGCTCGAAGAGCGCATGTCCCAGGCCGAGTTCCGCAATGCCGGTCTGGACAAGCTCTCTCCCGAGGAACTGGCCAACCTGAACGCGTGGATCGGCGCCCACGGCGGCTCGATCCGCTATGTCACGCCGAACGGCGCGGCGGTGTTCGATACCGACCAGGGCGATCGCATCGTCGTCGAAAGCGCGATCAAGGGTACCTTCAGGGGCTGGCGCGAACACACCGTGTTCACGCTGGAAAACGGCCAGCAGTGGGTGCCGGCCGAGTCCGGCGGCTTCGACGCCGGCACGTTCGACAGTCCCAAGGTGCGCATCAAGCCGATGATGCTCGGCAGCTGGCTCATGGTCGTCGAAGGCTGCAGCTGCAGCGTGCGCGTGCGTCGCGTGAAGTAACGGCGACATCGCGTTTCCGGCCTCGCAAACCGCCCGCTCATCGCGGGCGGTTTGCTATCCGCGCAACGATTCGACGAGCTTGGCGAGCCGTTTCGGCGACACCGGCTCGGGCGTGCGCAATTCCTGTGCGAAAGTCGACACGCGCAATTCCTCGACCAGCCAGCGCAGCTCGTCCACGAGCGGATCGCTGTCCATGCGAGCGCGATGCTTGAGCACCTCGCGCCAATAGACCTGCACGCCGAGCATGCGCGCCTGGTCGCGCGCGGGATCCTGGCGCAGGCGTTCCGCGCGCAGCTTCATCGCCTTGAGATAACGCGGCAGTTGCGCGAGCCGCGACTTGCCGAGATCGCGCACGAAACCCGGCGCGAGCAATTCGTCGAGCTGCTCGCGCAAGTCGTCGTAGTTCGCCTTGGCGAAGCCGAGCAGCGGCGGCGTGAGCAGCGGCCGCAATTCCGCGTACGCCACGATGATCGCTTCGGCGAGCGCGAGGCGTTCGATCGCCGCCGGAAACAGTTCGCGCGCGAGCGATTCGCGCAGATGTTCGAACGCACCTCGATCGCGCACATCCAGCTCGTGCGCCGCGAGTCTTTCGCGCCAAGCGCCCTCGATGATGTCGGCGCGCAGCGCGTCCGTATTGCCCAGCGGAGTCCATTGCAGCGCAAGCGCGCGATCGAGCGGCAGCTGTCGCCGCGACTGCTTGATCTTGTCCGCGAGCGCGCGCCGCAGCAGGCGCTCGACGCCGCGCCGATGCTCTGCAAGCGCTTCATCGCGCTGCTCGAACACGCGCAGCGCCACCGTCTCGCCGAGATCGACGAGCGCGGGAAACGCGGTCAATCCGCCGCCGGACACGATGCGATCGGGGATTTCCTCGAAGTCGAACGTCTCCACGTCCTCGCGCGTGAGTTCGACGTCGGCGCGGCGCGAGAACGCGACGCGCGCGGCGCCCGTCCATTGCGACTGGATCGCGGCGAGATCGCGACTCTCGATGAGCGTCGCACCGCTTTCGTCGAAGACGCGGAAGCGCATCGACAGATGCGGAGCGAGTTCGACGGGCGCGAAATCCTTCGCCTCGATCGCGACGCCGGTGACGCGGCGCAGATAGCGCGCGAGCGCGTCGAACAAGGGCTCGTCGCGCGGCGCTTCCGCTTGCGCGAACGCGCGCGCGAAATCGGGCGCGGGCACGAAATTGCGGCGCAGCGCCTTCGGCAAGCCACGGATTGCATCGGCGACTTTTTCCTCGATCAATCCCGGCACGAGCCATTCGCAGCGCGACGGCGGCACCGCATTCACGAACGCGAGCGGCACGTGCAGCGTCACGCCGTCGGCGTCGTCGCCGGGCACGAAGCGATACGACAGCCGCAGCGCGTGGCCGGCGACGTCGAGCTGCGCGGGAAATTCGCGCGCACCGACGCCGGTCGATTCGCCGAGCACATCGCCTTCCGACCAGTGCAACGCCGCCTGCTCGCTTGGCGATGCGCGGCGATACCACGCGTCAAGCGCCGCGGCCGTGCTGATCTCGATCGGCAATTTGCCCGTGAAGAAGGCAGCGAGTTCGTCCTCGTCGCGGACGAGGCCGGCGCGGCGCCGCTTGGCTTCGGTCTCGCGCGCCTGCGCGAGCACGCGCGCGTTGGCGCGCACGAAGTCGGCACGCGCATCGATCTCACCGCGCGCAAGCGCTTCGCGCACGAAGATTGCGTGCGCTTCCTGCGGATCCTGGTTGCCGAATTGCACGGGCCGCTGCTCGACAAGCGCGAGTCCGAACAACGTGACCTGCTCGTACGCCACCACGGCGCCGCGCTTGCGCGACCAGTGCGCGTCGCGCCAGGACTTCTTCACCAGATGCGCGGCCTGCTGTTCGATCCACTGCGGCTCGATCTTCGCGCAAAGCATCGCGTAGACCTTCTGCAAGTCGAGGATCTGCCCCGCGAGCAACCATTGCGATGCGGCTTTGGCGACGGACGAACCGGGAAAGATCGCAAACCTGCGCTCGCGCGTGCCGCGATACTGGCCGCGCTCGTCCTTGCGCCCGACCTGCGTGGGCCAGCCCGAGAGCAGGCAGCGATGCACGGCTTCGTAGCGCGCGCCGTCCATGTCCGTCGACGCACTCGATTCCGCGCCGGTCGGCGTTTGCGATTGCCGCGATCGCGGCGTGCGTGCTTTTGCGTCGGGACGCGCGTTTCGCGGCGATGGCGCGGAAACAACCTTGGGCGCATCGAGCACCCAACCCAATTCGTCGCTCACGAGCACGAGCAACTGCCGATGCAACTCGCGCCACTCGCGCATGCGCAGGAACGACAGGAAATGTGCCTGACACCAGTCGCGCAGTTTCGACTGCGTGAGTTCCTCGTGCGCGCTGCTGTATGCAGTCCAGAGCCGCAACACGCCCACAAAATCGGACTTCGGATCGGCGAACGGCGCGTGCGCCGCGTCGGCCTGCGCGCGCGCATCGGCCGGCCGTTCGCGCGGATCCTGGATGCTCAGGAACGCGGCGAGCACGAGCAGTTCTCGCAGCGCGCCGCGACCGCTCGCTTCGATGAGCATGCGCGACAGCGCGACGTCGATCGGCAGGCGTGCCATGACGCGACCGGTTTCGGTGAGCTTGTATTGAAAAGTGCGGCCAGGGATGGCCGTTTTTTGATTGTCCGCGATCACGGACGATCGCAAGGGTTTCGCTTCGTCGTCCACCGCGCCGAGTTCGGCGAGGCGTCGATAACCGTCGCCGATCGCGCGCTCGTTCGGCGCTTCGACAAACGGGAAATCCGTCGGATCGCCGAGCTTGAGCGCAAGCATGCGCAGGATCACGCCCGCGAGCGAGGTGCGCAGGATTTCCGGATCGGTATAGCGCGGCCGCTGCGCGTAATCGTCTTCGGCATAGAGACGGTGGCAGATGCCGGGGCCGACGCGGCCGCAGCGGCCCTTGCGCTGGTTGGCGGCGGCCTGCGAGATCGGCTCGATGTGCAGGCGTTCGAGCTGGTTGCGCGGGTTGTAGCGCTTGACGCGCGCAGTGCCGGTGTCGATGACGTAGCGGATGCGCGGCACCGTGAGCGAAGTTTCGGCGACGTTCGTCGCGAGTACGATGCGCCTCTGCGGGCCGGGCTTGAACACGCGATCCTGCTCGGCGTTCGACAGCCGCGCATACAGCGCAAGCACTTCGGTCTCGCGGTATTTGCGCCGCGACAACGCGAGATGCGCATCACGGATTTCGCGCTCGCCGGGCAGGAACACGAGCACGTCGCCGCGCGGATCCTCGCGCGTGATCTCGTCGGCGACGGCGACGATCTGCTCGGCGAGGCTCGCGTCGTCGCGCGACTCCGGCGCGTGCCAGCGCACGTCGACCGGATAGGTTCGCCCCTCGACTTCGACGACCGGCGCGCCGCCGAAATGCTCGGCGAAACGTGCCGTGTCGATCGTCGCCGAGGTGACGATGAGCTTGAGATCGCGCCGTTTCGCGAGCAGGCGCTTGAGATAGCCCAGCAAAAAGTCGATGTTGAGGCTGCGCTCGTGCGCCTCGTCGAGGATGATCGTGTCGTACGCCGACAGCCACGGATCGCCCTGCGTTTCGGCGAGCAGGATGCCGTCGGTCATGAACTTGACCAGCGCGTTCTCGCCGCTCTGATCGGAAAAGCGCACCTGGAAACCGACGAGGTCGCCGACCTGCGTGCCGAGTTCCTCGGCGACGCGGCGCGCGACCGTGCGCGCGGCGATGCGGCGGGGCTGCGTGCAGCCGATCATTCCCGCCGTACCGCGTCCGGCGGCGAGGCAGAGCTTGGGCAGTTGCGTCGTCTTGCCCGACCCGGTTTCTCCGGCCAGCACGACGACCTGATGCTTGCGGATCAGCTCGACGATCTCGTCGCTGCGCGCGGCGATCGGCAGCGCTTCATCGATGCGGATGTCCGGCACGCGCTCGGCGCGCGCGGCGACGCGTGCGCGCGAGGCATCGATCGCGGCGCGCAACGCGGCGAGGTCTTCGTCGCGCGGTTTTTCCTTGTCCGAAGACAGCCGCGGCCAGCGGCCGAGCACACGGCCGCGGTCGCTCGAGAGCACGCCGTCGAGCGCGCGGGACAGGTCGGTCAGGTCGGACATCGGCGGTGGAAACGAGTGGACAAGACGCGCGAACGAACTCGGTTTTCGCGTGCGATCGGCGATAACTGCGGCCTATCGCCACGATTCGCACGTTCGATTTTCGCAGAGGTGGGCCGATTGCTAAAGTCGACGCGTCCCTTCCCCTCCGAGCGCCCCATGGCCATCGACATCGGCATCACCAAGAAGGATCGCGAAACGATCGCGAAGAACCTGTCCAGGCTGCTCGCCGACACGTATTCGCTGTATCTCAAGACGCACAGCTTCCACTGGAACGTCACCGGCACGATGTTCAACACGCTGCATCTGATGTTCGAGACGCAGTACAACGCGTTGTGGACGGCTGCCGACGTCATCGCCGAACGCATCCGCGCGCTCGACGTCTACGCGCCCGGTTCGTACACGCAGTTCGGCAAGCTCACCGCGATCGCCGAGGAAACCGGCGTGCCGGACTGGAAAAGCATGGTGCAGCAACTTGTCGACGGCCACGAAACCGTGGCGCGCACCGCGCGCGACGTGTTCAAGGCCGCCGACAAGGCCGACGACCAGCCAACCGCCGATCTCGCCACGCAGCGCATGCAGGAGCATGAAAAGACCGCGTGGATGCTGCGTTCGTTGCTGAAGTGAGCGAAAGCCCGGAAGGCATCTCGACGATGCTTTCCGGGCGCGGCTGCTCGCGGAAGTCCCGCGCGGATCAGGACGATTTCCGGGTTTGCTCCGCTTGCATGCGCCAATGGCGATAGAGGCCGTAGGCGCCGCCGGCAAATCCGGTCGCGACCGCCGGCACGTACAGCGCGCGATAGCCCCAGATTCCGAACAACAGCGTACCCGCGACCGCACCGATCGCGAACGAAACGACGAGCGATGCGAGCAGGCGCACGCGCCGGCCGTCGACCGGCAAACCGCGCAATCGATGCCCGATGAAGATGCCGAGGTCGGTCAGCGTGCCGGAGAAATGCGTCGTGCGCAGCACCGCGCCGCTGTAGGTGCTCGCCATCGCGTTCTGCAATCCGCACGCGGCGGACGCGAGGTATTCGCCGGCGATGTTGCCAACGTCGAGCAACGGCACGGCGACGAACAACAGCAGGGCTTCGATCGCGAGCACGACGCCGTAGCGCCTGCCGAGGCGCAGCGTCGCGTCCCGGATGATCGCACCGCTCGCCGCGCAGCCGCCCATGAACGCGCCGATGAGCAGCGCGAAATGGCCGATGTTCGTGAAATCTCCCTCCGCGATGGAGATGCCGAGCATCGTCGTCGTGCCGGTCAGGTGCGTGATGCCCTGGTGCTGCACGCCGAGGAAACCGGTCGAATTGATGATGCCGGCGAGGAACGCGAGCAGCACGCCGCCGACCAGCACCCACGGTTGCAGTTTCGCGATCGTCATCAGAGCTTGCGCCGCGGTGGAACGAGGAAATCGCCGACGAACAGGCCGGCGACGATCGCGATGAGCAGCG
>JAKPAN010000139.1 GCA_029779475.1 Pseudomonadota bacterium
GAGCAGGTTTGACCCGTCGGCTGCGTCGCGACGGTGACACTCCAGTCCTGGCCCGCAGTCAACGCCGTGCCGAAGGTGAAGCTGCCGTTGGCGTGCGAGGCGATCGTCTGCGAGGTGCTCGACGTCGTATCGGTGAGCTTGAGGCCGACCGTGTTCGACCCCGTGAGGCCACCGACGGCGCCGCCGATCGTGTAGGTGTTCGTCGTGCAGGTGACTTGCACCGTCGACACGTTGCACGACAGGTTCGTGCCGCTGCCATTGGTCACTGAGCAGGTTTGACCCGTCGGCTGCGTCGCGTTGGGGACACTCCAGTCATGGCCCGCAGTCCACGCCGTGCCGGCGGTGGAGCTGCCGTTGGCCTGCGAGGCGATCGTCTGCGACGTGCTCGACGTCGTATCGGTGAGCTTGAGGCCGACCGTGTTCGGACCCGTCAGACCGCCGACGGCGCCGCCGATCGTGTAGGTGTTCGTGGTGCAGGTCACCGATACGTTGGTGACGTTGCCCGACAGGTTCGTGCCGCTGCCGTTGGTCACCGAGCAGGTTTGACCCGTCGGCTGCGTCGCGACGGTGACACTCCAGTCATGGCCCGCAGTCAACGCAGTGCCGAAGGTGAAGCTGCCGTTGGCCTGCGAAGCGATCGTCTGCGAGGTGCTCGACGTCGTGTCGGTCAGCTTGAGACCGACCGTGTTCGAGCCCGTGAGGCCGCCGACGGCGCCGCCGATCGTGTAGGCCGTCGTCCCGCCGGCCACGTTGATGCAACCGGTAGCAGTTACGCTCTGGCCGTCCGGGTTGGTGATGGTGACGTCATGCAAGCCGGCTGCACTCGCCGTGACGTTCAGCGTGACCGAGGTCGGGCTGGTGTAGGTGGCCGAATTGACGGTGCCGTTGGTGATCGTGGCATGCAGGTGCTTGAACGGCAGCGCAGGCGAAGGCAAATCGGCCCCCGGATCGTAGAAGCCCGAGCCGCTGACCGATGTCGCGGTGATCGTGACATTACCGGTACCGCCGGCGAAATCGATGGGCGTGGTCGAGCAACTCGGCGTCGCCGGCGGCGGCGCGAGCAACTGGCCGACGCGCGCGGCGTAGTTGCCGCCCGAGTCGAGCGCGCTGCTGGCTGCGTTGTTGTACTCCTGCGTCGTCCAGATCGTCATGTCGTCAAGCGGGTCGACCATCGTGAAGGAGTAGTCGCCCCAGCGGCGGCCGCTGGCGCCGCCGGTGTCGCGGGTCGGGTTGTAGGACGCCGCGCTGGTGCCGAACGGGGTGACGCTGGTACCGGGCACGCCGGCCATCGTGCCGAGCGCGTCACCCGCCAGGCGGCCGGTATAGGCGGGCGTCGCGCCGTAGTTGGTGCCGGCCATGCTGAAGCCGATCACGGCGTGACCCTGGCCATTGGCGGAGATCGTCGGAATCCAGTATTGCGCCGCGGCTGCAAGCGTGGCGGCGTTGTCGTAGACGGTGCCGGACTGGTTGAGCGTCGGCGCGCTCGTGCCGTTCATGGCGAAGTCGTACCAGCGCGAGGCCTTGCGCGCAGTCGATCCGGTGCTCGCGGTGCCAGTGGTGCCGACGCGCAGGTTGTGCGCCGTCCACAGGTGGTTGTTGCGGATCATCGCGGCGAACAGGCGATCGTCGAGCGAATCGAGACGACCGTTGTTGCCGCCGGTGTTGCCCTTGTGCTCGACCGGGCTGGGCGAGGTGGTGGTGGGCACCGTGACCTGGATGTTTGCGCCCAGCGTCGGTGTGGTGCTGCCCGGATTGCTGACGACGCGGAAATCGATGGCACTGTAAACGGCGTTGTCGGATCCGACGAAATAGCCGACGGTGGCGTTCGGATCGAGATTGTCAACGCCGCGCGGCGCATACGGGCCAGCACCGGTGGCGGTGGCGGTAGTGAATTTCGTCGCGACCAGCGGGCCGGCGCCGAGCGCCGACGCCTTCTGCACGACGAAGGCGGTCGTGCCACCGAAGCTGCCCGCTGAGGTGAACACGTTGCAGCCGAAATACAGCGCGTTGACGTCGATGCCGAGCGAAGGGTAATCACAGAAGCTCGACGTGTCGGTCAGCACGTAGAAGAACGTCCACACCGTGGACGCGGTGATCGTCGGGCCATTGCTGACCGCGAGCAGCCAGCGGTTGGCGGCGGTCGACCCGCAGCTGGAATCCTTGCAGGGCACGTCGATGATGCTGAGGAACCAGCGCGCGCTGAAGCGGTCGTAGCGGACCTGAGGATCGCTGGTGAAGTTGGCGACGATCGAGGCACTGAGCGGCGTCATTACCGAAGCGAAGAAGACATCGGAATCGGCGTTGATCACGCCATCGGCGACGCCTGCCTTGGTGAAGGTGCGCACGCGGCCGTTGACGAAAGTGACGTACTGGCTTGGGCCGACCGCGCCCATCGTGTCGGGCGGGAATGCATGGGTGTCGTCGAGCGTGGCGCCGTCGAACGAGATCCCCACGCTTTGCGGTGCGTTCAATGAACGGATTCGGCTCTCGTTGCCGCCATCGATCGGCCAAGAGGAGACGTTGGGCGCGGCCGGGTTCGTTACGCGGTCGCGCTCGATTTCGTGCTCACGCTTGGGGCGGATTTCGAAACTCGGCGGCGTAAGCGCCTGGCGGATCGCGATGTCGTCCGAGGTTTCGCGCGTGCCCGCTTGCGTCGGCATGCGCTGGCCCGCGGTTTCGGCGATGTTGACGTTGACGTTGTCCACGGCGTCGCTGTCGGCCAGCGATTGCGCACGCACCGGTGGCGCCGATGCCAATCCGCACAACAACGTGACGGCGAACGCGAACGTCCGCACGGAAAAAATGCGATTCATGAATCCCCCGGAAAAATGATTGCCCAGCTTGCGAACGAGGCACCCCTGCTACGCCCACAGGCCCAAGATTATCATCCTTTAGGCGGATTCACCGTTGACGATCAACGCTGCGACATTTCGAAACGATACCGGCGGGGCAATATCCGCAACGCATCGTCGCAGACGGTTCCGGCGGCGCGGACGTCCATCGAGCTGCATCGTGCTGGCAGTGGTTCTGGCAGGAAAAAGCCCGCGTTGTCGCGGGCTTTTTCGCCGAGTGGCGGGTGGAATCAGCGGCGATCCCAACGACTGTCGTGGTAGCGCCAGCGGTCGCCGTCGCGTTCCCAGCGCGATGGGCTGTAGCGATAGCCGTGGCGTTCGTGCATCCAGCGGCCGCGCTGCCAGTTGTAGCGATGGTGACTCCACGCCCAGTAGCCCGGCGCCCAGACGTAGCCCGGCCGCGGCGGCGGTACGCGTTCGACACGCAACGGCGGCGGTGCGATGTTGGCGTAGACGTCCACGTGCACGCGCGCCTGTGCCGGCGTGGCGTGGAGGGAAGCGGCGCCGGCAATGCCCAAGGCGACCGCCAGGATGAGGTTTTTTTGCATCGACATGGCGTCCTCCGAAAACGCGCTCCCAACGAGCGCGACGCCGTGGACGCTAGGCGAACCGCGCTGAACGAAAGCGGAGCCGCATCGTTCTTTACACGAATTTGAGATGCGGCCGTTCAGGCCTGACGAGGCCGCCGCGCGGTCGTTCAACCGCGCGTCGCAGCCCATTCGCGCACGGCGAGAACGAAACGCAGGCAGTCGATGTGGCGGTTGTAGAGTGGCGTCGGTGCAGCGCGGATCACGTCCGGCTCGCGCCAGTCGGCGACGATGCCGCGTGTGGTGAGAAACTCGAACAGCGAGCGTCCCGCTTCGCGCGGGCCTTTCACGCGCAGCGAAAGCTGGCAGCCGCGGCGTGCCGGATCGTTCGGCGTGACGACGTGGAGCACGTCGCCGAGTTGTTCGCGCACGAGCGCATCGAAATACGCGGTGAGTGTTTCCGATTTCGCGCGCAAGGCGCTCATCGTCGCGCGGCGGAAGATCGACAGCGACGCGCGCAGCGGCGCGAGCGCGAGGATCGGCGGATTCGACAGCTGCCATCCGTCCGCGCCGGGGGCGGCGACGAATTCCGGCGCCATGCGGAAACGCGTCGCCTGGTCATGGCCCCACCAGCCGGCGAAACGCGGCAGGTCGGCGCGCGCGTGGCGTTCGTGGACGAAGCAGCCGGCGACCGCGCCGGGGCCCGAATTGAGGTACTTGTAGCTGCACCACACGGCGAAATCGCAACCGCTGTCGTGCAGCGCGAGTTCGAGATTGCCCGCAGCGTGGGCGAGGTCGAAGCCGACCCTGCAGCCCTTCGCGTGCGCGGCGCGCGTGATCGCGGTGAGATCGAACACTTCGCCGGTGCGGTATTGCACGCCGGGCAGCAGCACGAGCGCGACGCGCGAACCGTGTTCGTCGATCGCACGCGCGATCGCGTCGGCGGAGATCGTGCCGTTCGCTTCGTCGGCATCGATCTCGATGAGCGCGCTCGTGGGATCGAAACCGTGGAAGCGGATCTGCGATTCGACCGCGTGATGGTCGGACGGGAACGCGCCGCGCTCGATGAGGATCGCACTGCGCTCCGGCGTCGGCCGGTAGAAGCTGACCATCATCAGGTGCAGGTTGACGGTCAGCGAATTCATCGCGACGACTTCGTGCGGCTTTGCGCCGACCAGCGCGGCGAGATCGTCGCGCACGAACTCGTGGTACGGCATCCACGGATGGCGGCCGCGGAAATGTGCTTCGACGGCGAGATTGCTCCAGTCGTCGAGTTCGGCGAGCAGCGCCTCGCGCGTGGCGCGCGGCTGCAAACCGAGCGAATTGCCGCAAAAGTAGACCTGTTCGCTGCCGTCGTCGTGGCGCGGGATCAGGAACTCGCCGCGCAATGAAGCCAGCGGATCGGCGGCGTCGCGCGCGAGCGCATCGGCTTCGGCGTGGGTGATGTCGAACGCCATGCTCACGGCCCGAGCGAGGCGACGACGGCGTCGCAATCGCGGTCGAATTGCGTGTTCCACGCAGCCGGCGTCGCGGCGAGCAGCGGGCGTTGGCAACGCACTTCGACGGCGACATTACCGGCGAGCTGCGCACCGTCGCGAACGAGGTAACGCGTCTTGCCGCGCGTGACGAAGTACTGCCTGATCGCCGCGTTCTTGTTCGCCGAATCGATCTCGAAGCCCGGCTGCGCCTTGGCGCGTTCGAACTCCTCCTGCACGGTCGCGGCAAAGGCGGACGGATCGGCGAGCTTGCGCGTCTTCACGGTGACGGTCGCGCTGTCCTCGCTGCCTTGCGCGCTCGGATCGGGCACCTGGAACGCCACGGCCTGCGGATTGCCTTCCTTCTTTTCCATGACCGCGCTCCACGCGGCGGGCACGTGGAAATGCACGGCGCCGTCGTTGAGCGCGTAGTCGGAAGCGCTCTGTGCGAAAGCGCCGGTGGCGAATGCGGCGAGGGCGGCGCAGGCGAGTCGTGATGTCTTCACAGGTTCACTCCGTGTCGTCGGAAAAACGGGAATAGGGCAGGCCGAGCCATTCCAGCGCGGTGCGGTGGAACAGCCGGGACTGGTCGCCGGCGGGAAGGCCGAGCGCGGCGATCGCGGCGCCGGGTTCCTGTTCGCCGAGCGGGAACGGGTAATCGGTGCCGAGCATGACCTTGTCGGTGCCGGCGACGTCGAGCAGGTAGCGCAGAGCGGCGTTGTCGTGCACGCAGGAGTCGAACCAGATTCGGCCGAGGTATTCGCGTGGACTGCGCGCGTTGTCGGTAGCGACGAGGTCGGGCCGCATGCGGAAGCCATGCTCGATGCGCCCGATCGTATACGGGAACGCGCCGCCGCCGTGCGCGAAGCACACGCGCAGGTTCGGCAGGCGTTCGAGCACGCCGCCGAAGATCAGGCAACACACCGCGCGCGCCTGTTCGGCGGGCATGCCGACCAGCCACGGTAGCCAGTATTTCGGCATCGATGCCGCGCCCATCATGTCCCACGGATGGACGAGGATCGCCGCGCCGAGTTCGGCCGCGGCTTCGAAGAACGGGAACAGTTCCGGCGCGTCGAGGTTCCAGTTCTCGCAATGCGAGCCGATCTGCACGCCTTGCAGGCCGAGTTGGTCGATGCAGCGTTCCATTTCCTGGATCGCCAGCGTCGGCGATTGCAGCGGCACGGTGCCGATGCCCGCGTAGTGGCGCGGGTAGCGCCGGCAAATGCCAGCGGTGTGGTCGTTGAGGAACTTGTGCAGTTCGAGTGCCTGGTTCGGCTTGGCCCAGTACGAAAACAGCACGGGCACGGTCGAGATCACTTGCACGTCGACGCCGAACTTCGCGTAGTCGGCGATGCGCACTTCGGGATCGAACGCGCTGGCCCAGACCTCACGGAAGAACTTGCCGTCCTTGTAGATGCGGTGCCGACCCTCGGTGCGGATCATGACCGGGAAGCGATCGTCGCCGTACTTGGCGGCCAGATCCGGCCACTCCGGCGGCAGGATGTGGGCGTGCGTATCGATCTTGAGCATCGGACGAGTTTAACCGGAGCGGGCACGGCCGGTTCATTCCGTTGGATACGTCGGATGCCGCGGCGGGCAAGCAAGGATCCCGATGGTCGGCAATGTGCTGTCGGCGATCGCGGTGGCGTGGCGGCTGTCGTCGTGAACCTTGTCGAGTTTTCCCATGCGCCGGCGCGTCGATCCTGTTGCAATCCACTTCGTATTCGCGGAGCTTGCCGTGAACACGCGCAGCGTTTTCGCCTATGCCACGCGGCGTCCGTCGCCGGTTGCGGCGCCGCATCGCCATCGACACATCACGGGAGCAGCATCATGCACGCACACGGCCATTTCGACGTCAAAGTCGTGCCGCAGACGCCGGACAACGAACCCGCCAAGGCCTCGGGCCTCATGCGCCTGTCGCTCGACAAGCAGTTCCACGGCGCGCTCGCCGGCCCGAGCCGCGGCGAAATGCTCGCCGCGCGCGACGCCACGCAGAAGAACGGCGCCTATGTCGCGCTCGAATCGTTTTCCGGCACGCTCGACGGCCGCGCGGGTGGATTCGCACTCGTGCATCGCGCACTGATGCGCGATGGTGAGTCGCAGGAGTGGACGGTTGCCGTCGTGCCCGGTTCCGGCAGCGGCGCGCTCGCCGGCATCGAAGGCACGATGCGCATCACCATCGTCGACGGCCGCCACGAGTACGACCTCGACTACACGTTGCCGAACGAGTGAGCGCTCTGCGCGCTCACGCGAGCGCGCGCACGATCCCGCGCGCGACGAGCGCATCGACGATCGCCGTCGTCGCCTGTTCCGGTGTCTGCGTCGACGTGTCGATGCGCAATTCGGGCGTTTCCGGCACTTCGTACGGCGAATCGATGCCGGTGAAGTTCTTGAGTTCGCCGCGCCGCGCCTTGCGGTAGAGGCCTTTCGGGTCGCGTGCTTCGACGACTGCGAGCGGCGTGTCGACGAAGACTTCGACGAACTCGCCGTCCTCGACCATGCTGCGTGCGAGCGCGCGTTCGGAACGGAACGGCGAGATGAACGCGGTGAGCACGACGAGGCCGGCGTCGACCATGAGCTTGGCCACTTCGCCGACGCGGCGGATGTTCTCGACGCGGTCGGCATCGGTGAAGCCGAGATCCTTGCTCAGGCCGTGGCGCACGTTGTCGCCGTCGAGCAGGTAGGTGCGGACGCCGCGCGCATGCAGTTCGCGCTCGACGATGTTCGCGATCGTCGACTTGCCGCTGCCGGACAAACCCGTGAACCACAGCACGCAGGGCTTGTGGCCGTTCTGGCGCACGCGCGCCTGCTTGTCGACGTCGAGCGCCTGCCAGTGGATGTTCTGCGAGCGGCGCAGCGCGAAATGGACGAGGCCCGCGCCGACGGTGCGGTTGCTGTAGCGGTCGACGACGATGAAGCCGCCCATGTCGCGGTTGTCCGCGTAGGCGTCGAACGGCACGGCGCGGTCGAGCGAGACGTTGACGACGCCGATACCGTTGAGTTCGAGCGTCTTCGCGGCAAGATGGTCGAAGCTGTCGACGTCGATCGCGTATTTCGGCGGCCCGAACGAAGCACCGACGCTGCTCGCGCCGAGCTTCACGAGATATGGACGGCCGGGCAGCATCGGCGCGTCGTCCATCCAGATCAGCGTTGTTTCGAACTGGTCGGCGACGCCGGCTGGATCGTCGGCGGCGCAGATCACGTCGCCGCGGCTGATGTCGACCTCGTCTTCGAGCGTGAGCATCGCCGATTCGCCGCGCTGCGCCTGCGCGCAGTCGCCGTCGAAGCCGACGATGCGCGCGACGCGCGTCTGCTTGCCCGACGGCAGCACACGCACCGCGTCGCCTGCGCGCACGCGACCGCCGAGGACGCGTCCCGCATAACCGCGGAAATCGAGGTCGGGACGGCACACCCACTGCACGGGCATGCGCAGCGCGCCGTCGCTGCCATGGTCCGCGGCGTCGACGGTTTCGAGCTGATCGAGCAGCGTCGGGCCCGCGTACCACGGCGTGTGCGCGCTGCGTTCGCGGATGTTGTCGCCGCGCAGCGCGGACAGCGGGATCGCGACGATGCGTTCGAAGTCGAGATGGCTCGCGAACTCGCGGTACTCGCGTTCGATGCCCTCGAAGACCTCGCGCGACCAGCCGACGAGATCGAGCTTGTTCACCGTGAGCACGACGTCGCGAATGCCGAGCAGGGAGACGATGTGGCTGTGCCGCCGCGTCTGTGTGAGCAGGCCTTTGCGCGCGTCGACGAGGATCACGGCAAGGTCGGCGGTCGACGCGCCGGTCACCATGTTGCGCGTGTACTGCTCGTGGCCGGGCGTGTCGGCGACAATGAACTTGCGCTTCGCAGTCGCGAAGAAGCGGTACGCGACGTCGATGGTGATGCCTTGCTCGCGCTCGGCGGACAGGCCGTCGACGAGCAGCGCGAAATCGAGGTCGTCGCCCTGCGTGCCGAAACGGCGCGAATCGTCGGCGAGCGCGGCGAGCTGGTCGTCGGGCAGCGCGTGCGCTGCGTGCAGCAGGCGGCCGATCAGCGTGCTCTTGCCGTCGTCGACGCTGCCGCAGGTGATGAAGCGCAGCAGGTCCTTGACGCGCGGCGTCACTTCGTTCGTTTCGCGCGTCATCAGAAATAGCCTTCCGCTTTCTTGCGTTCCATCGACGCGCCACCATCGCGGTCGATGACGCGGCCCTGGCGCTCGCTGGTGCGCGCCGTTTCCATCTCGCGGATGATCGCGTCGAGCGTGTCGGCGTCGGATTCGATCGCGCCGGTCAGTGGCCAGCAGCCGAGCGTGCGGAAACGCACGCGGCGAAGTTGCGGTGTCTCGCCCTCGCGCAGCGGCAGGCGTTCGTCGTCGAGCATGAGCAGCGCGCCGTCGCGTTCGATGACGCGGCGCTGCGCCGCGAAATACAGCGGCACGACCGGAATGTTCTCGGCGCGGATGTATTGCCACACGTCGAGCTCGGTCCAGTTCGACAGCGGGAACACGCGGATGCTTTCGCCGGGATGCTTGCGCGCGTTGTACAGGCGCCAGAGTTCGGGGCGCTGCTGCTTCGGATCCCAGTGGTGCTGCGCGTTGCGGAACGAGAATACGCGCTCCTTCGCGCGCGATTTTTCCTCGTCGCGCCGCGCGCCGCCGAAGGCGAGGTCGAAGCGGAATTGGTCGAGTGCGAGCTTGAGTCCCTGCGTCTTCCACATATCCGTGTGCAGCGCCGAGCCGTGCTCGACCGGATTGATGCCGAGCCGCTCGGCCTCGGGATTGCGGAACACGATCAGTTCGAAACCCGATTCGCGCGCGATGCGGTCGCGCAACTCGTACATCGCGCGGAATTTCCACGTGGTGTCCACGTGCAGCAACGGGAACGGCGGCCGCGCCGGGAAGAACGCCTTGCGCGCGAGATGCAGCAGCACCGAGCTGTCCTTGCCGATCGAATAAAGCATGACGGGCCGTTCGCACTCGGCGACGGCCTCGCGCAGGATGTCGATGCTTTCGGCTTCGAGGCGTTGCAGGTGGGAGAGATTCGTCATGGGCCGCGCAGTCGTTCGCAACCCGCGCATTCTATGGGCTTGCGGCGAAATTGTGGCTTTCTTCCCGCGGGCGGAGCGTGCGCGCGCCGCCGCCCGTGGCGAAGCGGTCGAATCAGGCGAGGCGACGCAACGCGACGACGGCGTTGAGTCCGCCGAATGCGAACGAGTTCGACAACGCGGCGCGAATCGGCATATCGCGCGCGGCATTCGGCACGTAGTCGAGATCGCATTGCGGGTCGGGGTCGATGAAGTTCATCGTCGGCGGCGCGACGCCGTCGCGCAACGCGCCGATCGTGGCGACGAGTTCGATCGCGCCGGCTGCGCCGAGTGCGTGCGCGTGCATCGACTTCGTCGACGACACCGCGAGCGCGTTGGCATGCGCGCCGAAAACGCGGCGGATCGCCTTGGTTTCGGTCGGATCGTTGCCGGGCGTGCCGGTACCGTGCGCGTTGACGTAGTCGATGGCGGTGGCGTCGAGTTGCGCGTCGGCGAGCGCGCGCGAGATCGCTTTCGCCGCACCGGCTTCGGACGGAAACACGATGTCGCCCGCGTCGGCCGACATGCCCGCGCCGGCGAATTCCGCGAGGATCGTCGCGCCGCGGCGCTGCGCGTTCTCCAGCGTTTCGAGCACGAACATCGCCGCGCCTTCGCCGAGCACCATGCCGCGGCGCTGCTTGCAGAACGGGCGGCAAGTATCGTCGGCCATCACGCGCATCGCTTCCCACGCGCGCACCGTGCCCATCGTGAGGCAGGCTTCGCTGCCGCCGACGACGGCCGCGTTCGCGGCGCCGCTGCGCACGAGCGCGAACGCCTGCGCGAGCGCGTGGTTCGCGGACGCGCACGCGCTCGACGTTGCAAACGCGGGGCCGTGCAAGCCGTTCTCGATGCAGATCTGGCTGGCCG
>JAKPAN010000133.1 GCA_029779475.1 Pseudomonadota bacterium
GCCCCGGCGCGGAGCAGCAGAAAGACCTCCCACGTCGGGGCGAGCGCGCCGGCCGCGCAGAACAGCCCCGCGAGCACCAGCGACGCCCCCATCGCGGGCACGCGCCCGATACGGTCAGAGACGGGCGCGGCGACGACGAGGCCGACGAGCATCGCGGCGGTCGCCACAGACAGGGCGAGCCCGGTCGCTCCGGGCGGCACCGCGAACGCCGACGCGAGCTGCGGCAGCAGCGGCTGGGGAAAGTAGACGACCGCGAAGTTGGCCAGCCCGCCTGCCGCGAGCACGAGAAGAATTCGGCGATATCGGCTCGTCCGCGGGGCGATGCGCGCGATCGAGCCCGTCTGCGTGAGATCGAGCATCGCGGCCATGACCGCCACTCTCCCGCACTCCCGCTGATCTCCTAAATGACGCACGATGCCTTTTTGATGCGTTGTCCGCATTTCGCCGTTAGCCTGTGCGCATGGACGAGCAGGCCCTGCGTGCGTTCCTCTCGCTCGCGCAGACCGAGAACACCCGCGACACCGCGGCCGAGCTGGCTGTCAACCAGTCGAACGTGTCTCGCGCGCTGGCGCGGCTCGAGGCATCCATCGGCATGCCGCTGTTCGCGCGACACGGCAAGCGCCTCGAGCTGAACGCGAACGGTGTCGCCTTCCGCGCCGACGCCGCCGCCGTGCTCGACGCCTACGAGTCGGCGCGTCGGCATGCCGAGACGATCGCCGACGCGGGGCGCCTGCTGCGCATCGGGTTTCTGCATTCGCTCGCCCGCTGGCTCGTTCCCGACGTCGTCGGCACCTTTCGTGCGACGCAGCCCGACGTGCGTGTGACGCTTCGGCAGGGGTTCAGCCGCGACCTGCAGGGCTGGCTCGCTCTCGACGCGATCGACGTCGCGCTGTGCACCGCGCCGCCCGCGACGAGCGGAGCGCAATGGATGCCTCTGGCCGAAGAGCCGCTGTGCGTCGCCGTTCCCGAGTGGCACCCGCTCGCGGAGCATGAGCGGGTCGAGCTCGCCGCACTGCAGGGCGAGGACTTCATCGGGTTCTCGCGCATCACCGAGATGCGGCCGATCATCTCCGGCTTCCTCGCCGATGCCGGCGTCGCCGTGAACGTCACATTCGAAAGCAGCGAGATCGACACGATGCGCAGCCTCGTCGCCGGTGGGCTCGGCCTGTCGATCCTGCCGCGGACCCCCGGCCGCAGCGATCCGGGCGTCGTCTACGTGCCCTTCGACCCGCCGTTCGCGCGCATCCTCGGCATCTCGTGGAGCGAGAGCGCCCAGGGCGCCACCCTTGCTCGCGAGTTGGTCGCCGCGCTGCGCGCGGCACACACCTGACCGCGTCTCGCGCGATCGCGCTGAGACTGTTGACGGTGCCGGCTACAGGACTTGAACCTGCAACCCCCTGTTTACAAGACAGGTGCGCTA
>JAKPAN010000161.1 GCA_029779475.1 Pseudomonadota bacterium
ACGAGTTTGTCACGCAGGATAATGCGATGCGTGACATCCGCACCCGGCGCATTGGCCGCAAACATGACGCGCCCGCGCAGCGAAACCACCTGCGCCCACACATCCGTCACGGCCGCGAAATTATGCACCAGCCCGCCCTGATCGTCCGTGGTTTCGACCGGCGCTTCGAGCGTGAGGCGGCGATCGAGATCTCCCGGCGCGGTCATAGCGCGGGCACCCGATAGGACGCGATCAGCGCATTGACGCTCGACGGCATCATCGCCACGCTTTGGCCAATGGCGACGAGGCCCCGGTTCTCGTACCAATGCGCGACCAGCATGCGCAGCGCGAGGCGCAACGTCTCTGGCACACTTCCGGCGCTATCGCCGAAGCCGAGCCGCAGATCGAGTTCGATGCCGGCAGTGCTCCGCCCCGGCAGCGGCAACGCGAACGGCGGCGCGGCGATCACCAGCGCAGCTTTGTCGAGCACGAGGCTCTCGACATCCTGCGCATGCGCCGCACCGCTCTCATTATATACGCGCAGCGCGACGACGGATTGCATCGGCCCCATCTTGAGCCGCACGCACCCATCGGCCGGCCAGGCGTCGTAAACGAAACGCCATGTCTGGGAGATGAGCGCGCGGCGCGTCAGCGCTTCCACCTGCGTGCGCGCGGCAACGATCAGCGCGCCGATCACCGCATCGTCGGCATCGTGCTCGACGCGCAGGTAAGCCTTGGCCTCGGCAAGCGATAGCGGCTCGGCCGCAGGCGCGGCGAGAAGAGTGGCGGACATGTTTTCCTCGTTTCGAAAAATGCAGCGTTTCAAAAAATGCGAGCGCGGTTGACAAGGCGCGCGCGAACGGCTCATCCCTTACGGATGAAGCTCATTTCCATCTGTCGTCGTCTGCTTGCAGCGAGCGCGCTCGCGCTCACCGCGTCGAATGCGCAGGCCATCGTTGGCGGCGGCGCGCCGACCGGCGCCGAGGGCATCGGCCGCGCAATCGTCATCGTCACCGGCTCGCGCGGCAATGTCTGCACTGGCGCGCTGATCGCGCCG
>JAKPAN010000171.1 GCA_029779475.1 Pseudomonadota bacterium
ATCAGCTGGCGGTAAGCAATCGCAGTCCCACGCTGTCCGCCGGCGACGTGCGCGTGACCTTCAGCGCGAGTCCGATGCTGCAGAGCGTGAACTGGACCTGCGCTCCGCTCGGCGGCGCTGTCTGCGCGGGCGGCACCGGCACGTTCGACCAGACGGTGACGCTGCCGCCGGGCAGCAGCGCCGTCTTCGCCGTCAATGCGGCCATGCCCGTCTTCGACGGCGTGCCATTGGTCGCCGTCGCGCACGCGACGCTGGCGGCGGGACTCACCGACAGCCAGCCGGGCGACAACCAGGCCAGCGACGTCGACTCCGGTCCGGCGGGGATATTCGCCGACGGATTCGAGCCGCCGGCGGAGGATTGAGGCGGCGCTTCAGCGCTTCGCGGCCTTCTTCGCTTTCGGTCGCTTCGGCTTCGGCGCCGGCCGCGCGCGCTGCAGGTCGTGCAGGCGCTCGGAATCGTCGAGCCGCTCGTCGGCGAGCGCGTACGGCTTGATGCAGGGGAACAGTTCCTGTTGCGGAAGCCCGGCGAGCAGCGCGGCGGTATCGGGTACGAGCTTGAGGAACAGGCTGTTGTCGGCGCAAAACGCGACGACGGCGTCGTCGACGTACGGCCCGTACTCGCCGAACACGCTGTGGATAGGAACCCTGTGAATCTTGCACTTGCGAGGTGGATAGGAAGGGACTTTTTCCCTATCGACAGAAACGTCCCGGCAATGACGTGCCTACTCCACCGTCACGCTCTTGGCGAGATTGCGGGGCTGGTCGACGTCGGTGCCGCGCAGCACGGCGACGTGATAGGCGAGGATCTGCAGCGGCACGGTGAACACGGCGGGTGCGATGAAGTCGCCGCCACAGGCGATCTTGACCACGGCGCCGCGGCCGTCGCGCGGCGCGAGCGGCGTGTCGGCGTCGGCGAACACGAACAGTTCGCCGCCGCGCGCGCGGACTTCCTCGAGATTGGACGCGAGCTTTTCGAGCAGCTCATTGTTCGGCGCGACGGCGACGACGGGCATGTCGGCGTCGACGAGTGCGAGCGGGCCGTGCTTGAGTTCGCCGGCCGGGTACGCCTCGGCGTGGATGTAGGAAATTTCCTTGAGCTTGAGCGCGCCTTCGAGCGCGACCGGATACTGCACGCCGCGGCCGAGGAACAGCGCGTGGTGCTTGGGCACGAAACGTTCGGCCAGGCGCGCGATCTCCGGCTCGAGTGCGAGCGTTTCTCCGATCACGCGCGGCAGCGTGGCGAGTTCGTCGACAAGTGCCGCGCAGGTCTTCGCGTCGACGCCGTTGAGTCGTGCGAGTTCGATCGCGAGCAGGGCGAGCGCGGCGAGCTGCGTCGTGAACGCCTTCGTCGAGGCGACGCCGATCTCGGGGCCGGCGCGCGTCATCAGCGTGAGATCGGTTTCGCGCACGAGGCTCGACTCGGGCACGTTGCAGATCGCGAGCGAGCCGAGATAGCCGCGATCGCGGCCGTCGCGCAACGCGGCGAGCGTGTCGGCGGTTTCGCCCGATTGCGAGACGGCGAGGAACAGGCAGCCGGCCGGCACGACGGCGCGGCGATAGCGGTATTCGCTGGCGACTTCGACATTGCACGATACGCCGGCGATGCCTTCGATCCAGTATTTCGCGACGAGTCCGGCGTGGTAGCTCGTGCCGCAAGCGACGATCTGCACATGCTTGACGCGCGCGAGCAGTTGGTCGGCATCGACGCCGAAGATGTTCGGCAGCACGCGTCCGTCGGCGATGCGGCCTTCGAGCGTGTCCGCGATCGCGCGCGGCTGCTCGAAGATTTCCTTGAGCATGTAGTGCCGGTACTCGCCGCGTTCCACCGCGTCGGCGTTGAGTTCGCTCTTGCGCACGGCGCGCGTGACGGGCGCGCCGGCAGCGTCGAACACGGCGTAGTGGTCGCGGTCGATCTGCGCGATGTCGCCTTCTTCGAGGTAGACGAAGCGGTTGGTCTGGCGGATCAGCGCCTGCACGTCGGAGCCGAGGAAGTTCTCGCCGTCGCCGATGCCGAGCACGAGCGGACTGCCGCGGCGCGCGCCGACGACGGTGCCCGATTCGTCGCGGCTCATCACGGCGATCGCATAGGCGCCATGCAGGCGCGAGGTCGCGGCGACGACGGCGTCGCGCAGGCTGGCGCCGTGCGTGATCGCGTCGTCGATGAGGTGCGCGATGACTTCGGTGTCGGTGTCGGAGGTGAATCGATAGCCTTTCGCGGCGAGTTCGTCGCGCAGCGCGGCGTGGTTCTCGATGATGCCGTTGTGGACGACGGCGATGCGCTCGCTCGACACGTGCGGATGCGCGTTCGCGGTGTTGGGCACGCCGTGCGTGGCCCAGCGCGTGTGCGCGATGCCGGTGACGCCGGCGACCGGCGCTTGCGTGTAGAGCGATTCCAGTTCGCGCACTTTCCCGACCGCGCGCAATCGCGCGAGCGCGCCGTCCTCGAACACGGAAATGCCGGCCGAATCGTAGCCGCGGTATTCGAGCGCCTTGAGGCCTGCGAACAGCGCCGGCACGACGTCACGGCGCGCGGTGGCTGCGACGATTCCACACATGGGGATGTCCTCGAAGTTCTTGTGGCCGCACGCGGCGGCGAACGTCGGCGATGCTAGGCGGCGCGTCTTTCCGCCGACTTTCCGGGGTCAGACGCCGTAGTAGCCGCGATACCAGTCGACGAAACGGCCGATGCCGACCTCGATCGGCGTCGACGGCGCGTAGCCGGTGTCGCGCGACAGCGCGGCGACGTCCGCATAGGTGTCGGGCACGTCGCCGGGTTGCATCGGCAGCAGGATTTTCTCGGCCTTGCGGCCGAGTTTCTCCTCGAGCACTTCGATGTAGCGCGCGAGCTCGACGGGCTGGTGGTTGCCGATGTTGTAGAGCCGGTACGGGGCGCTCGACGTGGCCGGGTCGGGATGCAGCGCGTCGAACGCTGGATCGGGCGCGGCGACATGGTCGAGCGTGCGGATCACGCCTTCGACGATGTCGTCGATGTAGGTGAAATCGCGCGAGTGGCGGCCGTGGTTGAACACCTCGATCGGCTCGCTGGCGAGGATTTTCTTCGTGAACAGGAACAGTGCCATGTCCGGCCGGCCCCACGGGCCGTAGACGGTGAAGAAACGCAGGCCAGTCGTCGGAAGGCCGTATAGATGGCTATAGGTATGCGCCATCAATTCGTTCGCCTTCTTCGTCGCCGCATACAGGCTGACCGGATGATCGACCGCGTCCTCGACCGCGAACGGCAGCTTGCGGTTCGCGCCGTAGACCGAGCTTGACGACGCATAGACGAGATGCTTGACGCCACCGTGCCGACACGCTTCGAGTACGTTGATGAAGCCGACGAGATTGGCCTGCACGTAGGCGTGCGGATTGATGAGCGAATAACGCACGCCGGCCTGCGCGGCGAGATTGACGACGCGCTGCGGTCGGAAATCCGCGAACGCCTTTTCGAGCGCGCCGCGATCCTCGAGCGCCGCGCGCACGAAGCGGAAGTTCGCGTGCGGCGTCAGTCGCGCAAGGCGCGCTTCCTTGAGCGACGGATCGTAGTAATCGTTGAGGTTGTCGTAGCCGAGCACCTCGTCGCCGCGTTCGAGCAGGCGATGGGACAGGGTCGATCCGATGAAGCCGGCGGCGCCGGTGACGAGGATGCGCATCGGCGCATTATCGGCGCAATCGCGGATGCCGCCTACAGCCGGTCGTCGACCGCCTCGCGCGGCAGCATGGCCTTGACGTCGAACAGCACGCCGCCGGGCTTGCACAGCGCGCGCAGTGCGTCGGCGCCATCGCGCAGGAATGCGTCGTGGGCCACGGCGAGCACGACCGCGTCGTAGGCGTCGCGTGCGGGCGAGTCGATCAGGTCGAGGCCGTATTCGTGACGCGCTTCGGCGGCGTCGACGCAAGGGTCGTGCACGTCGACCGTCATGCCCCAGGCCGCGAGTTCGGCGACGACGTCGACGACGCGCGTGTTGCGCAGATCCGCGCAGTTTTCCTTGAACGCGAGTCCGAGCACGAGCGCGCGCGCGCCGGCGACGGGCATGCCGCGTTGGGTCATGAGTTTGATCACGCGCTGTGCGACATGCTGGCCCATGCCGTCGTTGATGCGGCGTCCCGACAAAATCACTTCCGGGTGATAGCCGATCTGCTGCGCCTTGTGCGTGAGGTAGTACGGATCGACGCCGATGCAATGGCCGCCGACGAGGCCGGGCCGGAACGGCAGGAAATTCCATTTCGTGCCCGCGGCGGCGAGCACTTCGCTGGTGTCGAGGCCGAGCCGGTGGAAGATCAGTGCGAGCTCGTTGACGAGCGCGATGTTGAGGTCGCGCTGCGTGTTCTCGATGACCTTGGCCGCTTCGGCGACGCGGATGCTCGATGCCTTGTGTGTTCCCGCGTGGACGACGCGGCGATACAGCACGTCGACGAAATCCGCGACCTGCGGCGTCGAACCAGAGGTCACCTTGACGATGCTGTCGAGCCGGCGCGCCTTGTCGCCGGGATTGATGCGCTCGGGGCTGTAGCCGGCGAAGAAATCGACGTTGTACTGGAGGCCCGATTCGCGCTCGATGATCGGCACGCAGACTTCTTCCGTCGCGCCCGGATACACCGTCGATTCGAAGATCGCGACACCGCCGCGCGAGATGGCGCGGCCGACGGTGACGCTCGCCGCTTCGAGCAGGCGCAGGTCGGGGCGGCGCGCCTCGTCGACCGGCGTCGGCACGGCGATGATGAAGACGTTGCTGGCCTTGAGGTCGCTCGCGTCTGCGCTCAGGCGCAGCTGCGACGCTGCGCGCAACTCGTCCGCGTCGACCTCGCCGGTACGGTCGCGGCCTGTGCGCAATTCGTCGATGCGGCGTGCATCGACGTCGAAGCCCAGCGTCGGCGCCACGCGCCCGAACGCCGCTGCGAGCGGCAAGCCGACGTAACCGAGGCCGATGACGGCGATGCGCGCGTCGTCGGCGAGAGGCAGGGGCGCAGAAGGCATGGCGGCTGTCGAATCGAGGGCCATCAGTCTAGCAAGAGCGGGTGCGCTGCTTCGCGCATCGCCCGACGCGGCTCACGGTTTGCTCGGCCGCTTCCAGCCTTCGACCGTGGTCTGCTTTGCGCGCGAGACGGTGAGTTCGCCGTCCGGCGCCTCGCGCGTGATCACCGAACCGGCGCCGATGGTCGCGTCCTTGCCGACGCGCACCGGCGCGACCAGCGAACTGTTCGAGCCGACGAAGGCGCCGTCGTCGATGACGGTCGCGTGCTTCTGCGCGCCGTCGTAGTTGCAGGTGATCGTGCCGGCGCCGACGTTGACGTCCTCGCCGACCTGCGCATCGCCGAGATAACTCAGGTGCCCGACCTTGCTGCGCGCGCCGATGCGCGTCTGCTTGGTCTCGACGAAGTTGCCGATGTGCGCGTCGGCGGCGATTTCGGTGCCGGGGCGCAGCCGCGCGAACGGGCCGATGTGGCAGGGGCCGTGCGTGACGACGCCGTCGAGGTTGCAGTGCGAATGCACGACGGTGCCGGCGGCGAGCGTGGAATTGCGGATGCGCGAATACGGGCCGATGCGCACGTCGTCGCCGAGTTCGACGAGGCCTTCGAGGATGACGTCGATGTCGATCTCCACGTCGCGGCCGACGCGCACGTCGCCGCGCACGTCGAAACGCATCGGATCGACGAAGCGTACGCCGGCTGCGGCGAGCTGGGTCGCGCGGCTGCGCTGATGCATGCGTTCGAGTCCGGCGAGCTGCCACGGATCGTTCGCGCCGAACACTTCCTGCGGATTCACGCACATTTCCGCCGACGCGGGTTCGCCTTCGTCGTCGGCTTGCGCGAACACGTCGGTGAGGTACAGCTCGCCCTGCGCGTTGTCGGTGCGCAGGTTCGCGATCCACACGCGCAGGCGGCGCGCGTCGGCGGCGAGGATGCCGCTGTTGACGCAGGTGATCGCGCGCTGCTCGGGCGTGGCGTCCTTCTCTTCGACGATCGCGCGGATGCGGCCGATGCCGTCGCGCACGACGCGGCCGTAGCCGTAGGGCGTGTCGAGTTGGGTGACGAGCGCGGCGAGCGATTCCTCACGCTCGACGAGCCGGCGCAGCGTCTGTTCGCGCACGAGCGGCACGTCGCCATAGAGCACGAGTACGCGCGCATCGTCGGGAATCGACGGCAGCGCAAGACTGACCGCGTGGCCGGTGCCGCGCTGTTGCGCCTGCAACGTCCAGGCGATGTCGCCAAGATCGGTGACCGCAGCTTGCACCTGCTCGCCGAGATGGCCGTAGACGAGGTGGATGCGCGCCGGCTGCAACGCGCGCGCGGTGTCAAGCACGTGCGCGAGCATCGGCCGGCCGGCGAGCGGCATCAGCACTTTCGCGCGCGCCGATTTCATGCGCTTGCCTTCGCCGGCGGCGAGGACGATGACGTGCAGCGGGTGGTCGGCCACGGGCGGCTCCAGCAACGCGGGGATCGTCGCATTCTAGTGGTGTCTGCAGGCCGGCGCGCGGCGCGGCGCGGCGCTGTTAAGCTGCCGCGTTTCCGCTGTCCGACACGCATGAATTGCCAGCCGCCCCGTGGTCCGACCTCGCCGGACGACCTGCTCCGCCAGCAGGTCGCGCGCGGTCATGCCTGCCTCGACGCGGGCGACTTCGCGCAGGCCGAGGCGTGTTTTGCGAGCGCGCTGCGCGCCGCGCCGGGACATCCGCAAGTGTTGTTCGTGCATGGCCTTGCCTTGCAGGGACTGGGTCGTCGCGGCGACGCGCTTGCACGCTTGCGCGAGGCCGCGATGGCTGCGCCGAACGACGCCGCGATTCTGAACGCGCTCGGCAGCCTGCTCGGCGAAGTCGGCGAGATCGACGCCGCGCTCGCCACGTTGCGCCGTGCCTGCGACATCGCGCCGGATTTCGCGGCGGCGTGGTTCAACCTCGGCAAATGCCTCGGCCTCGTCGGCGCGACGGCGGAGTCGGAAGCGCCCTTGCGCCGCGCGCTCGCGATTGCGCCGCAGATGGAGTCGGCGCGCTTCCTGCTCGCCGAGGCCTTGATGGCGCTCGGCCGCATCGACGAATCCGCCGCCGAATACCGCGAGCTGCTGCGTCGCGAGCCGCGCTCTGGCATCGCGTGGTGGGGGCTGGCCAACCTGAAATCGCTGCGTTTTTCCGCAGCCGACGCGGACGCGTTGCAGGCGCTCGTGCAGCGTCGCGACCTCGGCGGCGACGAAGCGATCGCGGCGCGTTTCGCGCTGGCCAAGGCGCTCGACGATCTTGGTCGCGACGCAGAAGCCTTCGCCGCCTATGCGTCCGCGAACGCGTTCGCGCGGCCGCGTTTTCCGTGGCAGGCGAATGCGTTCGCTGCGTGGGTCGCGCAAGCCGTCGCCGCGTTCGACGCCGCGCCGCCGCCCAGCGACGACGACTTCGGCCAAGACGTCATCTTCATCGTCGGCCTGCCGCGTTCGGCATCGACGCTCACCGAACAGATCCTCGCCGCGCATCCCGAGGTCGAAGGCGCGAGCGAACTCGACGATCTCGGCATCGTCATCGCCGAGGAATCACAGCGCCGGCGCGCGCCGTTCCCGCAATGGGTCGGTGCGATGGCGGATTCCGATTGGCGCCGACTCGGCCAACGCTATTTGCAGCGCACCGCGCACTGGCGCGCGAGCCGTCCGCGCTTCACCGATAAGATGCCGAACAACTGGATGTACGCAGCCGCGATCCGCCGCATGCTGCCGGGTGCGCGCATCGTGCATTGTCGGCGCGACGCGGTGGAGACGTGCTGGTCGTGCTTTCGGCAGATTTTCTGGAGCGCGCACAACTACAGCTACGACCTCGCCGATCTCGCCGCGTATTGGCACGCCTGCGATGGCGCGATGCGGCGTTGGCAAACGCAATCGCCCACGCGCATCCGCGAACAGGTCTACGAAGACCTGCTCGCCGACGCGGAAGGCCAGACGCGCGCGCTGCTCGACTTCTGCGGCCTGCCGTTCGACGCGGCCTGCCTGCGTCCGCATGAGGCGTCGCGCAGCGTGCGCACCGCGAGCGCGGCGCAGGTGCGCGAACCGCTGCGCCGCGACACCGCGCGCACGTCGCGTTATGGCGATCTGCTCGATCCGCTGCGGCGCGCACTCGCAACGACGCGCTGACGCGCGCCGCGTTTTCCGTGCGGCCGTGAGGCAGGCACGGCGCGTGCCGCGAGAGCAGCGGAAGGCCCGGCCGAGGCTGTCCGGATCTTCCAAAGCGGCGCCGGATCGTCTGCTAGCATCGTCCGCCTTTTGTTTTCCGGAACGCACATGACGGAACGCCGCCGCCAATTCGACGCCGCGCTCGTCTGGGCCGGCTTCGCGGCATGCGCGGCGGGATGGGTCGTGCATCGGATGTGGCTGGACGTGCCATGGCCGCGCGTCGCCGACCAGCTCGTGTTGCTGCTCGCAAGCGCCGTGCTTGCCGTCGTCGTGCGACGTGTGTTGCGCGCGTCGTGGGCGACGGCGCTCGCCGCTGTCTGGTTCGCTGCGCTCGTGTTCTTCGCCGGCGTGCCCGCGGTGCTCGCAACGTTGCTGCTCGCCGCGTCGGCATTCGCGATCGGCGGACTTGTCGCGCGCGATGGCGCTCCTGTTCTTGTGCTGGCATGCGGTCTCGCGATCATCGGCGGCGTCGACGGCTGGTTCCTGACGCTGCCCGTGCATCGCGGATTCGTGTACGCGCCGCTGCTGCTCGCGCTGTGCGTGCTGCGTCGGCAAGCGCTGGTTGCCGCGCTGATGCAAGCCCGCGATGGCTGGCGCGGCGCGGTCGCTGCTGCGCCGCGCGGTGCGGCGTTCGCGGTCGCGTTGTGCGGCGTGACGTCGAGCGCGGCGTGGTTGCCGACCGCGCTCGCCGACGACGTCAACTATCACCTCGGTCTGCCGTTGCAACTGTTGCGCCATGGCCGCTACGTGCCCGATCTTGCGAACCAGATCTGGGCGGCGGCGCCGTGGCTCGGCGATACGCTGCAAGGCCTCGTCGCCGTGCTCGCGCGTGGCGAAGCACGCGGCGCGCTCGACCTGCTCTGGTTCGTGCTGGCCGCGGGCGCTGCGTGGACGCTGGCCGCGCGCTTCGCGAGCGCGCGCATGGCGTGGGTGTGCGTCGCGCTGTTCGCGTCGCTGCCGCTGAGCGCGGGCCTGCTTGGCGGGATGCAGACGGAATTGCCGGCGATGGGTTTGCTGCTTGCGCTGGCCATTGCGATCGTGCAGCCACGCAACGCTGCGCTGGCGATCGGCGTGCTGGCGGGCGGCCTCGTCGCGCTCAAGTTCGGCCACGCGGTCGCGGCGCTGGTGATGCTGGCCTGGGCGCTGGTGCGGCGAGGTCGTCCCGACCTGCGCGGTATCGTCGCGGGCTCGCTCGCGTTTTTCGCCGTCGCGGGATCGAGCTATGCGCAGGCGGCGTGGCTCAGCGGCAACCCGATGTTTCCGCTGTTCAACGACGTCTTCCATTCACCGCTGTTCGATGCGCGCCAGCTCGACGATGCACGCTGGCACGCGAGTTTCGGCGCGAGCTTGCCGTGGCGGGTGACGTTTTTCACCGGCGACTATCTCGAAAGCTGGCGCGGTGCTTTCGGTTTCGCCTGGATCGCGCTTGCGGGCGCGTGGCTGCTCGCGTTGCGCGACGCACGCACGCGAGGACTCGCGCTCGCGGCGTCGGCGATCCTGGTGTTGCCGCTGGTGCCGATGCAGTACGCACGCTACGCGTTTCCCGGTCTCGTGCTGCTGCTCGCGCCGCTCGTCGCGGCTTGCGCGGGCGCGCTCGGCGAACGGCGCGCGGCGTTCGCGCTCGCCGCGCTGTGCGTGCTTGATTTCGCGTTCCTCGCCAACGCGAACTGGTTGCAGCACACGAATGCGCTGCGCGTGCTGGTCAGGACGCATGGCGACGCGACGGCGGTATTCGAGCGTTACGCGCCGGAGCGCGCGCTGATCGCGAGAATGCGTTCGCGCGACGATGGCGAGTCGGTCGTGCTCGCGCTCGATCCGGTCGCGCCTGCGATCGCCGAACTCGGGCAACGCGGCCGCAGCGTCGCGTGGTATGCGCCGAAGCTGGAACGCGAGCGCATCGCCGCGAATGCCGATGCCAGCGGTGCGCGCTGGGTCGACCTGATCCGTGGCGTCGATGCGCGCTGGCTGCTGGTGCGGCCGGAAACGATCGACGCGGCTCAGCGCATTGCGCTCGATCGGCTCGGCGCGAAACGCGAAGAGACCGTCGGCGCCGCGGAATTGTGGTCGGTGCCCGCGCCGGAGATCGCGCGATGAACCTGCTGCGGCAAGGTCGTTGGTTCGTCATCGTCGGCGCGGCGCAGTGGGTCGTCGACTGGACCACGATGGTGCTGCTCAGCCATGCCGGCGTCGACGTCGTGCGCGCGAACATCGCAGGCCGCGTCTGCGGCGCGCTGCTCGGTTTCTGGCTCAACGGCAGCATCACGTTCGCACGGGATGACGCCTCGCCGCGCTGGCGGCAGGCATTGCGCTACATCGTGTTGTGGTGCGTGTGCGCGGCGCTCAGCACGACGGGCGTGGCGACGGTCGCGTCGATGTTCGGTCTGGGTTGGGCGTGGCTCGCCAAGCCGCTCATGGATGGCCTGATCGCGATCGGCAGCTTTCTCGTGTCGCGGCACTGGGTTTATCGCTGACGCGCCCGAACGAAAAACGCCGGCTTGCGCCGGCGTTTTCTATGTTGGGCAATATTGCGCAACGGAGCTGCTGTGCGTTGAAAGTGCGGCCATGGATGGCCGCTTTTGGAACCACGGAGAAAAGCGGACTCCGGCGTGTCGTGATTTGCCTGAGCCATGCGATCCTGGACGGATCGCACGAAATCAGTGCTTCAGCGCTCTACGCAAACGCTCCAGCGCCTGCAACTGCGCGAGGGCCTGCGCGAGTTGCGCCTGCGCCTGTGCGACTTCCATCGCGTCGGTGCGGTTGGCGAGCGCGCGCTCGGCTTCGTCCTTCGCCTTGCGGGCGGCGGATTCGTCGAGATCCTTGGCGCGGATCGCGGTGTCGGCGAGCACGGTGACGACGCTCGGCTGCACTTCGAGGATGCCGCCGGAGACGTAGAAGAACTGTTCCTCGCCGCCTTCGAGCTGCACGCGCACCTGGCCCGGCTTGAGGCGCGTGATCAAGGGCGCGTGGCGCGGCGCGATGCCGAGCTCGCCCGCCTCGCCGGTGGCGATGATCATTTGCGCATTGCCGTGGAAGATTTCTTCCTCGGCGCTGACGATGTCGCAGCGGATGGTGCTCATGGTGCTCTCGTATCGTTCGATCAACGGGGTCGGAGACCGGTTTGCCGATCTCCGATCTCAGGCGGTCAGGCCGCCTTCTTTTCCATCGCCTTGGCCTTCTCGAAGGCTTCGTCGATGCCGCCGACCATGTAGAACGCCTGTTCCGGCAGGTGGTCGCACTCGCCGTCGATGATCATCTTGAAGCCGCGGATCGTTTCCTTGAGCGTGACGTACTTGCCCGGCGCGCCCGTGAACACCTGCGCGACCGTGAACGGCTGCGAGAAGAAGCGCTCGATCTTGCGCGCGCGGTAGACGGTGTTGCGGTCGTCTTCCGAGAGTTCGTCCATGCCGAGGATCGCGATGATGTCCTTGAGTTCCTTGTAGCGCTGCAGCGTGCCCTGCACGCGGCGCGCGACGTCGTAGTGCTCCTGGCCGATCACCAGCGGGTCGAGCTGGCGGCTCGTCGAGGCCAGCGGATCGACGGCGGGGTAGATGCCGAGCGAAGCGATATCGCGCGACAGCGCCACGGTCGAGTCCAAGTGCGCGAACGTCGTCGCGGGCGACGGGTCGGTGTAGTCGTCGGCCGGAACGTAGACGGCCTGGATCGACGTGATCGAGCCGGTCTTGGTCGAGGTGATGCGCTCCTGCAGCACGCCCATTTCCTCGGCGAGCGTCGGCTGGTAACCCACCGCCGACGGCATGCGGCCGAGCAGCGCGGACACTTCCGTGCCGGCCAGCGTGTAGCGGTAGATGTTGTCGACGAAGAACAGCACGTCCTTGCCCTTGCCGGACGCGTCCTTCTCGTCGCGGAAGTATTCGGCCATGGTCAGGCCGGTCAGCGCGACGCGCAGGCGGTTGCCCGGCGGCTCGTTCATCTGGCCGTAGACCATTGCGACCTTGGACTGCGTCTTGTCGTCGAGCTTGACGACGCCCGCGTCGATCATCTCGTGGTAGAAGTCGTTGCCTTCGCGCGTGCGCTCGCCGACGCCCGCGAACACCGACAGGCCCGAGTGCTGGGTCGCGATGTTGTTGATGAGTTCGAGCATGTTCACGGTCTTGCCGACGCCGGCGCCGCCGAACAGGCCGACCTTGCCGCCCTTGGCGAACGGGCAGACGAGGTCGATGACCTTGATGCCGGTTTCCAGCAGTTCGTTCGCGGCCGCCTGCTCGTCGTAAGACGGGGCGCTGCGGTGGATGACCCACTGGTCTTCGGCGCCGATCGCGCCGGCTTCGTCGATCGGATTGCCGAGCACGTCCATGATGCGGCCGAGCGTCGCCTTGCCGACCGGCACCTTGATGCCGTCGCCGGTGTTGTTGACGACGAGGCCGCGCTTGAGGCCGTCGGTCGAGCCGAGCGCGATCGTGCGCACGACGCCGTCGCCGAGCTGCTGCTGCACCTCGAGCGTGATCGGCATGCCTTCGATCTTGAGCGCGTCGTACACCTTCGGCACGGACTCGCGCGGGAATTCGACGTCGACGACGGCGCCGATGATTTGTACGACTTTGCCCTGGCTCATTGGAGTGCTCCGGATGACTCTTTCAAACTGTTGTGGCGCCGCGATGCGTCGCCGTGGGTGGGGATGCAAGCGCGATCAAACCGCCGCGGCGCCGCCGACGATTTCGGAAATTTCCTGCGTGATCGCCGCCTGGCGCGCCTTGTTGTAGACAAGCGTGAGCGAGCCGATCGCCTTGGTTGCGTTGTCGGACGCGGCCTTCATCGCGACCATGCGCGCGGCGTGTTCGCTGGCGAGGTTCTCGAGCACGCCCTGGTAGACGAGCGACTCGATGTAGCGCGTCAGCACGTGTTCGAGCACGCCTTCCGCGTCGGGTTCGTAGATGTAGTCCCACGAATGAGACGTCGCCATTTCGGCGGCGGGCGGCAGCGGCAGCAGCTGGTCGACGGTCGCCTTCTGCGTCATCGTGTTGACGAAGTCGTTGTAGGCGAGGAACAGGCGGTCGACGCGGCCGGCGCCGTATTCGTCGAGCATGACCTTGATCACGCCGATCAGCTGCGCGATCTGTGGGCGCTCGCCCAGGTGCGTCACGCTGCCGACCATGTTGACCTTGAGGCGGCGGAAGAACTGCGTCGCCTTCTGGCCGATACAGACGAGATCGACCTCGACGCCCTTGTCCTGCCACGCGCGGATGTCGCCGACGAGCTTGCGGAACATGTTCGTGTTGAGGCCGCCGCACAGGCCGCGGTCGGTCGACACGACGACGTAGCCGACGCGCTGGATCGTCTCGCGCTCGACGAGGAACGGATGTTTGTACTCGACGTTCGCGTGCGCGATGTGGCCAATGACCTGGCGCATCGCGCGCGCGTACGGACGCGAGGCCTTCATGAGGTCCTGCGCCTTGCGGATCTTCGAAGCCGAGACCATTTCGAGCGCGCGCGTCACCTTGCGGGTGTTCTGAACGCTCTTGATCTTCGTCCGGATTTCTCTTGCGCCTGCCACGTGGGTTCAACCTGTCGAAAGTGCGACGACGAATCGTCTGGCTGGGTTCTGTACGAGTGTCCCGAAGGAGCGGCTTACCAGCTGCCCGTCTTCTTGAACTCTTCCAGGCCCTTCTTGAACTGGCCTTCGATATCGTTGTTCCAGTCGCCGGTGTCGACGATCTTCTTCATGAGGTCGCCGTAGTTGCTGTGGAAGTACGCGTGCAGCGCAGCTTCGAACGGCAGCACCTTGTTCAGCGGCAGATCGTCGAGGAGGCCCTTTTCCGCGGCGTAGACCGACAGCGACAGCTCGGCGATCGACAGCGGCGCGTACTGCTTCTGCTTCATCAGCTCGGTGACGCGCTGGCCGCGCTCGAGCTGCGCGCGCGTGGCGGCGTCGAGGTCGGAGGCGAACTGCGCGAACGCGGCGAGTTCGCGGTACTGCGCGAGCGCGAGCTTCACGCCGCCGGAGAGTTTCTTGACGATCTTGGTCTGCGCGGCGCCACCGACGCGCGACACCGAGATGCCGGCGTTCACGGCCGGGCGGATGCCGGCGTTGAACAAGTCGGTTTCGAGGAAGATCTGGCCGTCGGTGATCGAGATCACGTTGGTCGGCACGAACGCGGACACGTCGCCGGCCTGCGTCTCGATGATCGGCAGCGCGGTCAGCGAGCCGGTCTTGCCCTTCACGGCGCCGTTGGTGTGCTTCTCGACGTATTCCTCGTTGACGCGCGCGGCGCGCTCGAGCAGGCGGCTGTGCAGGTAGAACACGTCGCCCGGATACGCTTCGCGGCCCGGCGGGCGCTTGAGCAGCAGCGAGATCTGGCGGTACGCCCAGGCCTGCTTGGTGAGGTCGTCGTAGATGATGAGCGCGTCTTCGCCGTTGTCGCGGAAGTACTCGCCCATCGCGCAGCCGGAGTAGGGCGCGATGTACTGCATCGCGGCCGATTCGGACGCGGAAGCGGCGACGATGATCGTGTGCGCGAGCGCGTCGTTCTCTTCGAGCTTGCGCACGACGTTGGCGATCGACGACTGCTTCTGGCCGATCGCGACGTAGATGCACTTAATGCCCGAGCCCTTCTGGTTGATGATCGCGTCGACGGCGAGCGCGGTCTTGCCTGTCTGGCGGTCGCCGATGATCAGCTCGCGCTGGCCGCGGCCGATCGGGATCATCGAGTCGACGGACTTGTAGCCGGTCTGCACCGGCTGGTCGACGGATTTGCGCCAGATCACGCCCGGTGCCACCTTCTCGACCGGCGAGGTCTGCGTCGCGTTGAGCGGGCCCTTGCCG
>JAKPAN010000193.1 GCA_029779475.1 Pseudomonadota bacterium
TCGAGTGCGCGCACGCGCTCCTCGAGCTCCTCGCGCGCGGTGGCCACCAGCACGGGTACGGCGTCCGCGCGCGAGCGCAGCCGTCGCAGCAGTTCGATACCGTCGACGTCGGGCAGGCCGAGGTCGAGCACGACAAGGTCGTAGGGATGGTCGCGCAATGCCGCATCGGCCTGGCGACCGTTGGCGAGCCGGTCGACGGCATGGCCGGCATTGGCGAGCGCCGCGCCGATCGCGTCCGCGATCGCGGCATCGTCTTCGATGATGAGGATGCGCATGCGGTCGATTGTATCGGGCCAGCCGCGTCGGCCGCATCGCGGAGACGTCGCATCGCGAGCTGGCCGCCTTGCCGCATCGTGCCGCCGCTGTTAGTCTGTTTGAGAGTGATTCTCATTTGTGAATTTCGTGCGCTGCGTATCGCGGTGCATGGTGCAAGGGCGGCGATGGACGAGGCGGTACGTGGCACCCGGCGGATCGGCGCGAGCGCGCGGTCGTATTGGCTCAAGACCTTGCATCAATGGCACTGGATCAGCGCCGCGGTGAGTCTTGTCGCGATGCTGCTGTTCAGCGCGACGGGTTTCACGCTCAACCACGCGGCGCGGATCGAAAGCAAGTCGGCGGCCGTTTCGCTGCGTGCGCAGTTGCCGCGCGAGTTGTTCGCGTCGATGGCGGGGCATGCCGACAAGGACACCGCACCGCTTCCGCTCGAAGTGCGCGAATGGATCGTGCGCGAGCTGCACGTCACGCTCGATGCGCGCGCGGCGGAGTGGAACGACGGCGAGGCGATGCTGTCGATGCCGACGCCGGGTGTCGATGCGTGGCTCAGCGTCGATGCGCAAACCGGCAAGGTCGAATACGAACGCACCGATCGCGGCTGGATCGCGTATTTCAACGATTTGCACAAAGGCCGCCATGCAGGGCCGTTGTGGGGCTGGTTCATCGACCTGTTCGCGCTGGCCTGCGTAGTGTTTTCGCTGACCGGACTCGCGCTGCTCTGGTTGCACGGTCGCCAGCGCGCGATGACCTGGCCGTTGATCGCGCTCGGGCTCGTGCTGCCGCTGCTGGTCGCGCTGATTTTCATCCATTGACGAGGTTCCACATGCGTCGCTTCTTCCTCATCACCCTTATCGTCTGCGCGAGTCCCGTCGCGTCCGCCGCCGACGCGCAGCTCACGTTCGAATTGCCGAAGATCGACGTCTCCGAATACCACCGCCCGTATGTTGCGATCTGGGTCGAACGCGAAGACCGCAGCGTCGCCGCGAATCTCGCCGTCTGGTATCAGGACAAGGACGGCAAGGACGCGAAATCCGGCAAGGCCGAGCCGGGCACGAAGTGGCTGTCCGACCTGCGCCAGTGGTGGCGCCGCAGCGGTCGTGATCAGACGCTGCCGATCGACGGCGTCAGCGGCGCGACGCGTCCGGCCGGTCAATACCAACTCGCGTTTTCGAGCGCAAAGGCGCCGTTTGCCGGACTCGCCGCGGGCAGTTACAAACTTGTCGTCGAAGTCGCGCGCGAAGTCGGCGGCCATGAACTCGTCAGCGTGCCGTTCGCATGGCCGCCGACGACACCGCAGCATCTCGCCGCGAAGGGCGAAAGCGAGATCGGCGACGTCAAGTTCGATCTGAATCCCTGAAACCTGCAGTCCATCCGGAGATTGAAATGAAGAAACCTAGCCAATGGGCCGTCCTCGCGCTCGCCGCGATGCTGCCGCTCGCAGCGTCCGCGCACAAGGCGTTCATCGTGCCGTCGACGACGGTGTTGTCCGACGGCGACGATGCGTGGGTGACGTTCGACGCATCGGTGTCGAACGACCTGTTCTACTTCAATCACCATGCGCTCGACCTCGACCATCTCGTCGTCACCGGTCCGGATGGCAAGCCGGTCGCTGCGGAGAACAAGAACACAGGCAAGTGGCGCAGCACGTTCGACGTGCACCTGACCCAGCCCGGCACCTACCGCGTGGCGATCGAAAACAGCGGCGTGTTCGCCAGCTACGTCGATGCGAAGGGCGAGAAGAAGCGCTGGCGCGGCGGCGTCGACAAACTCGGAGACATTCCCGCCGACGCGAAAGACGTGGAAATTTCCGAGTCGCAGAGCAGCGTCAACACCTACGTCACACTCGGCAAACCAAGTGGCGGCGCACTCAAGCCGAGCGGACACGGCCTCGAATTCGCACCAGTCACTTCGCCGAACGACCTCTATGCGGGCGAAGCGGCGAAATTCCGCTTCCTGCTCGACGGCAAGCCGGTGAAGGATCTCAAGGTCACCGTCATTCCCGGCGGCACGCGCTATCGCGACAAGCAGGACGAGACTATCGCGACGACCGATGCCAACGGCGAGTTCAGCGTGACGTGGCCCGCGCCGGGTTTGTATTGGCTGAGCGCATCGCTCGACAAGCAGAAGCCGACGACTCCGAAGGCGAAGGAGCGTCGACTCGGCTACGTGGCGACGCTCGAAGTGCTGCCGCAGTAACCCTTGCGCGGCGCGCATTCCATCCTTCGATTCGCGGCGACGCTGCCATGCGCCGCCGCGTTCGTCTGCGCGTTCGCGCTCGCCGCCTGCGTCCGCGCGCCGGCATTGACGACGCTGCGCGGCCCGACCATGGGCACGATCTGGTCGGTGAAGCTCGTCGTGCCATCGCAGCGCAGCGCCGACGAATTGCAGCGCGGCATCCAGCGCGAGGTCGACAAGGTCGTCGCGCAGATGAGCACGTACGAAGTCGATTCCGATCTCAGTCGCTACAACCGCGCGCGCGCCGGCACGTGGCAGACGCTGCCACCGGAATTCTTCAGCGTGCTCGACTACGCGCTCTCGCTCGCTGGCGACACCGGCGGTGCCTACGACCCGACCGTCGGCCCGCTCGTCAATCTCTGGGGCTTCGGCCCCGGCACGCGCTTGCACGAAGCGCCGTCGGACGCCGCCATCGCCGCCGCGCGCGAACGTATCGGTTATGCGCGCATCCGACTCGATCCCGCGACGCATCGCGCATGGCAACCCGGCGATGCCTACATCGATCTTTCGTCGGTCGCGAAAGGCTTCGGCACCGACCAGATCGCGCGCTACCTCGAACGCGAAGGCGTGACGAGCTATCTCGTCGACATCAGCGGCGAATTGCGCGCGCACGGCCGGCGTCCGGATGGCGGCGACTGGCAGGTCGGCATCGAAAAGCCCGGTGCCGCGGCCGGCGCGGTCGATGCGGCGAACGAAATCCAGCGCGTCGTGCGCCTGCGCGAAAAGTCGATGGCGACGTCGGGCGACTACCGCCATTTCTTCGAGGACGCCGGCCGCTATTTCTCGCATCACATCGATCCGCGCACGGGCCGGCCCGTCGAGCACCGCATCGCCTCGGTCACGACGATCGCCGACGATTGCATGCACGCGGACTCGATCGGCACGGCGCTCATGGTGCTCGGCGAAGACGCTGGCCTCGCGTATGCGCGCGAGCGCGGGCTCGCCGTGCTCATGCTCGTGCGCGAGGGCGACGGCTTCGTCGAACGTACGACGCCCGCGTTCGATGCGCTGATGGCGTCGCCATGACGACACGCAGATTCGATGCCGGCGCGATCGGCAACGCCGTCGCGCTGCTTGCCATCGCTGCGCTCGCGGCGTGGCTGTTTTCGCTGCATGGCGCTGTCGAATGGAGTGCGCCGGATGTGAAGCGCGCGCTCGCGGCGTCGATCATCGCCGTTGCCTATGTCGCGTTGTGCGCAGCGATCGCGTGGCCGCGCCTGCGCGCGCGACGCGTGCGCGAACGCGTCGCCGGAGACGCGCTCTGGATCATCCACGCAAGCCAGACCGGACAAGCCGAACAACTCGCCGAACGCACCGCGCAATCCTTGCGCGACGCGGGCGTCGCCGTGCGCATGGAGGCACTCGGCCGCGTACGTGCCGACGACCTGCGCGCGATGCGTCGCGCCTTGTTCGTCGCCAGTACGACGGGCGAGGGCGATGCGCCCGACGCCGCGCTGGCGTTCCTGCGCGACGTTTTCAACGCCAGCATTGATCTCGCGTCTCTCGAATACGGTCTGCTCGCGCTCGGCGATCGTTCCTACGAGAACTTCTGCGCGTTCGGCCGTCGCCTCGATGCGTGGCTGCGCCATGCCGGCGCGAAGCCGTTATTCGACCGCATCGACGTCGATGATGGCGATGAGGCGGCCTTGCGTCATTGGCAGCACCATCTCGGCGTGCTCAGCGGCCGCACCGACCTGCCCGACTGGACGCCGCCGCGCTACGACACGTGGCGATTGCGCGCACGCCGCGAAACCAACCCGGGCAGCGTCGGCGGCGCGTGTTTCGCGCTCGAACTCGTGCCGGAGAGTGGCGTGTTGCCGGCGTGGCGCGCGGGCGATCTCGTCGAAGTCGCGCCGCACGCCGTCGATGCGCCCGAACTCGCGTCGCTGCCGCATCGCGAGTACTCGATCGCGTCGATCCCGTCGGAAGGTTCGCTGCGCCTGCTCGTGCGGCGCATGACGCGCGCAGACGGAACGCCCGGGCTGGGCTCGGACTGGCTCACGCGTCGCGCGCGCATCGGCGAGCGCATCGCGCTGCGCATCCGGGCGAACGCGAATTTCCACGCGCCGGACGACGATCGCCCCCTGATCCTCGTCGGCAACGGCACCGGCATCGCCGGATTGCGTGCGCTGCTCGCCGAACGTGTCGCGCGCGGACGTCGGCGCAACTGGCTCGCCTTCGGCGAACGCAACGCAGATCGCGATTTCCATTTCTTCGACGACATCGAACGCTGGCGCGCGCTGGGCTTCATCGAACGGCTCGATCTCGCGTTCTCGCGCGACGATGTGCGAGAACAGGATGTACCGATGGATTCCGCGCATGCATCGCCGCCGCGAACCTACGTTCAATACCGCCTCGCCGAAGCGGTGGTGACGTTGCGTGCATGGATCGCCGACGGCGCATCCGTGTACGTCTGCGGCAGTCTCGAAGGCATGGCGCCCGGCGTACACGCGGCGCTTGTCGATGCGCTCGGTGTCGAAACCGTCGAGCGCCTGCTCGTCGACGGGCGCTATCGCCGCGACGTGTATTGATTCCTCCGGAATCCGGCAAGGGCGCAATTTCCATCACGTCGACGCGCGCTTTTCCTGGAAGGAAAAGGTCGTGTCGATCGGAATCTGCAGGGCATTCCGCCGGCTGATAGCCACAGTCGCCGCGCTTCGTATTCGATGGCATGCGAATGCGATGGGCGGGTTGCCCGCATTCGCGTATCGCGTGGGCAAACGATTTCGCCTGCGCACGCGCCGCTGCCTGCCGTCGTTGCGGCGGATTTTCTTCCAAAGGAATTCCGATGATTGCCTTGCGTTCCTGTTTCGCCGCCAGCGCGGCAGCCTTTGCTTTCTCGATCCACATCGCGCACGCCGCGACGCCGGGCTGGTATCGCTACGTCTGGGAGATTCCGATCATCAAGGGCGAATACATGCCCGCCGACGGCGGCACGCTCGGGACGCTCGGCTTGACCTACACCGACGACGCGCGTCGCACGTTTGGTGTGACGACGTCCTACTTCGACGCAGCCGGCCATGCGGTCACCGACGCGACGAGCGGCGTCATCACGCTCAACGACGACGATACAGTGCGCCGCACCGGCGTGATCGCAACGACGCCAATCACGTTCTTCCACATGGCCGACGGGCCGTGCCGCGGTTGCGCGCCGCGCGAGCGCACGCAGACGCAGACCGCGGACATCGGCAAGTTCGAGTGGACGGGCCCGCGTTCGGGCCGCTACACGCTCAACGGCCGGACGCAGGCGATGGTGGAAGCAGTCAGCGGGCCGCCGCTGGTCGCGGCGACGGATTTTTCGGGGCGATGGTTGCTGGCGATTCGCGACGATCAGGCGCGCGCCGTCACGCCGGATGATGTCGCGCATCACGAAGCGGTTTCCTTCGTCGACCTCGCGCCGGTGACGGAAGCGCGCACGTATGAAGTGGTGACGTCGCCGTCGCAGGGCTTGCCCGCTCACGGTTCGGTCGCGCTGCCGCCGCCGGGCGCTCGGCTCTACGACGTGACGTGCGTCGGCGCGGTCACCGCGAGCCCCGCATCGCCGTGCCGGCTCAACTGGCTCGGCTACAACTCGTCCACCGAATTCACGCTGTGGTTCGGCGACGACAACGTCGGGCATTTCCTCGGCGTCCAGCGCGAGGGCGACCGCCGCGTCGTGTTCGACTACGGCTTCGAATATCCGCGCGTCTATGGCGTCGGCGACAAGATCGTCGGACGCCGCGCATCGCCTGCCGCGTTGGCGGACGTGATCTACCGGCTCACCGAATTCGCGCTGTTCCGCGCGGGAACCGAAACCTCGGCGGGCGGAGGCTGGTCACCGAAGTAGGGGCAGGCTGCGGTCGGTGGCAGCGCGCGAGCGTCGCCGATCCGCAAATGTCATTGCGAATCGTTCTCATTAAAAGTAAGATTTCCTGGTCGCGGCGGTCGTCCAGATCGCCAGGATCGCAGGGGAATGCCACGCACTCATGCGCAGCGGCCCGCCCGCCCAGGCCGCGCGTGCGCGGTTTTTTCCCGATCGAAATGCCAGGAGTTCCAGATGCCGTCCACTGCCTTCATCACCGCGCGCCACGGCAAGCCCGTGCGCCTGCTGGCCACCGCGCTCGGCACCGCGCTCGTCTCGACGGCGCCCGCCGCGTTCGCCGCGCCGGACGCCGGCGACAACGCGAAGCCGGACGCAGACGCTGCGTCGTCGACGCCCGAAGCCGACGCCGGCAACACCACCGAATTGGAAGGCATCACCGTCCAGAGCAGTACGGTCAAGCAGGCCTCGTCGCCGAAGTTCACCGCGCCGCTGCTCGACACGCCGCGCCAGGTCAGCGTCGTACCG
>JAKPAN010000233.1 GCA_029779475.1 Pseudomonadota bacterium
GATCGCGATCACCGGCACCAACGGCAAGACGACGATCAGCCAGTGGCTCGGTCGCTCGCATCCGCGCTCCTGTGCGGTGATCGGTACGCTCGGTGCTGGTTTTGTCGGCGATCTGGACGATACTGGCCTGACGACGCCCGAAGCGACGAACCTCGCGCGTTACCTCACCGACTTCGCCAATGCCGGCGCGCAAGCGTGCGCCGTCGAGGCCAGTTCGATCGGCATCGAGGAAGGCCGGCTCGATGGCACGCGCGTCGACGTCGCGGTCTTGACCAATCTCACGCGCGACCATCTCGACTACCACGGTTCGATGGAAAGCTACGCCGAGGCCAAGAAGCGACTGTTCGCTTGGCCGCGCCTGCGCCTCGCGGTCGTCAATCTGGACGATCCGTTCGGGGTCGAGCTGGCGAAAACGACCACGGCGACGAAAGTGCTTGGTTACACGCAAGGCGACGGTTTTGCCGACCGGCAAGGCGTGGTTCGCGCCGAAGACGTGGAAGAGGCGGTGACCGGCTTGCGCTTCCGCCTCTCCGCGCCGAGCGGCAGGGCTCTGGTGGAAACCGGCCTGGTCGGGCGCTACAACGGTTCGAATCTGCTGGCGGTGGCCGCCGTATTGCTCGATGCGGGACTCAAACCGGCCGAGGTCGCGGCACGCTTCGCCGAACTGACGCCGCCGCCCGGACGATTGGAAAAGATCGGTGGCTACAACGAACCGCTGATCGTCGTCGACTACGCGCACACACCCGACGCCCTCGAAAGTGCGCTTGCGGCCTTGCGTGGTGTGGCGACTGCGCGCGGCGGAAAGCTCGTGGCCGTGTTTGGCTGCGGTGGCGATCGCGATCGCGGCAAGCGCCCGCTGATGGGCGAGATCGCCACGCGCCTCGCCGACCGCGTTGTGCTGACCAGCGACAACCCGCGCAGCGAAGATCCACTGGCGATTCTTGCCGAAATCCGGCAGGCCGCTGGGTCGGCCGAGGTCATCGCCGATCGCGCTGCTGCGATCAGGGCAACCATTGGTCAGGCGCATCCGGCGGACGTCATTCTGCTCGCCGGCAAGGGTCATGAGCCGTATCAGGAAATCGCCGGTGTGCGCCGACCGTTTTCGGATCTCACCGAGGCACAAGGCGCGCTCGTTGCGCGTCAGGAGGAGGGCGCATGAGCGTCGTCATGAATTTGCAGGAAGCGGCGCAGGCGATCGCGGCCACGCTGATCGGTGCTGAAGACGGTGCGACCGTCGTGTTCCGCGGCGTCTCCACCGATAGCCGCAAGATCGAAGCCGGGCAACTCTTCATCGCCTTGCGCGGTGAGAACTTCGACGGACACGAATTTCTCGCCACGGCGAGCGCCGCCGGTGCCGTCGCCGCAGTGGTTGCCGCCGATGCAGTCGCCGCTTTGCCGGAAGTCGCGCTGCCGCTAATGGTCGTCGAAGATACGCGCCTGGCGCTCGGTGCGCTGGCAGCAGCGTGGCGTTCGCGCTTCGTCCTGCCGCTCGTCGCCGTGACCGGCAGCAACGGCAAGACGACGAGCAAGGAAATGCTCTCCAGCATCATGCGCGCGGCGCACGGCGACGCTGTTCTCGCGACGCAGGGCAACTTCAACAACGACATCGGCCTGCCGCTGACATTGCTGACACTGAGCGCGCAGCACCGCGCGGCGGTGATCGAGATGGGCATGAACCATCCAGGCGAGATCGCCTACCTCGGACGCATCGCGCGACCGA
>JAKPAN010000241.1 GCA_029779475.1 Pseudomonadota bacterium
CGATGCACGCCACGCCTGCGCCGTCGTCCGCCAACGTCGCGGAGACACCGCAATTCTCGACGCTGCGCAACCTGCTCGCCGCCCGCCGGCGCGCCGACGGCGAAGGCGCGCCGGCCACCGCGCACGCGCCGGCGATCGCCAGGGACGACCTGCAACACCTGCTCGCCACGATGCAACGCGCCGAGCCGGCCGGCGCCGCCGGCAAGCGCTACGACAGCCAGCGCTTCCACAACACGCTCGCGGTCAAGCTGCGCCGCGCCGGCGACAAGGGCAGCGCGCTCGCGCTGGGCGGCGAGGAGCAGGACACGGTCGAACTCATCGGCATGCTGTTCGACTACGTCACGCGCAACATCAAGCAGGACAGTCAGGCGCGTTCGCTGGTCGGCCAGTTGCACGTGCCCGTGCTGCGCGTCGCGCTCGCCGACAAGACGTTCTTCACGCGCCGCGACCATCCCGCACGCGAACTCATCAACACGATCGCCGATGCGGGCGAACGCTGGCTCGACGACGCCGAGGCCGATCCCGAACTCGCCGCGAAGATGCGCGTCGTCGTCGACCAACTGTGCACATCGTACGACGGCGACGTGTCCGTGTTCGAAGGCACGGCGCACGACCTCAACCAGCATCTCAAGCTGCTCGCGCGGCGCGCGGATGCCGCCGAACGCCGCCACGTCGAAGCCGCGAAGGGCCGCGACCGCCTCGACCTTGCTCGCGAGACCGCGCGCGCGGCGATCACCGGCCTGCTCAAGAACCGCTCGCCATCGCAACGCCTGCGCACGCTGCTCGAAGACACCTGGACCGACGCGCTCGCGCTCGCTGCGCTGCGCGGCGGCTCCGATGGCGCGGAGTTCATGGATTGCCTCGACATCGCCGCGCAGCTCGTCGCACACGGCGACAAACCGTTCGGCAACGCGCCCGACGACGACAAACTGCGCCAGGGTGCGGCCGACCATCTGCGTGCGGTCGGCCTGCACGACGACGAGATCGGCGGCCTGCTCGACAACCTGTTCGTCGAAGCGCCGACCGACGCCGCGCTGGCGCAGCTCAAGCGCATCGACGAGGCCCTGCGCGCGAAGCCGCGGCTCGGCGGCGAGAGTCCCAAGCGCCAGCCGAAGCCCGCGCCGATCCTCGACGACGTCGCGCGCAAGATGCTCGACCAGATCCTGCACACGCCGTTCGGTACGTGGTTCGAGTTCGTCAAGAACCAACAGGGCGAAACGGTGCGCCGCAAACTCGCGTGGTATTCGCCGATGACCGGCAACTGCCTGTTCGTGAACCAGCGCGGCGCGCGCATCGAAGACCTCACGCTCGAACTGCTCGCCTGCGAGATGGCGCGCGGTCAGGCGCGCGTCGCGCCCACCGAACGACCGCGCTTCGTCGATCGCGCGTGGAAGACCATCGTCGACCTGTTGCGCCCGCGACAGGCGCCCGCGCGGGAGGCCCTCGCATGATGACTACGAGCCGCAGGCAGCGCGCGACGCGGCGCCGTCCCGATCACGCCGTCGCCGTCCTCGACCAGATGACGGGCGGGCGCGTGGGTCACATCGGCAACCTGTCGCTGACCGGGATGATGCTGATTTCGGAGCAGCCGATCGTCGACGACGGCGTCTACCAGTTCGCCTTCACGCTGCCTCTCGGCACGATGCAGCGCACGATCGAAGTCGGGGCGCACGAGCAATGGACAGCGCCGGGCACGGTGCACGGCCAGCAGTGGGTCGGGTTGCACTTCATCGACCTCTCCGACGAGGACAAGAAGGTGCTCGAGCAATGGCTCGCCGTCGGCGCGGACGGCGAAGCCTGAAGTCGATCGGACGAACGCCGCGCGGTCAGCGCGCGGCGCCTTGGGCCTGCGGTACGCCGTAGGCGCGCATGAACATCTCGACGGTCGCGTGCAGGTGCGTGTCGACGTCGGCGTCGGTCGACGCCGCACCGCAGCCGCAGAGCATGCGCGCATGCACCTCGCCCTTGAGCAGGGCAAAGAACTGCGACGCCGCGCGCGGCACGTCTTCGATCACGAGCTGACCGGCAGCGATTTCCTTGCGCAGAAATTCCTGAAAACCGCCCTGCACGCGCTGCGGCCCGGCTTCCCAGAACAGCTGGGTGAGCTTGGGCGGCGCCGTGCCGGACGTGAGCAGGCGGTTGAGCGAAATCGATTCTGGCGAAGTCAGCAACGCGAAGAACGCGCGGCCGATCGCCTCGAGCTGGCGGCGCACCGGGCCTTGCACGTCGACGTCGAACAGCGTCTCCGGCATCTGCTCTTCGCAACGCACGCGGATCGCGGCGACGAACAGCGTTTCCTTGTCGCGGAAGTGGCTGTAGACGGTGAGCTTGGACACGCCCGCGTCGGCGGCGATGGCGTCCATGCTGGTGCCTTCGAAACCGCTGGTCGGAAACAGGCGCTTGGCGGCGTCGAGGATCGCGGCGCGCTTCTCGAGGTCCTTGGGACGACCGGGACCGCAACTCTTGCTGGCCGGGATCGGGATGGCGATGGCTGGTTTCATGGGATGACGAATGTCACTGGACTGGCGGGTACAGTTTCGTTACTATACTCGCCAGTTTGTGAATGTCTGCACAGCGCGTGCCATGCAGGCCTGAACGAATTATGACCCGTTTCGAGCGAGCGTGCCGAAACCCGCGATTTGCAACGCAGCGGCGCCGCTTTCGTTTCAAAGTCTCTCGCCGCACCGTCCCGGACCACCTCCCTCCCCGCGTCCGGGCCGGTGCGGTCGGGAGCATCTTTCCAGCGTCCCGGATCGTTCGCGTTTCCGCCGGGCCTGTTCGTGGCATGCCTCTTGCTCGGTAGCGCTCCATGACTCCTTCGATGCCCATGTCTTTCGACCGCGCACTGTCGTCCGCCGCACAGGACGCCGGCCTTGCGCTGCGCCTCGCCCAGCGCGCGCTTTCCGCGTTGGTCGATGCGGGCGACGCGTTGTCTCCGCTGGCTCGCGCACAACGCGGGCAGGCGCTGCGCCGCACGCTGTCCGCACTGTCCGCGGACGACCGCGATCGCTTCGCACGCTGGCTCGCGCTGTTGCGCACATCGCGGCAAGGCGTCACGCCGCAGGTGATTGCGCAGATCGCATCGCCGGATGCGGCGTCGCGCCGCGTCGTGCGCCGGGCGCAGGCGGCATGAGCTTGGACCTGCGCGATGACTTCCGGCACTTCGGGGCGACGCGCGCCGTCTCCAACGATAGGTTCGGGGCGCGCGGCCGGCCGCCTGCTATGATTTTCGGCCCTTTTCCAACGCATTCAGGACCCTTGAACATGTCGATCGACACGGAATTGGCCAGACAGAACATGGTCGAGAACCAGATCCGGCCATGGGAGGTGCTCGACCCGCGCGTGCTCGACGCGCTGCGCGACGTGCGCCGTGAAACCTTCGTGCCGGAACGCTTCCGCGACCTCGCCTTCGCCGACATGGCGCTGCCGATCGGCCATGGCGAAGTCATGTTCAAGCCGGTGATCGAAGGCCGCATCCTGCAGGCGCTTGCGCTGCGCGGCGATGAGCGCGTGCTCGAGATCGGCACCGGCACCGGTTTCCTCACCGCCTGCATGGCGCGCCTGGCCGCATCGGTGACGAGCGTGGAACGCCACGCCGACCTCGCCGACGCGGCGCGCGCGCGCCTGTCCGCGGCGCACTTCGGCAATGTGCGCGTGGAAACCGGCGACGCGCTCGGCGATGCGCAGACCAGCGAAACCTTCGACGTGATCGTCCTCGGCGGCGGCGCGTACGCGCTGCCCGAGCGCCTGCGCGCGAGCGTGCGCCCGGGCGGACGCCTGTTCGCGATCGTCGGCGAATCGCCCGCGATGCAGGCCGTCCTCGCCACGCGCGATGGCGCGAACTGGACGCAGCAAAGCCTTTTCGAAACCGACGTGCCGTACCTGCACAACGCGCAGCCGCCGCGCCGCTTCACGCTCTGAACACGACACCCACTTTCCGATTTTTCCGAGGATGATTCGATGATCCGCTTTCGCTCCCTGTCGCTCGCGGTCGCCCTGAGTTGCGCCGGCGCGGCGCACGCCGAAGACCTGATGCAGATCTACCAGGAAGCGCGCACTTCCGACCCGACGCTGGCCGGCGCGGAGGCGACCAAGCTCGCCACCGACGAGAACATCGACCAGGCCCGCGCGCAGTTGCTGCCGCAGATCGGCATCAGCCTCGAATATTCGCGCTCGCGCTCCGGCGACAACGGCACCTCGCTGGTTCGCCTCGACCCGATCGGCCATCCGGACGACTACACCCCGATCGACGGCACCACGCGCACGACCAACTCGCGCACGACCAGCGCGTCGCTGAGCCAGAGCATCCTCGACATCAGCAAGTGGACCGCGCTCAAGGCGAGCCGCTACACCGCGCAGGCCGGCGCGGCGACCTACGACGCCGCGCAACAGCAGCTGCTCATCAGCACGGCGCAGGCGTACTTCAACGTGCTCACCGCGCTCGACGCACTGCGTTTCGCCGACGCCAACGAGAAGGCGCTCGCGCGCCAGCTCGAACAGGCCAAGCAGCGCTTCGACGTCGGCCTCGCCGCGATCACCGACGTCAACGACGCCAAGGCACAGCACGACCAAGCCGTCGCGACCGTGATCAGCGACAAGAACGCCGTCGATACCGCGCGCGAATCGGTACGCCAGCTCACCAACAAGGAGCCGGGCGAATTCAAGAAGCTGCGCGAGGATTTGCCGCTCGACCATCCCACGCCCGAAGATCCGTCCGCGTGGGTCGACGTCGCGCTGAAGAACAATCCGTCGCTGCATTCGGCCGCGCTGCAGGTCGACGCCGCCAACGCGAACATCAACACCGCGCGCGCCGGCCATTTGCCGACGATCACCGGCTCGGTCAGCTACGGCAAGTCGCCGACCTGGGGCGACACGCGCTATGGCGGCGTGGGGTCGATCCCGTCGTTCGCGGGCGATCCGAAGTGGGGCAGCACGGTCGGCATCACCCTCAACGTGCCGATCTTCAGCGGCGGCTACACGCAGTCGCGCGTGCGCCAGTCGATCTACCAACGCGATTACGCGCAAGACCAGTTCGAACTCGGCCGTCGCCAGGTCGAAGCGGCCACGCGCAACACCTACCGATCGGTCATCGCCGGCGCGAGCGAAGTGGAAGCGACCAAGGCTGCCGTCGTCTCCGCGCAGAGTTCGGTCGAAGCGACGCAGGCCGGCTACGAAGTCGGTACGCGCACGATCGTCGACGTGTTGATCAGCCAGCAGACGCTGCTGCAGGCGCAGAGCCAATACTCGGCCGCGCGCCATGCCTTCGTCATGAACGGTCTGCTGCTCAAGCAGGCCGCGGGCGTCATCGAGGTCAAGGATCTCGAAGCGATCAACGCGCTGCTGGATTGATACGCCATCAGGCTGTCGCTACAGCCTGATGGCCGCGACCCACGGACGGATCGCCCGCAGATCAACGATGCAGGTCTTTGTTCTGCGGAAGCGAGTCCGGACATGCGCCGGACTCGCTGATCCGAGAATGTGCAGGAAAGCACTTTCTCGGCCAGCTATTGAACGCGGCGTCGAACGTCGCCGCGCTCACTCGCCCATCACGCGCTCGACCAGCGCCATCGTTCGCGCCACCGCGCCGCGTTCGCGCTCCATCACCGCGAATGCCGCAGCGCCCATGCTGCGGCGTTCGACGTCGCGCGAGAGCAGGCGCAGTACCGCCGCGCCGAGCGCGTCGCCGTCGGCGATACGCAGCACCGCGCCCGCGGCGATCAGATTTTCGGTGACTTCCGCCGAGTTGAACGTCTGCGGCCCGACGATCACGGGCCGCGCCAGCGCCGCCGGCTCAAGCAAGTTGTGTCCGCCGACCGGCACGAGGCTGCCGCCGACGAAGGCGACGTCCGAGGCCGCGTAGAAATCGAGCAGCTCGCCCATCGTGTCGACGACGAAGCACTGGCAGGCCGGATCGGCCGTCGTGTCCTCGCTGCGCGTGCGCGTGTTGAAACCGTAGGCGCGGCACGCCGTGGCCAGCGGCTTGAAACGTTCCGGATGCCGCGGCGCGATCAGCAGCAGCGCGTCGGGAAAACGGCGCAGCACTTCCGCATGCGCCTTGAGCACGGACATTTCCTCGCCCTCGTGCGTGCTCGCCGCGATCCACACCGGCCGCTCGCGACCCGCCGCTTTGCGGAACGCCGCGCCGCGCGCCTCGACGCCGCCGGGAATGGCGATGTCGAACTTGAGGTTGCCGACGATGGTGACGTGCCCGGGTTCCGCGCCGAGCGAGATCAGGCGCTCGTAATCCGAGGTCGACTGCGCCGCGACCATGCTCGCGCAGCGGATCGCGCGGCGCGCCAGCGGCTGGATCGGCCAGTAACCGCGCAGCGAACGCTCGGACAGGCGCGCGTTGGCGATCACGATCGGGATGTGGCGCTCGGCGCAGGTGATGAACAGGTTCGGCCAGATTTCCGTTTCCATGACGACCGCGAGCCGCGGCTTCACGCGATCGAGGAAACGCTTGACCGCGCTGGTCAGGTCGTAGGGCACGTAGACGTGGAAGACGCGATCGCCGAGCAGGTGTTGCACGCGTTCCGAGCCGGTCGGCGTGAACGTGGTGACGACGAAGCGCGAATCGGCGTAGCGCCGCATCAGCGCCTCGATCAGCGGCAACGCCGCGTTGACCTCGCCGAGCGAGACGGCGTGAACCCAGATGCTGCCTTCGATGCGTGGATCGGGAAAGAAACCGAAGCGCTCGCGCCAGCGCGCGAAGTAGCCGTGGTACTTGATGCCCCGCGCGGTCAGGCGATACAGCGCGAACGGCGTCAGCAGGTACAGCGCGAGGGCGTAGATGAAACGCTGGAACACGGCGCAGGGAACCACGAAAGGGTTCGCAGTATAGCCTCGCGCCTTGCGCGCCAGCGTCCGCGCGCGACGCATTGCGCGGGATCGTTTCCGAAGGAAGTTCCCGCATAGAATCGGCCGGATGCCGCAAGACCGTCCGACCTTCCGCGCCGCCCTGCTCTCGCCGCTGCATTGGCCGGCGTGGCTCGGCGTGGCCGCGATCAAGCTCATCGCGCTCTTGCCGCGACGCTGGCTCATGCGCGGCGGCCGCATCGTCGGCATGTTGTTCGCGCGCTTGCCCGGCGAACGCCGCCACGTCGCCGCGATCAACCTCGCGCTGTGCTTTCCGGAACTCGATGACGCGAAACGCGCCGCGATGCTCGAGGAAAACCTATGCGACGCCGGCGCGATGCTCGCCGAATTCGCGCTCGCGTGGATGGGTTCGGACGCCGCGATCGCGCGCATCCCGGTGACGATCGACGGGCTCGAACACCTGCACGCCGCGCGCGAATCCGGTCGCGGCGTGCTCCTCGTCGGCGCGCATTTCTCGCACCTGGAACTGTGCGCGCGGCTCGTCTCGCAGCGCATCCGCATCGCCGGCATGTATCGCGAACACGCCGACGCCGCGTTCGAATGGGCGATCAAGCGCGCGCGCCTGCGCTACGCGGACGCGATGTTCGCCAAGAACGAATTGCGCGCGACGATCCGCTATCTCAAGAATGGCGGCACGCTCTGGTACGCGCCCGACCAGGACATGCGCGGCAAGGAGTCGGTGTTCGCGCCGTTCTTCGGCATTCCCGCGTCGACGATCACCGCGACGCATCACCTCGCGCGCCTGTCCGGCGCCTGCGTGATCCCGTTCTTCCACAAGCGGACGGAGGACGGCTACGCGATCCGCCTGGAAGCGCCGCTGGACGATTTCCCGAGCGCGGACGTCGTCGCCGACACCGCACGCGTCAACGCCTGCATCGAACGCATGGTGCGCGAAGCGCCGACGCAATATCTTTGGCTGCACAAGCGTTTCAAGACACGCCCGCCGGGGCAGCCGGGCGTGTACTGACTGGCATCGCTGCCACTGGGGGAACGCATGTCATTCCTGATCGTCGTGGCCTGCTGCATCGTTGGCGGCGTGCTGGGCGGCATCGTCGGCAACGACGGCGACGCCGCACTCGGTTTTTTCGTCGGCATCGCGATCGGCATCGTGCTCGCACGCTTGCGCAACCTGTCGGCGCGCGTCGACGCGCTGACGCGCGAACTCGCCGGACTCGCCTCCTCGCCGCGCATCGAAATGCCAGCGACGACGCGGACGGCGACGGCGTCCGAACCGACGACGCGCGTCGCCACGCCGAACGCCGCGGCGGCAACGCCACTCGCCGCAACGCCGGGCGCAACATCTCCCGCGCCGCCGGTCGCCGCAACCACGACCGCGCCCGCCATCGCGAGCGAGCCCATCGCGCGCGATGCCGCGCCGATCGGCGCGCCGGCACCGCCGCCGACGCCGCCACGCGTGGAACGCCCAGCCGCGCCGCGGGCGCCATCGCCCGATCCCCTCGGCAAGGCCGTCGCATGGATCAAACGCTGGTTCACTGAAGGCAACGTGCCGGTCAAGGTCGGCATACTCGTGCTGTTCGCAGGCGTCGCGGCGCTGCTCAAGTACGCGACCGACGAAGGCTGGTTGACGCTGCCGATCGAATTGCGCCTCGCCGGCATCGCGCTCGCCGCAACGGCCGCGCTCGCGTTCGGCTGGCGCGAGCGCGCGCGTCGGCGCAGTTTCGGCCTTGCGCTGCAAGGCGGCGCGATCGGCGTACTGCTGCTCACCGTGTTCGCCGCGTTCCGGCTCTATCACCTGCTGCCGGCCGGCGCCGCGTTCGCGTTGCTGCTCGTGCTCGTCGCGGGCGCGGGCGTGCTCGCCGTGTTGCAGGACGCGCTCGCGCTCGCCGTGCTCGGCATCCTCGCTGGCTTCGCCGCGCCGATCCTGATCTCGACCGGCAGCGGCAATCACGTCGCGCTGTTCTCGTACTACGCGCTGCTCAACCTCGCGATCTTCGCGATCGCCTGGCGCAAGCCTTGGCGCGCACTGAACCTGCTCGGCTTCTTCTTCACCTACGCGATCGGCACCGCGTGGGGCGTGCTGTCCTACCGCGCCAGCCTGTTCGCAAGCACCGAACCATTCGTGCTGATCAACTTCGCGATCTATCTCGCGATCCCGATCCTCTACGCGCGCCGGCAGGACGCGTCGAGGCGCGACGCGATCGACGGTACCCTCGTGTTCGGCAACCCGCTCGTCGCGTTCGCGTTGCAGGCCGCGCTGCTTCAGGGCGATCGCATGTCGCTCGCCTACTCGGCGCTCGCGCTCGCCGCGATCTATGCCCTGCTCGCATGGCGACTGCTGCCGATCCGTCGCGTGCTCGGCGAATCGTTCGCGGTACTCGGCGTCGGCTTTGCGACCTTGGCCGTGCCGCTCGCGCTCAGCGCGCGCACGAGCGCATGCACGTTCGCGCTCGAAGGCGCCGCGCTCGTCTGGCTCGGCCGGCGCCAGTCGCGCCGATGGCCGCAAATCAGCGGCCTTGTGCTGCAAGCGCTCGCGGCCGGCGCGTTCGTGTTCGCGCTCGCCTTCCTCGGCGATGGCGGCCACGTACCGCCGATCGCGAACGGCGTGTTCGTCAGCGCATTGCTGATCGCATTCGCTGCGTTCGCGAGCGCGTGGCTGTACCACCGCGACGATGCGCAACCGCAACTCGCCGTGTTGCTCTACGTGTGGGGCCTGGCGTGGTGGCTTGGCGCCGGGCTGCACGAAATCGAACGCTTCCTGCCGACGGCGCAGCAATTGCCAGCCGTGCTCGCGTTTGCCGCGTTGACCGCCGCGCTGTCGGCGCTCGCGCTCGCGCGCATACGCGCGGGCGCGCTCGCGTGGACGTCAGCGCTCGCGCTCGCGAGCGGCGTCGCGATCACGATGCAGATCGCGGATTTCGACGCGAAACCGCTCGCCGGCTGGGGCTTGGCCGCATTCGCCGTGTACGCCATCGGCAGCTTCCTCGCGCTGCGTGTGCTGAAAGATTCGACGGACGCCATCGTGCGCGTCGCGCAGCTCGGCTGGACGTGGACGTGGACGCTCGCGTTCGCGCTGACGCTGCGCAAGATCGCGATCGACGCGCATCTCGCCGCCGGCTGGTATGACGCGCTGACACTGTTGCCCGTGCTCGTCGCGTGGGCGATCGCGCTGTTGCGGCCGGCGTGGATCGCGCCGCCGCTCGGCGCGCGCTTCGACCTCTGCCGCGGCTGGCTGCTCGCGACGCAAGCGCTCGTCGCCACGATCGCGTTCGCCAACCTGCTGCTCCACGACGGCGCGAGCGCGCCGCTGCCGTTCCTGCCGCTGCTCAATCCGGTCGAACTCGCGCAACTCGGCGCGCTCGCCTGCTTCGCGCGCTGGCTCGGCGACCGCGACGTGCCTGCCGACGTCAGGCAGCGCCGCGTGCCGCTGCTGGCGATCGCCGGCTTCGCCTTCGTCACCGCCGCGACCTTGCGCGCCGCGCATCATCTCGGCGGCGTTCCGTGGGACGACACTCTGTGGGATTCGAATCTCGCGCAGACTTCGCTCACGGTCGTGTGGAGCGTGCTCGGCATGATCGGCTGGGTCCTGGGGTCGCGTCGCGGCCATCGTTTGCTGTGGCTCGCGGGCGCCGTGTTGATGGGCGTCGTGCTCGCGAAATTGCTGCTCGTCGACCGCAGCCATCTCGGCAACCTGTTCGGCATCGCCTCGTTCATCGCCTACGGTTTGCTCTGCACCGTGATCGGTTATTTCGCGCCCGCGCCGCCGCGCGCAAACGCGCAGGAAGCCGCCGCATGAAAACCTCGATCGCACTCGCCTTCTCGCTGTTCACGGCAAGCGTCGCGTACGCGAACGCACCGTCGAATTACGCGACCGTGTTCCCGATCGATACCGCGAACGCCGCGCACGACGCCAACGGTGCATGGCGTTTCGACCTCACGCCCGATGCCTACGCATGGATTCAGGACGCGGCGCTGCGCGACATCGAAGTGTTCAATGCCGCCGGACAGCCCGTGCCGTTCGCGCGCGCCACCGACGTGCCGACGACTGCATCGCGCGAGCACGTCGCAACCTTGCCCGTGCTCGCGTTGCCGCCGTCCGCATCGAACGCGAACGCGAGCGACCTGCGCCTCGTCATCGACCGCGACGCCGACGGCCGCTTGCGTCGCATCGACGCGGGCGAGCAGGCCGCTGCGGCGAAAACCGGCGCGAAGGAATGGCTCGTCGATGCACGCGGCGTCGCGCCGATGGATCGCCTCTTGCTGACGTGGAGCGCACCGGCTACGGGCGTCGTCGCGCGCTTCGCGATCGAGGCCGGCGACGACCTGCAAACCTGGCGCAGCGTCGGCTACGGCACCGTGCTCGCACTCGAACAGGACGGCGCGCGCGTCGAACGCCACGACATCGCGCTCGACGGCGTCCGCGCGGACTACCTGCGCCTGCGCCGCATCGACGACGGCGCGGAGTTGCAGGGACTCGCCGCGCAATCGCATTCGACCGCGCGCGAAACCGCCGTGCCGGCCAGCCACTGGACGCAAACCGGCAACGGCCAGCGCGACGGCACAGCGCCCGCCGGCATCGCCGCGCGTTTCGACTACACGCTGCCCGCAGCGTTGCCCGTTCGTGCCGCGCGCATCGAACTCGCCAACGACAACGCGCTCGCGCCGTTGATCCTGTCCGCGCGCGACGGCGACACCTGGCGCGAACTCGCGCGCGTCACCGCGTTCCGCCTGCGCTCGGGCGAGGAGACAATCCGCAACGCCGACGTCGAATGGCAGGACGCGTCGCGGCTGCGCGAATTTCGCATCGACTCGCGCGTGCCGATCGCCGCGCCGCCGCGGCTTTCGCTCGATGTCCGTCCGGATCGCTTCGTGTTTCTCGCCGAGGGTGATGGCCCTTACGTACTCGCGGTCGGCAGCGCGCGCGCAAGGCATGCGGACTATCCGGTCGACGTCGCGCTCGCCAGCTTGCGCGCGCGGCTCGGAAAGGACTGGCAACCGCCGCTCGCACCGCTCGGCGCAGCACGCGAAAGCGGCGGCGCGCACGCGTTGCAACCGACGCCGGTCGAATCGCCGCTGCCGTGGCGGCGCTGGCTGTTGTGGAGCGTGCTCGTCGTCGCCGCAACCGTCGTCGGCGGATTCGCGTTGAGTCTGCTGCGCGGCGCGGGAAAGCGCGACGCCTGATCTCGCATCAATCCGTGTTTCGCGCGAACGCCGCGCAGTACAACGCAAGCAGCCACCAGAACAGCAGGCCCCACCACGCCGAATAGAACGCGAGGTGCGTGTTGATCGGGAACGCCATCGCGACGAGCGCGAGTCCCGGCGCGCGTGCGCGCTCGCGCGTGCGTGCGTCGGCGCGCAGCCACGCGCGCAATGCGAGCCCGGTGCCGAACAACCAGAACACGAGGCCGACGACGCCGGTTTCGCTGAGCACTTCGAGCACGATCTGGTGCGCATGCGAGGCACCGATGTCGCCCGCGTCGTCGACAAAATCATCGCCGGGCTCGGCGAAATGCGGATAGGCGTAGCGGAAGCCGCGCGCGCCGACGCCGGTGAGCGGATGCGCTTCGATCATCGCGCGCGCGGTACGCCAGATGCGCACGCGGCCGGCGCTCGCTTCGTCGACGGCGTGTTCCGTGCCGTTCAACACGAGCAGACTGCGTTCGATGCGCGCGTCGAGCCGCATCGAGCCATGCCAAGCCGCGGCGAACACAGCGGCGGCAGCGAGCGCGAGCACGGCTATCGCGAGGAAGAATTTCCGCGCATCGCGCGTCTCGCGCCAAACGACGGCGACGAGCACGATCGCATACGACAACCACGCCGCGCGCGAACCGGCAAGCAGGATCGGCAAAGCGAGCAACGCCATCGCGACGACGAGTCCGCGCCGTCCGAAGCGCGCGCACGCCGCGAACAACGCGAACGGCGACAGCGCGGCGAGCGTTTGCCCGAGCTTGAGATTGCCGGCGCCGAAAATGCCGGAAATGCGCTCCTTTTCCGCCGGACCGCCGAGACTGAAACCGGTGAACGCCTGCATCCACGCGTCGAGCGCCCACAGCGCGACGACGAAGCCGGCGACGGCGACGAGGCGCAGCCAGTGCGCTTCATCACGCATCGCCCAGACGACGAACAACGCGAACGGCAAAAAGCGCAGCGTCGTCCCCACCGTCGACCAGGTGCGCTCGGGCGCGACGGCGCCGAACGCCGACAGCAGCGTCGGCAGCCAGTAGCACGCGAACAGCGCGACCGCGAGGCGCGTGGCCGGATCGTTCCAGCGGAGGCGTCCTCGCGCGGCGAGCACGAGGCCCGCAATGGCCATGACGATGATCGGTGCTTCGGACGCACGCCCGAACGGCAGCAGCACGAGCGGCGCGACGACGAGCCACAGCGGCCAGGAGCGCAGCGTGTCGGCGAACGATGGATTCACGAAGCGTCTCTCGATGGCGAGAGCGGCATTCTACCGATGCTCGTCGCGCGGCGATCCGCTTTCGACGCGACTCAAGACGCGACGAGGCCGTCGTACAGCGCCAGCGTCGCCACCTGCATGTCGACGAGGCGGTAGCGGTTGAGCGGCGCGATCGGCGGTGCCGCGCGCAGCAGTTCCGCGGCGCGTTCGGCGAGGCGTTCGCGATCGCCGAGCGGCACGCGTCCGGCGGGATACAGGTCGGCGAGCAGTTCGCCGACGCCGCCGTGGTCGTAGCCGAGCACGGGGCGGCACAGCGCAATCGCTTCAATCACGGTGCGGCCGAACGATTCGGGTTTGTTCGACAGTTGCAGGATCAGCGCGGACGCAGCGTAGACGTCGCGCGTGTCGTCGCGCTGCGCGCTCAACGCGACCCAGTTGTCGACGCCGAGTTCGACGGCGAGTTTTTCCAGTTCCGCGACGTAGGCCTCGCGTCCGGTCTGGCGCACGCCGAGCAGGAGCAGGCGCACCGGGATCGCGCGCGCCTTGAGGTCGGCGACGAGGCGGATCGCGTCGGCATGACCTTTCAAGCGCGTGCCGCGTCCAGGCAGCGTGAGCAACGGCGCGCCGGCGAGGTGCGGAAATTCGGCGAAAAACCACTCGCGCCAGTAGTTGTCGGGCTGCCAGCCGTAGGGATAGGCGTCCGGATCGATGCCGCGCGGGATGACGACGAGGCGCTGCGGATCGGCGAAACGGTAATGCCGCAGCAGGTGGTCGCGCACCGTGTTCGACACGCAGATCACGCGCTCGCCGCGCGCCATGATCGAACTGTAGAAACCGGGCGAATTGAGCCCGTGCGCGGTCGTCACGAAATGCGCCCGCGGCGCAGCGCTCAGCGCGAAGCGCGCGAGCCACGCCGGCATGCGCGAACGCGCGTGGACGATGCCGGGTTGCAGTTCGCGCAGCAGCGCACGCAACTTCGGCACCTGAGCAAACGTCCGCAGCGATTTCGCCGCGACCGGCATCGACACGTGCTCGCTGCCCTCGCGCACGAGCTGCGCGACCATGCGGCCGCCGGTCGAGACGACGATCGAGCGATGCCCCGCCGCGACCAGCGCGCGCGCGACTTCCAGCGTCGAACGCTCGGCGCCGCCGGCCTCGAGTGCGGGAATCAGCTGGATGACGGTCAGGCGGCGTCCGCTCATGCGATCAGTCGACGAGGTCGTACTCGGCGCTGCAATACGGGCAGCGCGCGTGGCCGCCGTCCTCGACGATCGCCAAGTACACCTTGGGATGCGAATTCCACAGCGACATGCCCGGCATCGGGCAACTCAGCGGCAGGTCGGCGCGCGTGACCTGGTAACGATGCTCGGCATTGGCCGGCACGGCTTTTTGCGCGGCGGGATTGGGGCGCATGGCGAACTCCATCGAAAACCCAAAAGTCTAGCAGGCGCGTCGCGGCGATCCGCCGGTAGCCGGACGGCCGCCGCAGCCGGAGACTTCCGAAGGATGCAAGCACGACGCGTGCCAACCGCACCACGGCGACAGCGTGACGGAGCGCACGAATGCCTCGTGATGCAGTGCGGGCGCGGCTGTCACCGGATCGGCCTAGAATCGCCGCGTTTTGCCGAACCGCACTTTTCCGGGAGGGACAACGTGGACTTCAACAAGATCATCGAGCGGGTCAAAGCGATCCTGCTGACGCCGAAAACCGAGTGGCCGGTCATCGCCGGCGAATCGACGACGGTTGCCGATTTGTACAAGCACTACATCGCCATCGTCGCCGCGCTGCCTGCGCTGGCCGGTTTCATCAAGGGCAGCTTCATCGGTTACGGCGCATTCGGCGTGACCTATCGCACCAGCATCGGCGCGGGCCTGACCGGCGCGATCGTCGGCTATGCGTTCAGCCTTGCTCTCGCCTACGTGATGATGCTCATCATCGACGCGCTGGCGCCGACGTTCTCCGCGCAAAAGAACCAGGTGCAGGCGCTCAAGACCGTCGCTTATTCGTGGACGGCGAGTTGGATCGCCGGCATCGGCGTGATCGTGCCGTGGCTGGGCTGGCTGATCGGCATCGCCGGCGGCATCTACGCGATCTACCTGCTCTATCTCGGCCTGCCCAACACCATGAAGTGCCCGCCCGAAAAGGCGCCCGGCTACACCGCGCTGAGCATCGTCATCGCCGTCGTGCTGAGCTGGATCTGCGGGCTCGTCCTCGCCGGCATCATCGGCACCGGCGCGATCATGGGCGGCGGCCTCAACGGCCTGCACGGCGCCGGCACGGACAGCGTGACGATCGACAAGGACAGCGCGCTTGGCAAAGCCGAGGCGTGGGGCAAGAAAATGGAAGCGGCCAGCAAGCAGATGGAAGCCGCGCAGAAATCCGGCGACACCGACGCGCAAAGCAAGGCGATGGGCGCCATGATGGGCGCGGCGCTCGGCGGCGGCGACAAGGTCGAGGCGCTCGCGCCCGACGTGCTCAAGCCGTTCGTGCCCGAAACGCTGGCCGGGCTCAAGCGCACCGACATTTCCGTCGAGCGCAACGGCGCGATGGGCATGCAGGTGTCGACGGCCAATGCGACGTATTCCGACGATTCCGGACACACCCTGCGTCTGGAAGTGACTGATACGGGTTCGGCCAAGGGCTTGATGGGCCTGGCCGGCTGGGCTGCGGTGCAGAACGACCGCGAAACCGACCACGGCTATGAGAAGACCTACAAGCAGGACGGCCGCCTCGTCCACGAGCAGTGGGACAGCAACAGCAAGGACGGCGAATACGGCATCGTGCTCGGCGACCGCTTCGCGGTGAAGGTGTCGGGCAACGCCGACAGCATGGATCAGCTCAAGGCCGCCGTCGCCGGACTCAATCTGGCCGGACTTGAAGCGCTCAAGAACCAGGGCGTCGTCAAGAACGGCTGACGCTGCGGGGGCTACGCCGCCCGCGCACTGCGCGATCCGCTGCGGATCGCGCAGTGTACTTCCGGACGATTACTTCGCCGCCGCTTCCACGGTGCCTTCCGTGGTGATGCGCAGCGTGATTTCGTCGCTCACGTTCGGCACATAGGCGCCGAGGCCGAAATCGGAACGCTTGAGCGAACCGCTCGCGTCGAAGCCGGCCGCCGGTTTCTTCTTCATCGGATGGTCGCCGATCTTGTTGATCGTCACGTTCAGAACGACCGGCTTGGTCACGCCGTGCACGGTGAGGTCGCCGGTGACCTTGAGATGCTTCGCATCCTTGCCCTTCTCGACCTTCGTGCTCTTGAACGTCGCCTGCGGATACTTTGCGACGTCGAAGAAGTCGGCCTTCTTCAGATGTTCGTCCAGTTCGGGCACGTTGGTGTTGAGGCTGTTCATGTCGATGGTGACGTCGACCTTCGCCTGCGTCGGCTTGGCGGCGTCGAAGTCGAGCGTGCCGGCGATCGAGCCGAACTGCGCGGTCGGGTTGGAATAGCCGAAGTGGTTCCAGCTGAAGACGGCCTGCGTGTGCGTCGGGTCGAGCGTGTAGGTCGCGGCAAACACCGGGGATGCGGCCAGCGCGAGCGCGGCGGCGAGGGCAAAACGACGGATCATCGGATTTCTCCAGGAGTCGAAGGAAGGGGACAAGTCCAGCGCCGGAACAATGCGGCACGACGCCGCCAAGCTCAAGCCGCCGCGGCCGAATGCAGTGTTGCCCGCACGGAAACGATCGTCCTGCATCAGCAAGCTGTCGAGAAACGGCCTGCGAGCGCGATCCAACGACGCAAGCCTTTGAATCGTCGGAAGCGAGTCCGGACATGCGCCGGATCGCTGAGTCGAGAAAGTGCGGGAAAGCGCTTTCTCGACATCCTGTTAGTCTGCCGGGATGATCTCCGCTACTCCAGCCTGCTGGGCCATCAGCGACGGCGCCGCCGGCAACGAGCGCCAGGCCGTCGCGCTCGCGCAGGCGCTCGGGCTCGCGCCGCGCGTGATCCGCCTGCGCGTGCGCGAGCCGTGGGCCGCGTTCGCGCCGCATCTGCTCGCCGGTGCCGGCTTTGCATTGCGCGACGAAGACGGCAGCGCGCTCGCGCCGCCGTGGCCCGACCTCGCGATCGGCTGCGGTCGCCGCGCCGCGCTGGCGACGCGTGCGCTGCGCGCGTGGAGCGGCGGCCGCTGTTTCTGCGTGCAGATCCTCGATCCGCGCATCGACAGCGCAGCGTTCGATCTCGTCGTCGCGCCCGCGCACGATGGCTTGTCCGGCACAAACGTGATCACCAGCATCGGCGCGCTCAATCCGGTCGACGTCGACTGGCTCGCGCAGGGCCGCGCGCAGTTTCCGTCGTTCGCCGAGTTGCCTGCGCCGCGCACGGCCGTGCTCGTCGGCGCGAGCACGCGCGCGCAGCGGCTCGACGACGCCTATTTCGACGCACTGCTCGCGCCTCTCTCCGCGCAACAGGCACAGGACGGCGGCAGCTTCCTCGTCAGCGTGTCGCGGCGCACGCCCGGCGCGTTGGCGGCGACATTGCGCGAACGCTTCGCCGCGTTTCCCGGCGTGTTCTGGAGCGGCCCACAGGACGGCGCGAATCCGTATGCAGGCCTGCTCGGCTGGGCCGACCGCATCGTCGTGACGCCGGATTCGGTGAACATGCTTTCGGAAGCCTGCGCAACCGGCAAACCGGTGTACACGCTCGCGCCGCGGCCGATCGGCGGCAAGCTCGCCGCGTTCCATGCCGAACTCGCCGCGAGCGGACACCTGCGCACGCTCGGCGACAGTGCGAGCCGGCCGCAACCGCAACCGCCGCCGCTCGCGGAAACGCGCGAGATCGCCGACCTCGTCCGCGCACGCTGGCGGAAACGCTGAGCAGGAAGCGTTTCTTGCGCGAACGTCGCCGACGCGCTCGCGTGAAACCCAACTGACAACTTCCCGCTGATAGCATGCCGCGGCCGGAGCTCCCGGCTTGCGTCCGCGTCGCCAGACCCGGCCGCTGGGGTACATCGAGAACAGGGGGAGGCGCGCCGGAGCTGGCGCGTCGCGAGGATCATCGCGGTCGAATGCGGGCGCCAGGATCGCGCCGCGTCGGTTTGCGCCATTGTCGGGACGTCATGGCAACCATTGTCGCGGATGCGCTGCGCGCGCCCGCCCCGCTCCACACGCAAACGGCGCCCGCATCGGACGCCGCGACGCAACGGCTCGCGCTCGTCTGCGTCGTGTTCGGCATCGTGCTCGTCAAGCTCGCGCTGCTGATCGTCGATCCGGAAATCCGCCTGTTCACGGGCGACTCGGGCACGTATCTCGCCGGTGCGATCACGCACGGCCTGCCGCCCGATCGCTCGTTCACCTATCCGATGCTGATCCGCGTGATCACGGCGCGCTCGGATTCGCTGTTCTCGCTGCTGCTGCTGCAAACCGCGCTCGGCGTGGCGGTGGCGACCGGCGTGCTGTGCATCGCGCGCTTCGGCCTCGGCGTGCGCATCTGGCTCGCCGCGCTGGCCGCGCTGCTCGTCGCGATCGAACCGAGCCAGCTCTTCTACGAGCGCATGATCATGACCGAAGCGGCGAGCACGTTCTGCCTCGTCGCTCTGGTCGGCATCGCGCTCGCGTATCTCGCGACGGGACGATTCCTCTGGCTGCTTGCCTGCATCGTCGCCGGACTCGCGCTGGCGAGCCTGCGCGTCGGACTCGTTCCTGTCGCGCTGAGCGTGCCGACCGCGTGCGTGCTGGTTCTCGCGGTGCTGCGCGGACGCGCCGCGCCCGCGTTGCGCGGCTGGCGTTTCGCCGCACACCTGTTCGCCGCCGTCATCGTCACCTGGGGCTGCCACGACGCATACAAGCGCCTCTACGGACACGGCACGCGCAGCCGGCCGGCATACATCCAGGACGCGGGCATCTTCCGGCTCGGCCTCGTCGTTCCGTTGCTCAAGCCCGAGCATTTCGTAGGCACTGGCGTCGACCCCAAAGTGCTCGACCGCGTCGAACTGCCGATCGACGATCCGTTCTACCGGGAAGCGCACATCTGGTCGCCGCACGGCCTCGTCGCCGCGCTGCGCGAGGAAGCCGGCCCGCGCACGCGCGAGGTCGCGGGCGTACTCGCCGACCGCGCGATCCGCGACAATCCGCTCGGCCTCGTGCGCATGGGCTTGCGGACGATCAAGGATTATTTCGACACGCAGCGCCGCGTGGAACGCATGCGCAGCGACCTCGGTTTCAGCGAATTGCCCAACGCGCAGACGCTGCAATTGCTGCGCGACCGATTCCACTACGACTATGCGACCATCGCGCATACCGATACGCCGATGTCCGAGTATTTCGGCGCGTCGTCGTGGTGGCTCATCGCCTGCCTGTTCCTGCTCGCGCCGCTCGCGATCCTCATGTTCGCCCTCGAACGCCGCACGCATCCGGCACCGGCACTGCTGCTTGCACTGCTCGCGCCCGGCCTCGTCGTCGGACACGTGCTGTGTTCGCACATCATCTCGTTCCGCTACCTGCATCCGCTGCCGGTGCTGTTCATCCTCACGCTGGCGGCGATCATCGATCGATTGTCGGCGCGCAACGAAAAATCCCGGCCCATACCAGCCGGCGCAGCCGCGGCAGCGACCGGACACTGATTCGATTCGCGCGCCTCGCCCGCATCGCGGGCCCTCCGCATACCGCCTCCGGACGGATGGCACCTGCGTCCGATCATGCTAGCGTCCGACCAGCAAGGCCGTACTGGGACGGCGTTGTCAGGCACTTTTCGCCTTCACAGGCCATCGCCGAAGTCGAGTAATTCCAACGCTCGCGAACACGCGGCAAACCCGCTTGACGGAGATTCTTTCGCGACGTCGTCGTTCATGGCTTTTTTCTGGGGAGAAACATCGCATGCGTAACCTGTTGTCGCTGGCCATCGTGCTGGCTTTGCCGGTGGCGGCATCCGCCACGGAAAATCATTGCGTCGTGTCGTTTTCCGGTGCGCAGCAGAACGTGTGCACGGGCAAGGCGACCAGCGCGGCCTCCACGCTGCAGAGCCTGCTTTCGCTCGATGCGGTCAAGGATTCGACGCTGCGACTGGTCAAGTTCGAGGGGCCGATCAATCAGGCGCAGCGCGCCGCCGTCGAAGCGGCCGGCGCGAAAATCCTCGACTACGCGCCGCACTACGCCTACATCGTGCGCATGCCGGCGCAGCTCGACGACGCGATGCGCAGGATCGATGGCGTGATGTGGGCCGGCCCGCTGATGCCCGCGCTCAAGGTCGATCCGAACATCTACAACGAACTCAAGAGTGGCGGCATCGTCAGCGGACTGGGCATCGACTCGGTCGAGATCTCGGTCGACACGCAGGCGAGCCGCGCCGCGCTGAGCAGTTCGATGGCGTCGATCGCGGGCATCGCCGTGACGCACGTGATCGACTCGGGCGGTGCGATGCGCGTGCGCGCGACGTTCGACCGCGCGAGCCTCGCCGCCGCAGTCGAGCAGCTCGCGCTGCGCGACGACGTGATCGCGGTCGGCTTCCAGCGGCCGATGCGCGCGTTCAATTCGCAGGGCCACTGGCTGCACCAGAGCGCCGTCAATTCGCCCTCGCCGTCGTATTCGATCTGGAACCGCGGTCTGTACGGCTGCGGCCAGATCCTCGGCGAACTCGACACCGGCCTGTGGATGGACAACATCGCGTTCAAGGACGCGACCCAGCCGATGCCGATCGACATCTGCACCAGCGGCGCGTCCTGCCCGGCGATCGCCGCGCCGAACTATCTGGCGCGCAAGGTCGTTGCGTACTACAAGTGGTCGGGCCTGTCCGGCACCACATGGGGCGACAACCACGGCCACGGCACGCATGTCGGCGGCTCGATCATCGGCAACGACAACGGCTTCAATCCCGGCACGAGCTGCACCGGCCTGCAAACGCCCGACGGCACCAGCAACCTCGTCGGCATGGCGCCATACGCCAAGCTCGTCATGCAGGAAAGCGGCGGCAACCTCACCTACCTCAACGACGCAGGCGGCACGCCCTACCACGCCGCCGACACCGCCTACCAGAACGGCGCGCGCATCCACAGCAATTCGTGGGGCGGCGGCTGCACGGATCAATTCGGCTTGTGCATTTCCGGCTGTACGGTGCCCTACGACGAAACCTCGCGCGACGCCGATCGTGTCATGGCCGATCGCAACGACCTCCTGCTCGTGTTCGCTGCCGGCAACGACGCGACGGCCTGCCCGAACGGCAACAATGTCGGCAGTCCGGGCAATGCCAAGAACGTGCTGACCATCGGCGCCACCGGCCGCGGCACCGGCGGCAACGCGATAGCGAGCTTCTCCTCGCGCGGCCCGACGCTGGACAGCCGCACCAAACCCGACATCGACGCGCAGGGCAGCAGCATCATCTCGGCCGGACGCACCGCCACGGGCACGGCCACGATGAGCGGCACCTCGATGGCCACGCCGACCGCGTCGGGCAACGCGGCACTGGTGCGCGAATACCTCGCACGCGGCTTCTACCCGAGCGGCGTGGCCAATGCCGGCGACGCCATCGCCAATCCGTCCGGCGCGCTGATCAAGGCGATCATGACGGCCGGCGCCTTCAAGATGACCGGCAGCGGCGCCGGCGCCAACCCCGGCCAGGCGCAGGGCTACGGACGCATCCTGCTCGAGGATTCGCTGTACTTCGCCGGCGACGCCAGCCATCTGTATATCCAGGACGAGGCGAACGGTCTGCAGACCGCCGGCGTCGCCAACTACTCGATCACCGCGCTCGGCAGCGAACGGCTGACCTTCGTGCTGACCTGGAGCGACGTCGCTGCCGCCGTCAACGCCAGCCCGGCCACCGTGAATTCGCTGCGCCTGGAAGTGCAAGCGCCCAACGGCGATGTCTGGACGCAGAAGCTGCCCGCCAGCTACAGCGTCAACAACGCCAACCCGACGCAGAGCACCGCGACGACCAACTACGACACCATCAACACCTT
>JAKPAN010000146.1 GCA_029779475.1 Pseudomonadota bacterium
CGTATGACTTCGGCGTCAAGCGCAACATCCTGCGCATGCTTGCCGACCGCGGCTGCGAGATCACCGTCGTGCCCGCGCAGACGCCCGCGAGCGAGGTGTTCGCGCTCAAGCCCGACGGCGTGTTCCTGTCCAACGGTCCCGGCGATCCGGAGCCGTGCGACTACGCGATCGCCGCGATCCGCGAATTCCTGCGCGCGAAGATGCCGACCTTCGGCATCTGCCTCGGCCACCAGCTGCTCGGCCTCGCCGCGGGTGCGACGACGGTCAAGATGAAGTTCGGCCACCACGGCGCGAACCATCCGGTCATCGACCTCGACAGCGGCCGCGTGATGATTTCCAGCCAGAACCACGGCTTCGCCGTCGACGAAACCACCTTGCCGCCGAGCGTGCGCGCGACGCATCGTTCGCTGTTCGACGGCTCCCTGCAGGGCATCGCGTTCCGCGACGCGCCTGCGTTCGGCTTCCAGGGGCATCCGGAAGCCAGTCCCGGCCCGCACGACGTGGCCGGTTTGTTCGATCGTTTCATTGACCTCATGGAGGCGCGCGCGGTCGCCGCGGCGTAATGACATGCTTCGAATCGCCTATTCCGCAGTGGTAATGTCCCTCGCCCTGACGTTCGCGGCGCCAGCGCTCGCGGCGCCGGCCATGCAAAGGAAACCGCCGGTCAAGATCGCGCCTGCCGAACCGGCCAAGCCGCTCGCGCACGTCGTCGAGTACACCGAGCTGGAGCATCATGTCGGCGACACCATCGTCGTCGAAACCACGCTCGACACCGTGCGCCGCGGCAAGCTCGTCAAGTACACCAACCCCGGCTTGACGCTGCAGCTCGGCCCGGAAAACGGCTCGATCGAGCTCGACATCCCGCGCGAAACCGTGCGCAACGTCAGCGTCGTCGCGGCGGAATCCGCAGCGCCGGCGAAGGACGACCAGGAAGCGGGCAGTGCCAAAAAGAACTGACCTCAAGAGCGTCCTCATCATCGGTGCGGGCCCGATCGTCATCGGTCAGGCCTGCGAGTTCGACTATTCCGGTGCGCAGGCCTGCAAGGCGCTCAAGGAAGAGGGGTATCGCGTCGTCCTCGTCAACTCGAACCCGGCGACGATCATGACCGACCCGGGCACGGCCGACGCCGTGTACATCGAGCCGATCAACTGGCAGACCGTCGAACGCATCATCGCCAAGGAAAAACCCGACGCGCTGCTGCCGACGATGGGCGGCCAGACCGCGCTCAACTGCGCGCTCGATCTCGCCGACCACGGCGTGCTCGAAAAGTACGGCGTGGAACTCATCGGCGCCTCGCGCGAAGCGATCCGCATGGCCGAGGATCGCGAGCTGTTCCGCGTCGCGATGAAGGAGATCGGCCTCGACTGTCCGAAGGCCGAAGTCGCGAAGACGTTCGAGCAAGCCGTCGAAGCGCAGGCCAAGGTCGGCTATCCGACGATCATCCGGCCGAGCTTCACGCTCGGCGGCAGCGGCGGCGGCATCGCCTACAACCGCGAAGAGTTCGAGGAGATCGTCAAGCGCGGTCTCGACCTCTCGCCCGTGCACGAAGTCCTCGTCGAGGAATCCGTGCTCGGCTGGAAGGAATTCGAGATGGAAGTCGTCCGCGACACCGCGGACAACTGCATCATCGTGTGCAGCATCGAGAACCTTGACCCGATGGGCGTGCACACCGGCGACTCGATCACCGTGGCGCCGGCGCAGACGCTCACCGACAAGGAATACCAGCGCCTGCGCGATGCGTCGATCGCCGTGCTGCGCAAGATCGGCGTCGACACGGGCGGCTCGAACGTGCAGTTCGGCGTCAATGCCGAGAACGGCCGCGTCGTCGTCATCGAGATGAATCCGCGCGTGTCGCGTTCGTCCGCACTCGCGTCGAAAGCGACCGGTTTTCCGATCGCGAAAGTCGCCGCGAAGCTCGCGATTGGCTACACGCTCGACGAACTGCGCAACGACATCACCGGCGGCAAGATGCCGGCCTCGTTCGAGCCGACCATCGACTACGTCGTCACCAAGATCCCGCGTTTTGCGTTCGAGAAATTCCCGGCCGCCGACTCGCGCCTGACCACGCAGATGAAATCCGTCGGCGAAGTCATGGCGATCGGCCGCACGTTCCAGGAATCGCTGCAGAAGGCGCTGCGCGGCCTGGAAACCGGCAAGAACGGACTCAACCCGAACAAGCACGACGCGTCGACGCCGGAAGGCCTCGCCGCGCTCAAGCGCGAGCTCAAGGAACCCGGCCCGGATCGCGTGTTCCACGTCGCCGACGCATTCCGCGCCGGCCTTTCGAGGGCCGACGTGTTCGCGCTCACGCATATCGACCCGTGGTTCCTCGCGCAGATCGACGACCTCGTGCGCACCGAAGGCGAGATCAAATCCGGCGGACTCGACGCGATCGACGCCGCGCGCATGTTCCGCCTCAAACGCAAGGGCTTTTCGGATGGCCGCATCGCCGAACTGGTCGGCAGCGACGAGAACGCCGTGCGCGCGCTGCGCCGCGCGTTCAATGTGCGGCCCGTCTACAAGCGCGTCGATTCCTGTGCGGCCGAGTTCGCGACGACGACGGCGTATCTGTATTCGACGTACGAAGAAGAATGCGAGGCCGCACCGACACGGCGCGAGAAAATCGTCGTGCTCGGCGGCGGCCCGAACCGCATCGGCCAAGGCATCGAGTTCGACTATTGCTGCGTGCACGCGGCGCTCGCGCTGCGCGAGGATGGGTTCGAGACCATCATGGTCAACTGCAACCCGGAAACCGTTTCGACCGACTACGACACCAGCGATCGTCTTTACTTCGAGCCGCTCACGCTCGAAGACGTGCTCGAAATCGTCGACAAGGAAAAGCCGAAGGGCGTGATCGTGCAGTATGGCGGCCAGACCCCGCTCAAGCTCGCGCGCGCGCTCGAAGCGGCCGGTGTGCCGATCATCGGCACGAGCCCGGACAGCATCGACCTTGCCGAGGACCGCGAGCGTTTCCAGAAGCTCATCGAAAAGCTCGGCTTGCGTCAGCCGCCGAACCGCACCGCGCGCAATGCGGAAGAAGCGCTCGCGCTCGCGCGCGAGATCGGCTATCCGCTTGTGGTGCGTCCGAGCTACGTGCTCGGCGGTCGCGCGATGGAAATCGTGCACGACGATGCCGACCTGTCGCGCTACATCCGTGATGCCGTGCGTGTGTCTGATTCCTCGCCCGTGCTGCTCGACCGTTTTCTCGACCATGCCGGCGAAGTCGACGTCGACATCGTCGCTGACGCCGAAGGCAATGTGCTTATCGGCGGCGTCATGGAACACATCGAGGAAGCTGGCGTGCACTCGGGCGATTCCTCGTGTTCGCTGCCGCCGTATTCGCTCTCGCCTGCGACGCAGGACGAATTGCGCCGTCAGGTCGGCCTGCTCGCGCGCGAGTTGAACGTCGTCGGACTCATGAACACGCAGTTCGCGATCCAATCCGACGGCAACGGCGGCGACACGATCTTCATCCTCGAAGTGAACCCGCGCGCGTCGCGCACGGTGCCGTTCGTGGCCAAGGCGACCGGCATGGCGCTCGCGAAGATCGCCGCGCGCTGCATGGTCGGCCAGTCGCTTGTCGCGCAAAACGCGACGCGCGAAGTCGTGCCGGACTACTACTCGGTCAAGGAAGCGATCTTCCCGTTCCTGAAGTTCCAGAACGTCGATCCCATCCTCGGTCCGGAAATGCGCTCGACCGGCGAAGTGATGGGCGTCGGCCGCAACTTCGGCGCCGCGTTCGCGCGGGCGCACGAGGCTGCCGGCATCGCCGCGCCGCAGCCGGGCAAGGCCTTCCTGTCGGTGCGCGACGGCGACAAGCCGCGCCTGCTGGAAGTCGCGCGCGAACTCCTGCGCCGCGGCTTCAGCATCGTCGCGACCGGCGGCACGCACGATTTCCTCGTCGCCAACGGCATCGCCTGCGAGCGCATCAACAAGGTGATCGAGGGACGCCCGCATATCGTCGACCGCATCAAGAACGGCGAGATCGCGTTCATCGTCAACACCACCGAAGGCAAGCAGGCGATCGCCGACTCGTTCTCGATCCGCCGCGAAGCGTTGCAGCAGCGCGTGACTTATTCGACGACGGTCAGCGGCGCGAAAGCGCTTTTGCATTCGCTCGACTTCCGCAACAATCCCGACGTCCACAGCCTGCAGGAATTGCACGCGGAACTGTCATGAATCAGGAACTGGCATGAATCGTCCCCCGATGACCAAGAAGGGCGCGGAGCGCCTGCGCGGCGAACTCGACCGCCTCAAGAGCGAAGAGCGCCCGCGCATCATCGCCGCGATCGCCGAAGCGCGTGCGCACGGCGATCTCAAGGAAAACGCGGAATACCACGCCGCGCGCGAATTGCAGGGCTTCATCGAAGGCCGCATCCAGGAACTGGAGGGCACGCTCTCGCACGCGGACGTCATCGACGTGTCGCGCCTCAACGCGGGCAAGCGCATCGTCTTCGGCGCGACCGTCGAACTCGCCGACGAGGATTCGGGCGAGGAAGTCACCTATCAGATCGTCGGCGACCTCGAGGCCGACATCAAGCAGCGCCTGATCTCGGTGTCCTCGCCGTTCGCGCGCGCGCTGATCGGCAAGAGCGAAGGCGACAGCTTCGAGTTCGTGGCGCCGAACGGCACCAAGAACTACGAAATCGTCTCGGTCAGTTACCAAGCCTGATCCGGACGTCCGTCCGCACATACGGCCATTCGGCATGAAGCCGCCGCGCATCGAGCGCCGCACCGCGCCCGAGGCCGGCGATTGGCCCGAGGCGATGCACCCGGTGCTCCGGCGCGTCTACGCCGCGCGCGGTATCGCGTCGCCGGAGCAGATCGAGCACCGGCTCGCCACGCTGCTGCCACCGCAGCAACTCGGCGGGATCACGCGCGCATGCGAGCTGCTTGAAACGGCGATTCGCGAGCAGTCACGCATCGTGATCGTCGGCGACTTCGATTGCGACGGCGCTACCGGAACCGCGGTTGCAGTGCGCGGCCTGCGCGCGCTCGGCGCGAGCGACGTCGGTTACGCCGTGCCGAATCGTTTTCTGCATGGCTACGGCTTGAGTCCGTCGATCGTCGGCGAATTGCTGCCGCAGCGTCCGCGGTTGCTGATCACGGTCGACAACGGCATCGCCGCGCATGCCGGCGTCGCCGCGGCGAAAGCGCATGGCATGCACGTGATCGTCACCGATCATCATCTGCCCGGCGCATCGCTCCCTGATGCGGATGCGATCGTCAACCCGAACGCGGGCGCCGTCGAAGCCTGCGCGCACGGGGACATGCTTTGCGATGCTTGCGCGCAGGACGCAAGCATGAATGCCGCGTTCCCGAGCAAGCATCTCGCGGGCGTCAGCGTGATGTTCTACCTGCTGCTCGCGCTGCGCGCACGCCTGCGCGAGAGCGGCTGGTTCGCGGCATGCGGAGTAGCGGAACCCGATCTCGCATCGCTGCTCGATCTCGTCGCGCTCGGCACCGTCGCCGATCTGGTTCCGTTGGACCGCAACAATCGCATCCTTGTCGAGGCCGGCCTCAAGCGGCTTCGCAGCGGGCGCGGCTGCGCAGGTGTCGCTGCGCTGTTCCATGCGGGCAAGCGCGATGTCGCACGCGCAGTGTCGGGCGATCTGGGTTTCGTGGTCGGCCCGCGCATCAACGCCGCGGGGCGGCTCGAGGACATGCGCCTCGGCATCGAATGCCTGCTCACCGACGATCCGGTGCGCGCGGCGGAGCTCGCGGCGACGCTGTCCGCGATCAACGCCGAACGCCAGGAATTGCAAGCCGGCATGGTCGAGCAGGCGGAGTCGGAAGTTGGTGCGTGGATCGCGGCGCGTGGCGACGGGGCGTTGCCGCATGGCGTCGTGTTGTTCAATCCGGATTGGCACCACGGGGTCGTCGGCCTCGTGGCTTCCAAGCTCAAGGAATCGCTGCAGCGGCCAGTGGTCGCATGCGCCGTCGCGGATGGGGAAATCAAGGCGTCGGGACGTTCGATTCCCGGCTTCCACCTGCGCGACGCGCTGGCCGAGATCGACGCGCGCCATCCCGGTCTGCTGTTGCGCTTCGGAGGTCATGCGATGGCCGCTGGCTTGAGCCTGCGTCGCGACGACATCGATGCGTTCACCGCGGCGTTCGACGCGATTGCGCGCGAACGCATTGCGCCGGAGCAACTGGAATCCGTATTGCTCAGCGATGGCGAACTGATGCCCGGCGACTTTTCGATCGAACTCGCGCAGGCGCTGCGCGCGGGTGGCCCGTGGGGACAGGCGTTTCCCGAACCGCTGTTCGACGGCGAGTTCAAGGTCGATTCCTGGCGCGTTGTCGGCGAGAAGCATCTGCGCATGAGGCTGCGCCGTGACGGGGGTGCGCCCGTCGACGCGGTGCAATTCAATGTGCGGACCGATGCCGCGCCGCCGCCGCGCATCCGCGCGGCCTACCAGCTCGCGTTGGACGAGTGGCAGGGGGCGCTGCGCCTGCAATTGCTCCTGCGGCATATCGAACCGGCGTAGGTCGCGTGGTTGTGCTAGCGTCGGCGCGCTTTTCAGCGTGACGGATGTTGCGCCTGCCACCGCCACGGGCGGCCAAGAGCACTCCCGTCACGTTCCCGCGTGCTTGCGAAGTGAAGGAGGGAGTCATGTCGTTCGCATATCGTTTGGGCTGCGTGTTGCTCGCTTTGGGCGTCGTTCCGGCCGTATCGGCGATGGACGTCCCCACGCCTGCTCCGTGGGACGTGTCGCCGACGTATGGAGTGGATTCCGTCGGCCCGGTGTCGGGTGGATATCGGAGCATTCACTTCCAGACTTCCGCCAGCGGATTCACGTTTCCGTTCCTGGTGACGGCCGACAACGACTATTTCTTTTTCTCCGACTACAGCGCCAGCACGGTGCTCATGTACCAGATCGTCGGCACCGGCCTGAGCTACGTGCGTACCTTTGGCGCCCCCGGATCGGGAGCCGGGCAATTCAGCGGTTCGGCGCAGGTGGCCGTGGTCGGCAACGACATCTACGTGGCCGACTATTTCAATTCGCGCGTGCAGCGGTTCAACAAGACCACCGGCGCCTACATCGGCCAGTTCGGCAGCGCCGGTAGCGGCCCCGGACAGCTCTCCGGACCATCGGGGCTGGTCTACAACCCGGCCAACGGGTTGTTGTATGTGTCGGAGACCGGCAACGACCGCGTCCAGGCCTTTACCACGGCAGGCATCTACGTCAGCCAGTTCGGCAGTGCAGGCAACGGCAACGGGCAGTTCAACAATCCGTTCTGTCTGGCGATCGACAGCGTCGGCAACATCTACGTCGCGGATAGGGACAACAACCGCGTCTCGAAATTCAATTCCAGCGGGACGTGGCTGCGCAATGTCGCTGTCGGCATCAACACGCCCTATGCCGTCGCGGTGGACAAGGCCGACAACATCTGGGTGACCGGATCGGGGACAGGCGATGTCTACGCCTACGACTCGCTCGGCAACTACGAAACCTACTACTACGGCGGTTACGGCTCGCCGACCTTCGTGTCCGACGGGTATTTCAAGGGCGTTCGCGGCATCGCGATCACATCGCCGTTGAGCTTCGCGCCATACAACGGCACGCCGGCGATCATCGTCGCCGATGGCGGTTCGCAATCCGTGCAGCTGTTCTCGCACTCGGCGCAACCCATCGCCAATCCTTCCATGGACAGCGTCGCGGTTTCCGGCAACGGCTATCTCTTCGGCATTGCCTACGACAGCGCGGAGAACGTCTACGTCACCGACTACAACAACAACACGATTTCCAAGTTCGACAAATTCGGCACGTCGATCACGCAATGGGGTTCATACGGTACGGGCAACGGGCAATTCAGCGGCCTCATGGGCATCGCCATCGACGACAGCGACAACGTGTACGTCGCCGATCGCAACAACAACCGCATCCAGAAATTCACGTCCAGCGGCAGCTATATGACGCAATGGGGCACGTTGGGCACGGGCGACGGTCAGTTCAATCATCCGTCCGGCGTTGCCACGGACGGGGCCTGGCTTTACGTCGCGGAAGAGGTCAACAACCGCGTGCAGAAATTCAGCCTGAGCGGCACCTACGTGCGCCAATGGGGCACTACGGGCACGGGCGACGGCCAGTTCACGTCGCCGGAAGGCATCGCGGTGGATCGAAATCGCAACCAGGTATACGTGGCGGAATACACCGGAAAGCGCATCCAGCAATTCACCGTGTTCGGCGATTTCATCAAGGTATTGAACGATTCCACGAGTGGTTCCGGTCAGTTGGCGGGGGCGCTGGGATTGGCCGTCGACCAGCGCGGCAACTTGTACGCGGGCGACCTTGGCAACAACCGCGTGGTGCAATTCAACGACAACGGCACTTATCTGCACAGCATCGACGCGATCGGGGCCAACGGCGTCGGTGTGGATCCGCGCAGTGGGCAGATTCGGGTGGGCGGCCTGAATAGCGGCAAGCTCTCGCGTTTCGGCGCGGTGATGGGCAAGTCGGACAAGATCGGCGTGTATCGGCCGTCCACGCAGACGTTCTACCTGCGCAATACCCTTGCCGCGGGCGCGCCGGACATCGCGGCCACGGTGACGGGCGCGGTCAATACCGACATCCCGATTGTCGGCGACTGGAACGGCGACGGCATCGACACGCCGGGGTTGTGGCGTCCGAGCACGGCCACGTTCTATCTCTGGGACAAGTGGCGCGGGCTCGACATCGCCAGCGCGCCCTACCAGTTCGTGTTCGGAACCAGTGGCGACAAGCCACTCGTCGGTGACTGGGACGGCAACGGCCGCGACGGCGTCGGCGTCTTCCGCGCGTCGAACGGCACGCAATATCTCAAGAACGATCTCGTCGCCGGATCGCCCGATTACAGCGTTGTCTTCGGTTCCGCGGGCGACGTGCCGCTGGGTGGCGACTGGAACCAGGACGGCGACTACAGCGCGGGCGTGTATCGCCCGTCGACAGGCCGCTTCTATCTGACCAATCGCAACATCACCGGCAGTGCGCCGAACGATGCGCCGGTTGCATTGAGCGGCGCTGCCGGCGATCTGCCGGTCGCGGGCGACTGGACCCACAACGGTTCGTCCGGCGTCGGCCTTTTCCGTGCGGGGACGTTCTACTTGGTGCCCAACGACGGCACGCCGGATGGCACGATCTTCCGCAATGGCTTCGACCCCGTCGTGCTGACCACCGTGGCGTTCGGAACCACGGGCGACATTCCGCTCGCGGGCAGTTGGGGCCACCCACCGGAGTGAGCGGGCCGACGCGTCGCGGAGCGACTCCGCGACGCGTTCCATCTGATGCTGCGCCGCGGCCGTTTGCTAGAATGTCCGGCTTTCCACAGGTTGCCGGACCATGATCGAGACCAATCCGATCCACGCGCGCATCGCCGATCTCACCGATCGCGTGGCGTCGCTCAGGGGGTTTCTTTGACTACGAGACCAAGGCCGAACGTCTCGAAGAAGTCACTCGCGAACTCGAAAGCCCCGACGTCTGGGACAACCCGCAGCGCGCACAGGATCTGGGCAAGGAGCGCGCGCAGCTCGATCGCATCGTCGGCGGCATCCGCAGCCTGACCGACAGCCTGGGCGAAGCCGGCGATCTGCTCGACCTCGCCATCGCCGAAAGCGACGAAGGCACCGCGATTGCGGTCTCCGAGGATGTCGAGAAGCTCGGCAAGGAAGTCGACAAGCTCGAATTCCAACGCATGTTTTCCGGCGAGATGGACGGCGCGAACGCATTCGTCGACATCCAGGCCGGCGCCGGCGGCACCGAGGCGCAAGACTGGGCCGAAATGCTGCTGCGCATGTACCTGCGCTGGGCCGAGTCGAAGGGCTGGAAAACCGAATTGCTCGAAGCGAGCGCGGGCGAAGTCGCCGGCATCAAGAGCGCGACATTCCGCGTCGAGGGCGACCACGCCTACGGCTGGCTCAAGACCGAGATCGGCGTGCATCGCCTCGTGCGCAAGTCGCCGTTCGACTCGGACAACCGACGCCATACGAGTTTCACGTCGGTGTTCGTCTCGCCGGAAGTCGACGACGACATCGACATCGAGATCAATCCGGCCGACCTGAAAACGGACGTCTATCGTTCGTCCGGCGCCGGCGGCCAGCACGTCAACAAGACCGAGTCGGCGGTGCGCATCACGCACGTGCCGAGCGGCGTCGTCGTCGCCTGCCAGACCGAGCGCTCGCAGCACGCCAACCGCGACCGCGCGATGAAGATGCTGAAAGCCAAGCTCTACGAGATCGAGATGCTCAAGCGCAACGCAGAGAAAGACGCACTGGAAGCCACGAAATCCGATATCGGCTGGGGCAGCCAGATCCGCAACTACGTGCTCGACCAGTCGCGCATCAAGGATTTGCGCACCGGCATTGAACGCAGCGACACGCAGAAGGTGCTCGATGGCGATCTCGACGAGTTCATCGAGAGCAGCCTCAAGGCCGGGCTCGAAGCCGGCGCCAAACGTATCGACGCGTGAAGCAGGAAACGGGAAGACGAGATGAGCGTAAACAACACAGCATCGGTTGACGAAGGCGCGTCGAGCGCTCTTGCGCAAGACGAAAACAAGCTCATCGCCGAGCGCCGCGAAAAACTTCGCGCGCTGCGTGCGCAGGGCATCGCGTTCCCGAACGACTTCGCGCCGGATGCGTTCGCGGGCGATTTGCAGGACGAATACGCCGATGCGGACCGCTGGACGGCGGAAGCCGTCGAAGCCGCGGCGCGCCGCGTGAAGGTGGCCGGCCGCATCATGCTCAAGCGCGGGCAGGGCAAGGTCAGCTTCGTGCAGATCCAGGACATGAGCGGCCGCATCCAGCTGTTCGTGCAAGCGAACGCGGTCGGCGATGTCTACGAATCGTTCAAATCGTGGGACATCGGCGACGTGGTCGGCGCAGAAGGCCCGCTGATGCGCACCAAGACCGGCGAGTTGTCGGTCAAGGTCGAGAACCTGCGCCTGCTCACCAAGTCGCTGCGCCCGCTGCCGGACAAGTGGCACGGCATGGCCGACGTCGAGCAGCGCTATCGCCAGCGTTACGTCGACCTCATCGTCACGCCGGAATCGCGGCGCGTGTTCGAGTTGCGCTCGAAGATCGTGCGCCACTTGCGCAACTTCCTCGATGCGCGGCGCTTCCTCGAAGTCGAAACGCCGATGATGCACGTCATCCCCGGCGGCGCGACGGCGCGGCCGTTCGTGACGCATCACAACGCGCTCGACATCGACCTCTACCTGCGCGTCGCGCCGGAGCTGTACCTCAAGCGCCTCGTCGTCGGCGGCTTCGAGCGCGTCTACGAGATCAACCGCAACTTCCGCAATGAGGGCGTGTCGACGCGGCACAACCCCGAATTCACGATGCTCGAGTTGTATCAGGCCTACGCCACGTACAACGAGATCATGGACATCACTGAGGCGATGATCCGCACCGCCGCATCCGACGTCGTCGGCACGACGGCGCTTGCCTGGGAGGGCCGCGACATCGATGCCGGCCCCGCGTTCCGCCGCTGGAAGATGGAAGACGCGGTGCTCGAACACAACCCGCAGATCGCGCGCGCGGATCTGCGCGACCGCGCGAAGATCGCCGCGCATGCCGAGAAGCTCGGCGTGCACGTCAAGGCGGGTTACGGCTGGGGCAAGATCCTGCTCGAGATCTTCGAAAAGACGGTCGAGCAGACGCTGGTGCAGCCGACCTTCATCACCGCGCATCCGGTCGAAGTCTCGCCGCTCGCGCGCGCGAACGACCACGATCCGGACATCACGGATCGCTTCGAGCTGTTCATCGGCGGCAAGGAAATCGCCAATGGTTTTTCGGAGTTGAACGATCCGGAAGACCAGGCCGCGCGCTTCAAGGCGCAGGTCGAAGCCAAGGACTCGGGCGACGACGAGGCGATGCACTTCGACGCCGACTACATCCGCGCACTCGAAGTCGGTTTGCCGCCGACGGGCGGCCTCGGCGTCGGCATCGACCGTCTCGTCATGCTGCTCGCGGACGTGCCCTCGATCCGCGACGTGCTGCTGTTCCCATACATGCGCCCGGAGGCGTGAGCAGCGCTTCCGGCATGTGAATTGATGTTTCCGGGCGGCGGTGGACATTGACGAATGGCGTGCTTCAGGCGACATTCGGCGATGGGGAATCTGGACAGGAGGGGAGGACGAACGTGAGCAGCGAGGGAAAGCGCCTGCGATCGGCGCGCATGACGCTCGAGTCGACGGCCTTGATCAGCCGTGGACTCGACAGCTGGAGCAGCGAGATTCTGGACATCTCGGCGACGGGCCTGCGTGCCGCGCGGCCACCAGGCTGGAAGGGTCAGATCGACGATACCTTCAACATCGACATCCTGATCGGCGACACGCTCGACATCCACGTGATCGCGCGCCTCGCGCGCATCGGTGACGGCGAACTCGGTTTCGCCTATTCGCGCATTCCCGACGACAAACAGGTTCCGCTGTGGAACCTGCTCGGCCGCTACGCCGACACCGACGAGCCGTATCCGGCCTGAATCCCTGGCCCGCTCAATGAGCGGGCGCTGCGTCGCGCAGTTCGCGACGCAGGATCTTGCCGACGTTGGTCTTCGGCAGCGACTCGCGGAATTCGACGTACCTCGGCTGCTTGTAGCCGGTGAGGTTCACCTTGCAGTGCTTGAGTACGTCCTCGGCGGTCAGCGCGGGATCCCGCTTGACGATGACGAGCTTGACCGCCTCGCCGGATTTCTCGTCGGGCACGCCGACGGCCGCGACCTCGAGCACGCCGGGCATGAGCGCGACCACGTCCTCGATCTCGTTTGGATACACGTTGAAGCCGGAGACAAGGATCATGTCCTTCTTGCGGTCGACGATGTAGACGTAGCCCTTCTCGTCGATGCGCGCGATGTCGCCGGTGCGCAGCCAGCCGTCGGCCGTCATCACCTTCGCGGTTTCCTCGGGGCGTTGCCAGTAACCCTTCATGACTTGCGGGCCTTTCACGCACAGTTCGCCGACTTCGCCGAGCGGCAGTTCCTTGCCGTCGTCGTCTCGGATCGACACGTCGGTCGACGGCACCGGCAAGCCGATCGAGCCGTTGTATTCGGCGAGATCGAGCGGGTTGATGCAGGCTGCGGGCGAGGTTTCGGTGAGTCCGTATGCTTCGGCGAGCGTGCAACCGGTGACCTTCTTCCAGCGTTCGGCGACCGCGCGTTGCACGGCCATGCCGCCGCCGAGCGTGAGATGCAGCTTGGAGAAGTCGACTTTGTCGAATCCGGGTGTGTTGAGCAGGCCGGCGAACAGCGTGTTGACGCCGGTCAGCGCGGTGAAACGCAGGTCCTTGATCGTCTTCACGAAGCCCGGCATGTCGCGCGGATTGGTGATGAGGATGTTGTAACCGCCCGAACGCGCGAAGGTCAGGAAGTTCGCGGTCAGCGCGAAGATGTGATACAGCGGCAGCGCGGTGACGACGACTTCCTCGCCCTCGCGCACGACCGGCGTCAGCCACGCATACGCCTGCAGCATGTTCGCGATCATGTTGCGATGGGTGAGCATCGCGCCCTTGGCGACGCCCGTCGTGCCGCCGGTGTACTGCAGGAAGGCGAGATCGTCGGGCGTGATCTCGATCTTCGGCAGTTTGGAACGCGTACCGCGGCCGAGCGCCTCGTTGAAACGGATCGCGCCCGGCAACGAGAACGCCGGCACCATCTTCTTGACGTGGCGCACGACGAAGTTGGTGATCGCCGATTTCGGAAAGCCCAGCAGGTCGCCGAGACCAGTGCAGATCACGTGCTTGCACGGCGTCTCGCCGATCACATCGGCCACGGTATGCGCGAAGTTGTCGACGACGATGATCGCGCTTGCGCCGGAGTCGTCGAGCTGGTGCTTGAGTTCGCGCGCCGTGTAGAGCGGATTGACGTTGACGACGGTGAGACCGGCGCGCAACACGGCCATGATCGCGACAGGATACTGGAGCAGGTTGGGCATCATGATCGCGACGCGATCGCCCTTGGCCAGCTTGAGGTCGTTGACGAGGAACGCGGCGAACGCGGCGCTGAGACGGTCGAGATCACCGTAGCTCAGCGTGCGGCCCATGTTGTTGAACGCGGGCCGGTGGCGGAAACGATCGCAGCATTCCAGCAACATTGCGGCGACGGACGAATACTGCCCCGGGTCGATCTCGGCCGGCACGCCGGCTGGATAGTTCGCGAGCCACGGGTGCTGTCGGTTGTCCATGCATGTTCCCCCTGAGCTGGATGCGCGTCGCGACGTTCCGCGCGCGTAGACTGTGAGTGTGCGCCGTTGGCGCGATGTCGGTTCGATTGCAGCACAAGCCTCGAAGCAGCGGCAAGCGGCGACGCAACGAGAAGGAGTCTTCGATGAAGCAGGCACGGCCGATCGCTTTCCTGATGGCCCTTTGCATGGCGGCTTGCGCGCGCACGCCGGACGGTCAGGCCATCCGGGAGTCGATCGAAAAAGGCGTCGCCGCCGCGCAAGCGCATGATGCGTCGGCATTGACCGACGTGCTCGCCGACGACTTCATCGGCAACAACGAACTCGACAAGGCTGGACTCAAATCGCAACTGCGCGGCCAGTTCGTCGTCGCGAAAGCCATTGGCGTGCGCATCGGGCCGGTCGACGTGGAAGTGAGGGGCGACCGCGCTACCGCGCGCTTCGAAGCGTTCGTCACCGACACCAGCGGCCGCTGGATTCCGGATCGTGCTGCGACGTTGCATTTCGAAACCGGCTGGCGGCGCGATGGGAAAAGTTGGCTATGCAACAACGCGAATTGGTCGGGCGATTCGCGTTGAGCAACGCTTGCCGACCGTAAAAAAACGGCGCGGTTTCCCGCGCCGTTTTCGATCCGCCGATGTGCGAAAGCGTTATGCCGCCTTCTTCGCCGCCAGCTGGCGCAGCACGTACTGCAGGATGCCGCCGTGGCGGAAGAAGTCGCGCTCCTTCGGCGTGAGCAGCAGCACTTTCACCTTGAACGATTTCTTCGAGCCGTCGGCCGCGGTCGCGACGACGTCGGCTTCCTTCGATGCGCCGTCCTTGAGGCCGGTGATGTCGAAGGTTTCCTTGCCGGTCAGGCCGAGCGTCTGCGCATTCTGTCCGTCCAGGAACTGGCACGGCAGCACGCCCATGCCGACGAGGTTGGAGCGGTGGATGCGCTCGAAGCTTTCGGCGATGACGGCCTTCACGCCGAGCAGCAGCGTGCCCTTGGCCGCCCAGTCGCGCGACGAACCGGTGCCGTATTCCTTGCCGGCGAGCACGACCAGCGGCGTCTTCTCGGCCTTGTACTTCATCGCGGCGTCGTAGATCGCAAGCTGCTCGCCGCTCGGCACGTGCAGCGTGTAGCCGCCTTCGACGCCGTCGAGCATGAGGTTCTTGATGCGGATGTTGGCGAACGTGCCGCGCACCATCACGTCGTCGTTGCCGCGGCGCGAGCCGTAGGAGTTGAAGTCCTTCGGTTCGACGCCTTTCGAGATCAGGAAGCGGCCCGCCGGGCTGTCCTTCTTGATCGAGCCGGCCGGCGAGATGTGGTCGGTGGTGATCGAGTCGCCGAACACGCCGAGCGCGCGCGCGCCGTGGATGTCGTCGATCGAACCCGGTTCCTTGCCCATGCCGTCGAAATAGGGCGGGTTCTTGATGTAGGTCGAATCATCCCATTGGTAGACCGAGCCGTCGGGCGAGGCGATCGCATTCCAGCGGCTGTCGCCTTTGAACACGTCGGCGTAGTTCTTTTCGAACATTTCCGGGTTGATCGCGCCGGCGATCGTGTCGGAGATTTCCTTGTTGGTCGGCCAGATGTCCTTGAGGAACACGGGCTGACCGTCGCTGCCGGTGCCAATCGGTTCTTTCGTGAGGTCGATGTCGAGCGTGCCGGCCAGCGCATACGCGACGACGAGCGGCGGCGAGGCGAGATAGTTCATCTTCACTTCGGGATGCACGCGGCCTTCGAAGTTGCGGTTGCCCGACAGCACCGACGCGACCGCGAGATCGCCCTCGGCGATGCCCTTGCTGATCTCCGCCGGCAGGGGACCGGAATTGCCGATGCAGGTCGTGCAGCCGTAGCCGACGACGTAGAAGCCGACTTTCTCCAGCTCCTTCAACAGGCCGGTCTTCTCGAGATAGTCCGTGACGACGAGCGAACCCGGGCCGAGCGAGGGTTTGACCCACGGTTTTGATTTCAGGCCCTTCGCTGCAGCCTTCTTCGCCAGCAGGCCGGCGCCGAGCATGACCGCCGGATTCGAGGTGTTCGTGCACGAGGTGATCGCCGCGATGACGACACTGCCGTCGCCGAGCAGGAAGCTCTCGCCGTCCTTCTCGACGCGCACGCCGCTGCTCGTGATCGAGTTGGCGGGATTGCCGATCGCCGTCGCGCCGCCTTCGTTGGCGAAATCGGCGACGGCGCCGTTCTTGGCGCGACGATTCGCAGTCAACGGGCCGACCGCGTCCTTGAAACTCTTTTGCACGCCTTCGAGCAGCACGCGATCCTGCGGGCGCTTCGGGCCGGCGAGCGACGGCTTCACGTCGGCGAGGTCGAGTTCGAGCGTCGCCGAGAATTCCGCCTGCGGCGTCGATGCGTCGTGCCAGAGGCCTTGCGCCTTCGCGTAGGCTTCGACGAGCTTGATCTGCGCTTCGTCACGGCCGGACAGGCGCAGGTAGTTCAGCGCTTCCTGGTCGATCGGGAAGATGCCGCAGGTCGCGCCGTATTCCGGCGCCATGTTCGCGATCGTCGCGCGATCGGCAAGCGCGAGGTTGGCCAAGCCCGGGCCGAAGAATTCGACGAACTTGCCGACTACACCGAGCTTGCGCAGCATCTGCGTCACGGTGAGCACGAGGTCGGTTGCGGTCACGCCTTCCGGCAGCTTGCCGCTGAGCTTGAAGCCGACGACCTGCGGAATCAGCATCGACGACGGCTGGCCGAGCATCGCTGCTTCCGCCTCGATGCCGCCGACGCCCCAGCCGAGCACGCCGAGGCCGTTGACCATCGTCGTGTGCGAGTCGGTGCCGAACACGGTGTCCGGGTACGCCCAGTTCGTGCCGTCCTTCTGCGCGGTGCAGTCGACGCGTGCGAGGTGTTCGAGGTTGACCTGGTGCACGATGCCGGTGCGCGGCGGCACGACCTTGAAGTTGTCGAATGCCTTCTGGCCCCAGCGCAGGAACGAGTAGCGCTCCTGGTTGCGCTGGAACTCGATCTCGACGTTCTCGTCGAGCGCCTTGGGCGAGCCGAACGCGTCGACCTGCACCGAATGGTCGATGACGAGTTCGGCCGGCGCGAGCGGATTGATCTGCGTCGCGTCGCCGCCGAGCTTGACCACGGCGTCGCGCATCGCGGCGAGATCGACCACGCAGGGCACGCCGGTGAAATCCTGCAACACGACGCGGGCCGGCATGAAGGAGATTTCGGTGTCCGGTTCCTTCTTCGCGTCCCAGTTCGCGACCGCTTCGATTTCCTTCGCGGTCACGTTGACGCCGTCTTCGTGGCGCAGCAGGTTTTCCAGCAGGATCTTCATCGAGAACGGCAGACGCGCCAGATTGAAGCGCTGGCCGAGCTTGGGCAGGCTCGAAAACGTGTAGCGCTGGCCATTGACCTCGAGCGTGTCCCGGGTCGCGAACGAATCTGTCATGTGCATCTCCTGGCAGGCATGGTGCGTGGCATGCGGATCGCGGCGGCGCCGCGGGCGCGACCCGAGAGAGCGGGTCGGCGATTAGCCCGCAATTATCGCGCAAGCGGCGGCGGACTGCGAGACGGAAGCGCGTCTTCGCTCAGCCCGCGATCAGGCGCGGGGCGCGCTTCAGCCGAGATCGAGCGTGCTGCGCGCGAGCAGGCCGCGCGCGAGCATCGCGTACTGGCGGCGGCGCACGATCAGGCGCAGCTGGCTGCCGCCGACCTGCCGCCAGAGCACCGCCGCGCGCACGGCCGCGAGCAGCAGCGCGCGGATTTGCGCGACGACTTGCGCGTTCGACAGATGCTGCGGATTGCCGTGCACGATCACGCGCGGGCGCAACTGCGACAGCGTCTCGACGTAGATTTCCGCAAGCCGCGCCTGCACGGTCGGGTGGTTGAAGCCGAAGTGGTCGACCTGCCGTTGCGCCGACTCGATGCCTTCGCGCAGCGCCGCTGTCATGCGCGGTTGGCGCATGAGCTGGCGTTGCAGGCGCAGCACGCCGAGCGCGAGGCGCGTCACCGGCAGGTTGCGCTCGTTGCCGTCGATCTGCGCGATCAGCGTCTCGAAACCCAGGCGCAAGCCGCCGATGCCGCCGAACACGTCGGCCGCATCGTCGGCGTCGATGCGGAAGATGCTCGACAGGCTTGTCTCGGCCGCCGTCGCGTCCGCGCGCCCGCGCGTGGCGAGGTCGTGCACGAGCCGGCACGCCTGCAACACGCCGGCGAAGGCGATCACGCGCGCTTCACGTTTCATGACGACTCCCGTCGTGCGCGTGCCAGCCGTCGAGCGGCGCGTCGCTGCGGTCGATGACCCCGCCGCCGAGGCAGACTTCGCCGTCGTAGAAGACGACCGATTGCCCCGGCGTCACCGCGCGCTGCGCTTCGTCGAACGTGACCATGGCCACGTCGCCGTCAATGGCGACGCGGCACGCCTGCGGCGGCTGGCGGTAGCGCGTCATCGCCGTGCAGCGGAATTCGTCCGCGGGCGGCATACCGTCGACCCAGGTCAGCGCGCTCGCGGCCAGATGCGTCGAATGCAGCCAGTGGTTCGCGCTGCCTTGCGCGACGTAGAGGATGTTCTTGGCGACGTCCTTGCCGACCACGTACCACGGCTCGCCGTCGCCGTCGCGACGGCCGCCGATGCCGAGTCCGCCGCGCTGGCCGAGCGTGTAGTAGAAAACGCCTTCATGCGCGCCGACCTCGACACCGTCAGGGGTTCGCATCGAACCTGTCCGCGCGGGAATGTAGCGGCCGAGGAATTCGCGGAAATCGCGCTCGCCGATGAAGCAGATGCCGGTCGAGTCCTTCTTGTCGTGCGTTGGCAGACCGGCGTCGCGCGCGATGCCGCGCACGTCGGTCTTGACGAGGTCACCGAGCGGAAAGCGCGTCGCCGACAGCGCGTCCTGGCCGAGCGCGTGCAGGAAATAGGTCTGGTCTTTCGAAGTGTCGCGCGCACGCAGCAGGCGGAAGCGGCCCTCGACGCTGTCGACGCGTGCGTAGTGTCCGGTCGCGATCTGCGCTGCGCCGAGCGCGCGCGCATGATCGAGGAAAGTCTTGAACTTGATCTCGCGATTGCACAGCACGTCCGGGTTGGGCGTGCGCCCGCGGCGGTATTCGGCGAGGAAATGCTCGAACACCTGATCCCAGTATTCGCCCGCGAAATTGCGCAGGTGCAGCGGGATGCCGAGTTTCGCGCAGACGGCGACGGCGTCCTTGCGATCCTCGTCGGCGCGGCAGGCGCCGTTGCGGTCGTCCTCTTCCCAGTTCTGCATGAACAGGCCGGCGATCGACGCGCCTTCCCGTTGCAGCAGCAGCGCGGCGACCGACGAATCGACGCCGCCGGAGAGGCCGACCATGACCTCGACGCTCACGAAACCGAGTCCATGTAGTTCACTGTGGCAAGCGGCAAGCGCACGCCCGCCAGCCAGTCGTCGACGTTGGCGAGCACCATCGGGCTGCGCAGGTTCGGCGCCGCGGCGATTTCGTCGCGCGTAAGCCAGGTCGTGCCGAGGATGCCGTCGTCGAGCGGCCGTTCCGGCTCGTGGCGCAAAGCGGTCGCGGCGAAGGCGAAGCGCACGAAATGCAGCGCGCCACTCGTCCACTGCTGCACGCCTAGGAAATGCGTCAGTCCGACGTGCCAGCCGGTTTCCTCGAGCGTTTCTCGCACGGCGGCCTGATGTAGCGATTCGCCGGCATCGAGATGGCCGGCCGGCTGGTTGAGCACGCGCCGGCCGCGCACGTCTTCCTCGACGAGCAGGAAACGATCGCCGTCGGCGACGACGGTCGCGACGGTGACGTGGGGACGCCAGACTTCTTCTTCGGGAACCGCTGGATTCATCGGCCAATTCTACCAGTCGCGCCAGCCCGGACCGTGCGGCCTTGCACGCGCTGGCATGCGTCTCCATGTGTCGACGGCAGCGCGAAACAGCGCCGCGTTATACTCGAACCGCAAGCAGTCGGACGTTGGAAATGGCGCACAAGAACGAACCAGACAACGAGCACACCCACGGCCTCGCCGTGCAGGAAGCGCAGCCGGAAACCGCCATCGAGCGGCCGCCGCTGTATCAGGTCGTGTTGCTCAACGACGATTTCACGCCGATGGACTTCGTCATCGTCGTGCTGGAGACCTTTTTCAACCTGGATCGCGAGCGCGCCACGCAGGTCATGCTCCACGTGCACACGCGCGGCAAGGGTGTGTGCGGCGTGTTCACGCGCGAGGTCGCCGAGACCAAGGTCACCCAGGTCAACGAATTTTCACGTTCGCACCAGCATCCTCTGCTGTGCACGATGGAAAAATCCTGAGCTTTTATTGAAAGTGCGGTCATGGATGGCCGCTGGTGGATTCTCCGAAGTCGTCGATTCCGGAATCCGTCGATCTGCGAGATGCAGCGATCAGGGACGATCGCACAAGGAACGGGCCGATTGGAAAACCGCTTCGCTATCCCCACATCCTGACGCAGCAAATATCGGAGACATTCCGGCATGTTCAGCAAGGATCTCGAAGTCACCATCGGCCAGTGCTACAAGGACGCGCGCGAGCAGCGTCACGAGTTCATGACGGTCGAGCACCTGCTTCTCGCGTTGCTCGACAACGCCTCGGCGGTCGGCGTGCTGCGCGCCTGCGGCGCCGATCTGGCCAAACTCGCGCGCGACCTGCGCTCGATCATCACCGAAACCGTGCCCGTGCTGCCGCAGGGCGACGAGCGCGACACGCAGCCGACGCTCGGTTTCCAGCGCGTTCTGCAGCGCGCGGTCTACCACGTGCAGTCGTCCGGCCGTAAGGAAGTGACGGGCGCGAACGTGCTCGTCGCGATCTTCGGCGAGAAGGATTCGCACGCGGTCTATTTCCTCGGCCAGCAGGACGTGTCGCGGCTCGACGTCGTCAATTTCATTTCGCACGGCGTCGCCAAGATCGGCAACGAATCCGCCAACGGTTCGGCCGGCGCGGAAGCGAAAGCCGAAGGCGAAGCCGGCGAGGAACCGCGCGGCAATCCGCTCGCCGAGTTCGCGAACAACCTCAACGAACTCGCGCGGCAGGGCAAGATCGATCCGCTGATCGGGCGCGAAGAGGAAGTCGAGCGCACGATCCAGGTGCTGTGCCGCCGCCGCAAGAACAATCCGCTCTACGTCGGCGAAGCCGGCGTCGGCAAGACCGCGCTCGCCGAAGGTTTGGCCAAGCGCATCGTCGAAGGCGACGTGCCGGACGTGCTCAAGGAGGCGGTCATCTGGTCGCTCGACCTCGGTGCGCTCGTTGCCGGCACCAAGTACCGCGGCGATTTCGAGAAGCGCCTCAAGGCCGTCATCGGCCAGCTCAAGAAGGAGCCCGGCGCGATCCTGTTCATCGACGAAATCCACACGATCATCGGTGCCGGTTCCGCATCGGGTGGCACGATGGACGCGTCCAACCTGATCAAGCCCGTGCTCGCCAGCGGCGAGCTGCGCTGCATCGGTTCGACCACGTTCCAGGAATACCGCGGCGTGTTCGAGAAGGATCGCGCGCTGGCGCGGCGCTTCCAGAAGATCGACGTCGTCGAGCCTTCGATCGCCGACAGCATCGAGATCCTCAAGGGCCTCAAGTCGCGCTTCGAGGAACACCACAAGGTCGAATACACGAACGATGCGCTCAAGGCCGCGGTGGACTTGTCGGTCAAGCACATCGCCGACCGCCTGCTGCCGGACAAGGCGATCGACGTGATCGACGAGGCCGGCGCGCGCCAGCGCCTGCTGCCCGAAAAGGATCGCAGCGGCCGCGTCGACGTGCCCGAGATCGAGTTCATCGTCGCGCGCATGGCGCGCATTCCGCCCAAGCAGGTGTCGGCGTCCGATCGAGACGTGCTGCGCAACCTCGACCGCAACCTCAAGATGGTCGTGTTCGGCCAGGACGCGGCGATCGATGCGCTGACCAGCGCGATCAAGATGGCGCGCTCGGGACTCGGCAATCCGGACAAGCCGATCGGCAACTTCCTGCTCACCGGCCCGACCGGCGTCGGCAAGACGGAAGTCACGCGCCAGCTTGCGATGCAACTCGGCATCGAACTCGTGCGCTTCGACATGTCCGAGTACATGGAACCGCACTCGGTGTCGCGCCTGATCGGCGCGCCTCCGGGTTACGTCGGCTTCGACCAGGGCGGCTTGCTCACCGAGCAGATCGTCAAGCATCCGCACTGCGTGCTGCTGCTCGACGAGATCGAGAAGGCGCATCCGGACGTCTACAACATCCTCTTGCAGATCATGGATCACGGCGCGCTGACGGACACGAACGGACGCGAGGCGAACTTCAAGAACGTCATCGTGGTGATGACGACGAACGTCGGCGCGCAGGCGGCGTCGCGGCGCACGATAGGCTTCGTCGAACAAAGTCACGTGACCGACGCGATGGAAGCGCTCAAGCGCCAGTTCACGCCGGAGTTCCGCAACCGTCTCGATGCGATCGTGCAGTTCAACTCGCTCGACTTCGAGCACATCCTGCGCGTGGTCGACAAGTTCCTCATCGAACTCGAGATGCAGTTGCAGGAGAAGCACGTCTCGTTGACCGTCGACGCCGACGCGCGCCGCTGGCTCGCCGAGCATGGCTTCGATCCGCAGATGGGCGCTCGCCCGATGGCGCGCGTGATCCAGGAAAACGTGAAGCGCCTGCTCGCCGACGAACTGCTGTTCGGCAAGCTCGCCGACGGCGGCAAGGTGCTGCTCTCGCTCAGGGACGGCAAGCTCGCCGTCGCCTGCGAGGAAGCGGAAAAGGCACCGGCCGTCGTCGAATGACGCAAAACGCCCGGCCGCTTCGGCGGCCGGGTCAGGCGGGAGGTTCGATGATCGCGTGGCGGCGATGCGCGGCGAGACAGGTCAGCACGCTCGCCCCCACGCACAGGATCGCGGCGACTTCCGGCAGCGTCGGCAAACGCTGTTCCCAGAGGAATCCGTAGAGCAGCGCGAACACCGTCTCGAACAGGATCATTTGTCCGACCAGCGTCAGCGGCAGCAGCCGGCTCATGCGGTTCCACAGCGCGTTGCCGGCGATCGAACACAGCACCGCGACGCCGACCGACACGGCGCCGAAGCGCAGCCATTGGTTCGAATCGTGCGCGGTGCTGCCGAATGCGACCGCGAACGGGATCAGCAGCAGGCTCTGCGTGCCGGTGACGAGTCCGATCAGCAGGTTCCAGTCGTGCGGCGAGACGTGATCCAGCCGCACGAGGCAACGCGCATTGCCGACTGCATAAGCCGTCCACGAAGCCAGCGCGCCGATCGCGCAGATCAGACCCGTGATCTGCTTCTCCGTCGAACCGATGGATGGCCCGGCGAATGCCTGCCAGCCGATGCACACCGCGCCGGCCGCGCAAAACAGCAACGACGGCACGAGTTTGCGCAGCGGAACCGCGCCCTGGTCGCGGCTGCCGATGATCGTCACCGCGACGGGAAGGAAGCCGATCACGAGCGAAGTCATCGCGATGCCGCCGATCTGAACTGCGCTCGACAGCAGCACGTAATAGAGCGTGTTGCCGGCGAGCGAGAGCCACACCAGATCCCGCCACTGACGCCGCGGAGCGACGGCGACGAGCGAGCGCCAGCGCGGCGCGATGAGTGCCGCCGCGATCAGGCCGTAGGCGAGATAGCGACCGATCGTCAGTTGCAGCGGGCTGAATTCGCGCACCAGTTCCGGCGCGAGGAAAACCAGGCCCCACAGTGCGCCAGCGCCGATACCGCAAGCGATGCCGACCGCGGTTTCGCGCGCATTCGCGATGGTTGGAGGTTGGGCGGAAGACGTCGTTTCCATGCTTGGAATCTACCTGCGCTGTTGATGCGCGTGGAAGGCGGATCGGCGCCGGTACGGCAAGCGCGTGCATGCCACGAACGTTCGCATCGCATTTTGCGTCGGCAGCATTGCTGCGCCGCATCGAATTTTCCTGTGACGATCATCCCAGTGCCGCGTTCCGGCCTTCGGTAGTTTCGGACGATTGGGTCGTACTGGGGGCAGGCGACCAATGGTCCGCTGGATCGGGACGACGTTCCGGTTCGAAGGGAGTCCGATGCGATGAGAGGCGCATCGGTGCGGGGCGCCCGGGAGCGGGCAAACACGCTGCGTTGGCAGCGTTCCACTCAACTCAAGACTGGGGAAACACGTGACTCACAATCGCAAGGGTGTGGTTTGCCATACCGCTTTGGCGGTCGCCGCTTGGCTCGCATTCGGCGCCGTTTCGGATTTGCATGCGGCGCCCGCGCTCGGCGCACAGGCGAGCCTGTATGCCGATCGCATCAACGTCGATGCCTTGTCGGGCGACTATTCCAGCACGCGCTACATCGTCACCTACCACGAGCACGCCGCCGAGCGCATGCAGGCGGCTTCGCGCCAGCTCGACTTCGACCGCGTGGCCGCGCTGACCGGCACCAGCGTGCGTTCGGTACGCACGCTTGGCACGGGTGCCGA
>JAKPAN010000246.1 GCA_029779475.1 Pseudomonadota bacterium
GGGCAACGCGTCGCTGCGCGAAGCACCGACGCCGTTCAAGCTCGGCCAGCGCGTCACGCATGCGAGCTTCGGCGAAGGCGTCGTGCTCGGCTACGAAGGCGCGGGCCAGCACACGCTGGTCGAAGTCAATTTCGCCGGCGCCGGCCGCAAGCGCCTCGTGCTCGCCTACGCGAACCTTGCCGCGCTCTGAGCGGCGCTGCGAGAATCGCCGACATGCAACCCGGCGGCACACGGCAGACGATTCTCGTCGCGGCGGCGATTGCCGCGAGCGCGGTGCTGGCGGCGTGGTGGTGGTCGGCGTCGACGCATCGACCGGATGCGGCAAATGCGTTGACGAAGACGACGCGCGGTGGCGCGGCTGTCGTACGCGAAGCTGTGGCATCCCGCGAGAGTTCGAACAAAACTGACGCGGCCAGGGTTTCTCCGGAAGCGGACAGGCCGACAACAGAATCCGCGCCTGCATCGAACGTCGTTGCGCAAACCGGGATGGATGGCGCGAAGGTGTCGTCGTCGACGACGACGGCGAACATCTCTTCCAACGAAAGCAATGCCAAATCGCCAGCATCTGCCGACGACGAAACAACCACTCCCGATTCGGCAGAATCGAATGCCGGAAAATCCGAAAGCGACGCGACGCAGACGAACGACGCGTCGAACGCGAAGGTTGTGCCTGGGAGTGCTATAGATGCCGACCGCGTGGCGGACATGTATGCCCATCTGCTCGAGAAGATCGAGTCCGGGAGCGACTCGGTTTACGCGAGCCAGAAACTGGAGTTCCAGGGTTTCGACGGAAAGGAAGCAGGCGGCGAGAGCGAGCGCGATCTGGAGCAGGCGCTTCGCGACTGCTTCAGCGAGTGGATCTCCGCGCTTCCACCCGATCTCGCATCACATGTTCTGCTCGCAGCCGTCGATTGCCACGTCGGCGAATGCCGGGTGTTGCTGGCTCAGAATGGCGTCGATTTTTTCGAGCCGGGCGTCCGTGATCCGCAAGGCCCGCTCAACCTTATGCAGTCGGCGATCTGGGCGCTTCTCGCAGACGGCTTGCCGAACCAGCATCGCTGGAACTTGATCTCAAGTGGCCGGTACGCGGCCGGCGGTGGAAAGGATGGGCCGCTCGATACTGCGCTGTGGTTCATCTTTGTCGGCGTCAAGGATCGAGAGGCCGCGCAAATCGAACCTTGAAACAGATGGATTTGCGAGCGCAAAAAGACGGCGCCTCGCGGCGCCGTTTTGAAATCTTGCTTCGCAATTCGCTCAGCCCCGCTTCCCGCGCGAGCGAAACTCGGCGAGTCGTCCATCAATCGTTTCGAGCAGCGGCTCGACCGCTTCGCGTGCTTTTTCGGCGGCGTTGAGACTCGTGAAATTGACCTGGTCGCCGCCACTGCGCCAGAGCACGCTGCCGTCGGAGACGCGGTAGGCGCGCACGCCGAGTTGCACGGTGTACATCGTCGAACTCTGGCCGTAGTAGTTGAGTTGCTGCGAGCCGACCGGGCGCGCGTGGACGAAGACGACGGCATCGGCCTTGCCGACGAGCGAGCGCAGGTTCGGCGTGTCGCCGCGGCCGCGGCCGCCCTCGATGACGCGGAAACCGCGACGCTGCAACAAGTCGACGAGCGCGTCTTCGGCCGGCGACGAGATCACGTCATCACCGCTCGACATCACTGCGATCGTCGGCACGCGCGGCTTCGGCGGTGCGGCGGGACGCGGCGGTGTGGCGACGGCGACGTTCTGCGGCTCGCCCGCCGGTTGCGCGGCCGCGTCCGCGGCGGCTTTCGCCGCAGGCAGGTCGCGCAGCGCTTCGACGCCCGCTTGCGACGCGCGCGCGTCGGGGGCGCCGGCGTCGTTGATCGGCGTCGTCGCGGGCGTACTCGGTGCTTGCGCGGCGAGGGTTTCGTTGCCGACTTGCGTCGTCGCGACCGCACCGTTCGCGTTCGATGCGCCGGCGGATTCATTCGATGGCGGTGTGGGTGTCGTCGTCGAAGGCGCGTTGGCAGCGGCGATCGTCGCGTTCGCGCCTGTGGCCGGGTTCGTCGCGCCGGTGGTCTGCGTTTGCACGGCCGTGTTCGCCGCAGACGCAGCGACCGGCGCGCTCGGCGTCACATTCGTGGCGACATCAGTCGTCTGCGCGGCAGGTTGGCCGAACAGGCTCGCGAGCGCGGGCACGCGAGCGCGCATCGCGTAGGCGCCGGCCGCGACCGCGAGCAGTGCGACCGCGGCGATCGCCCACGGCAGCGGCGAGCGCTTCGACGCCTGACCGTGTAAGGCCGTCGGGCGATCGAGCACGGATTGATGCGCGGCGGCGCCAGCAACGGGCGGCGGCGTCGGACGCCCGCTTGTGGTGACATGCGTATTCGCCGCGCCGAGCGCGGACATCGGCGTGCGCGGCGTCTGCGGCAGGGAGACCTGGCCAGACACGGGCGTCTTCTGGCCGATCATCGTCGCCGCGGCGGCCGACAGTTTCGTCTGCACCGTGATCGGGCCGCCCTTGGCGACGAGCGGATGCTGGTTGAGATCGGCGACGAGGTCGTGGCAATTCTGGTAACGATCGTTCGGATCCTTCGCGATCATCTTGGCGAGGATCGCGGCGATCTGCGGATCGGCGTCGTGGTTGAGCGAACGCACGTCGGGGATTTCCGCCTTGACCACTTCGAGCATGAGGCCGAGCGGCGAGTCGTCGTTGAACGGCATCTTGCCGGTCAGCATCTCGAACAGCACGATGCCGAGCGAGAAGATGTCCGAACGCTGGTCGACCGGTTTGCCCAGGCACACTTCCGGCGAGAGATAGCCCGGCGTGCCGACGAATTCGCCGGTGCTGGTGAGTTTCTTCGACAGGTCCTGGTTCGACAGCGCGATGCCGAAGTCGGCGATCTTCACCGCGCCGCGGCTCGTGATCATGAGGTTGCCGGGCTTGATGTCGCGATGCACGACGCCGCGGTCGTGCGCGGTCGACAAACCGAGTGCGGTCTGCTGGATCACCTTCGCCGACTGTTCGACGGTGAGGCGATGGTCGCGCTTGAGCATCGAACCGAGCGATTCGCCCTCGACGAACTCCATCACGAAGAAGGTCTGGCCTTCGTCCTCGCCGATGAAGTAGATCTGGATGATGTGCGGATCGTTGAGCGCGGCCATGCTGCGCGCCTCGCGCAGGAAGCGCTCCTTGATCGCTTCGTCGTGGGCGAGCGAATCCGCCAGCACCTTGATCGCGACGTAACGGTTGAGCGACGCCTCGTACCCCTTGTAGACCACGCCCATGCCGCCGCGACCCAGCTCGGCGACGATGTCGTAGTGCCCCAGACGCGTTTTCATGACAGTTCCCTCCGGGCGGATTGCCCGCAACTGGCAGGCATCCTACACCCGCATTCCAGAGCCATTCGCGGAACTTCTTGGCGGGCAACCCCGTGCCTGGCGCACGCCGGGAATGTGAACCGGTTCGCAAGCCGGCGTCCAGACCGGCACGATTGAGACCGTCACGCGCCGCCGCCTACACTCGAAGCCTTCCCGCCGCCGCCAACCAGCGATGACTTCGCCGCGCACGCCTCCGCGACATTCCCTCCTTCTCGCCGCGCTCGCGCTGCTGTGGCTGCTCGGCACGCTGCGCGCGTTCGCGCTGTGGTCGCACGATCCGCTGTACGCCTACGCGAACAGCTACGACCAGACGCGCTACACGAGCTGCTTCCATTTCCAGCCGGATCGGCCGTCGATCATTCCGCCGCAACAGAACAGCCCGCACGCACCGTTCGCGAAATATCGTTTCTATCCGGGCGGCGAAGCGCTGTGCTACTGGTCGAGCGAACTCGCGTTCACCGCGGCGACGGCGGCGATCTGGAAAACATCCGAAACCTTCGGCGGCGGCGATCTTCACGACGTGCGCTGGGTCGGCGTGCTGCGCTGGGCGGTGCTCCTTGCGCTGTCGATCGCGCTCTCGCGCGCGTGGCTGCGTCGCGGCGACACGCGTGCGGCGCTTGCCAACGCCGCGCTCGTGCCGTTGCTGTTCGCCGACCCCGGCAACACGCTGTACCTCGACACGTTCTATGCGGAATTCACGGCGCTGACGGTCGCGTACGCCGTCATCGCGCTCGCGCTGCTCTGGCGCGACGAGGCGTGGGCGCGCTGGCGTTTCGCCGCGCTCGCGCTCGCCGCATTCGCGCTCGCGACGAGCAAGATCCAGCATCTCGTGCTGCCGCTCGGCATCGCCGCCGTCGTGCTCGTGTTCGATGCGTGGCGCGGACGGCGCTTCGCGTGGCGCGGCGTCGCGCTCGCTTTCGGCGCGATCTGCGGCTGCTGGTTCCAGGTTGTGCAGCTGCATCGCGAAGGTCCGCTCATGGACGCGATCGACCAGTACAACCGCGCCGACGTCGTATTCACCGCGCTGGTGCCATACGCCGACGATCCACGCGTGTTGCTCACCGATCTCGGCATCGATCCCGACTGCGCGATCTACGCCGCGAAACACGCCTGGGAATTTCCCGATCTGCCCGAACGCGTCTGCCGCGGATTGTCGGAATTCAATCGCGGCAAGGAACTGCACGTGCTGTTCACGCAGCCGACGTTGACGGCGCGCCTGTTCGGCAACGGTGTGCTCGCGCTCGATCCATGGATCGCGAAAAACCTCGGCCAGATCGAAGGCGGCGAATTCGCGACGATTCCGAACCTCGCCAGCGTCGGTCGCGTGCTGCACGCGTGGCCGTTCGTGCAATGGTTGATTCTCGCGCTGCCGCTTGTCGCGTTCGCCGCATTGTCGTGGCGACCCGGCTGGCGATGCGGCGGACGCGGTCTCGACTTCGCCGCACTCGTCGTCGTAGCGATGCTCGGCACGTTCTTCGTCACCATCCTCGGCGACGGCCTTGCCGACACCGCCAAGCAAGGCCATCTCATCTTGAATGCGGCGATGGCGTGGTTGATCGCCGGAGCTTGCGGATGGCTAGCGCGGCGGATCAGTTGACGTCGCGATTCTTTCCGCGAAACGGCGCATACCAAGCGCGCAGTTTCACAAGATCGCCGTCGAGATCATCGCTCGGTTCGAACAGCGGGCCGAGCACGATCGAGCGTGTCGCGTAGTCGAACGCGATCGGGAAAATCGGCACGCGCGCGTCGCGGGCGATGTGCCAGAAACCGGTTTTCCATTTTGCCACGCGCTTGCGCGTGCCTTCGGGCGCAATGCCGAGCCAGAGCTTGGGCGAGGCGGCGAACTTCGCCAGCATCTGCTCGACGACGCCGTGCGCGGCCGAGCGTTCGATCGGGATGCCGCCCATGCGGCGCAGCAGCCAACCGAGCGGGCCGCGGAACAGTTCGCGCTTGCCCATGAAGGCGATGTTGGCGCCGATCGCGACCTTGACCAGCAAGCCCCAAACGCCGTCCCACCACGAGCTGTGCGGCGCGGCGATGAGCACGAGTTTCGGCACGTCCGGAAATTCGCCGCGCACGCGCCAGCCGCAACGGCGCAACAGCCACGCGCAAAGCCGGCGCCTGCGATCCTGCGGCAGATGCGGCATCGAAGGCGGCAGCGGAAACGCGTAGAGCGCGTCGCTCACTCCGCGCTCCACGCGCCACGGCCGCGATTGCGCTTGATGCCGGCGCGCGACTTCTTCGCTTCGATGCGGCGTTCCTTCGAGGCGCGCGTCGGCCGCGTCGCGACGCGGTTCTTCGGCACGACGAGCGCGGCGCGGATGATCTCGGCGAGACGTTCGCGCGCGTCGACGCGATTTTTCGCCTGATCCCGGAAGCGCTGCGCCTGGATCACGATCACGCCGTCGTCGGTGAGGCGGCGGTCGCGGCGCGCGAGCAGGCGCGCGCGCAAGGCGTCGCTCAACGCGACGGAACGCGCGACGTCGAAGCGCAGTTCGACCGCGCTCGATACCTTGTTGACGTTCTGCCCGCCCGCGCCGGTCGCGCGCACGAATTTCTCGACGAGTTCGTCGTCGGGAATGCGCACGATGCCGTCGATGTCGAGCATGCGCTGCGGGCTTGTCGATCAATGATTCGCAAACAGCAGGCGTTGCGCCGTCGCCGTGAAATTCGTCGCGCCCACGGCGATCGCGCTCAAGCGCTCCTGGCTCGGATTGGAACGTGCCGCCTGTTCCATCGTCGTGCGGATCTGCTTGAGCGAGGAACTGCAATCACTGGCGAAGCGTTTGATGGGTGCGTTCTCGGCCGCTTCGGCCGCCTTCTGCTGGACTTGGGCACACAGGCTTTCCGCCTGTGCCAGATCTTGGCCGGCAGCGCCCAGATCCACGGGCGATGCGTCGGGTGCGGGAATCGCGGGAGTCACGATCGGTTTCTGCAAGGCGGCGGGGATCTTGTCGTCGCCCGACATGTTCGCCAGCGATGCCGAGGACAGAACGACGATCCGTTTGACGACGGGCGGGGCGCTAACTTCCTCGAACGTGAAGCGTTCGGGATTGCGTTGAGTATTGCCGATCCAGTCGCTGATCCGCGCCTTGCATCCCACCCGTCCGGGCGCTTCTGCGGCGAGGTTGGCCGGCAGTCCGGCGATCAGCTTGTCGTCGCCCGACCAAGCACGCAGGCAGTTGGCGGTCGACGATTCGATCTTCGCCGCCATTGAGGATTGATCCGAATGCAGAAGAGCGATCAGTTGCTCGTCGCTGGGTGTGCGCTTGTGCGCGCAGGCCGCGAGAAAAACAAAGGCGGACACAATCGCTGCAGTGGAAATTTTCACGTCATGAATCCTCGAGATGAATGGGTGTTTGAAGAGGCGATCCGCGCTCGCTCGGGTTTGGATCACGCATGCCGGAACAACAGGCCGACAACGACAGTCAACAAACCGACCAGGCACAAACTCCACCAGAATGACAGGCGCTGTCCTTGCAACAGACGGCGTTCCATCGCCTTCAGATCGTCGGAGACGACGCGAAGTTCCATCGATCCCGGTGTCGCCTGCGTCAGGTACGCGTGCACGAGCTGCGGCATCTCCGGCGCGGCGGCGAGCCATTCGGGCACGCGGCGGCGCAGCGCTTTGAGCATCGCGCGCGGGCCGCGGCGGCGCGCCCAGATCTTCTCGAGCACGGGCTGTGCGGTCGCCCAGATGTCGATCTGCGGATGCAGCAGGCGCCCGACGCCTTCGATGTTGAGCAGGGTTTTCTGCAACAGGATCAGCTGCGGCTGCAGCGTGAGCTGATGTTGGCGCGCGACCTGGAACAGCTTGACGACGACTTCGGCGAGCGAAATCTCGCTGAGCGGCCGCGTGAAATACGGCTCGCAGACCGTGCGCACGGCCGCTTCGAGTTCGTCCAGTCGCGCATCGGCGGGCATCCAGCCGGCGCGCACGTGCAGTTCGGCGATGCGCGCGTAGTCGCGATGGAACAGCGCGAGGAAGTTTTCGGCGAGCCAGTACAGATCGCGTTCGGCCAGCGTGCCCATGATGCCGAAATCGAGTGCGATGAACCGCGGATCGCGCGGCCGCGACGGATCGACCCAGATGTTGCCGGCATGCGCGTCGGCGTGGAAGAAGTTGTCGCGGAACACCTGCGTGTAGAACAGGCGCACGCCTTTTTCGGCGAGCGCGACGCGGTCGATGCCGGCCGCGTCGAGCGCGGCGAGGTCGTCGACCGGGATGCCGCGCAAGCGTTCGAGCGTGAGCGCACGTTCGCTGGTATGCGACCAGACGACCTCGGGCACGTAGAGATCATCGGATTTCGCGAAATTGCGGCGCAGGAGCGAGGCGTTGGCGCCTTCGCGTTGCAGGTCGAGTTCGTTGCGCAGCGTCGTCTCGATCTCGTCGACGACTTCCTGCGGGCGGATCTTGTCCGCGTTCGGATGCAAGCGTTCGACGACGCCTGCGCCTGCGCGCAGTAGCGCGATGTCGTCGGCGATGCGCGCGTGGATGTCGGGGCGCAACACCTTGACGACGACCTCGCGACCGCCCGCGAGCGTGGCCGCGTGCACCTGCGCGATCGACGCCGAAGCGAGCGGCGCGTCGTCGAAACTCGCGTAACGCTGTGCGATCGGCGCGCCGAGCGCGGTCTCGATCTGCGCGCGTGCGATCGCGGCGGGAAACGGCGCAACGCGATCCTGCAATTGCGTGAGCGCGGCGGCGACGTCATCGGGCAACAGGTCGCGGCGCGTGGAAAGAATCTGCCCGAACTTGACGAAGATCGGTCCGAGTTCGGTCAGCGCGAGCGCGAGACGGTCGCCGCGCGGCAGCGCGCGGACTTGCGCGGACGTGCGCGCGCCGAGCGCGCGCAACACGGCGAGCGTGCGCGGCCGCCGCTCCGGTGGCAGCAAGTCGTCGACGCGGTAGCGTGCGAGCACACGCGCGATGCGCAGGAGGCGCGGCAACTGTCGCAGCGGCATCATGCGCGGCGTTGTCCGTCGGTCGCGACCGAACGCGCGAGACGTTCGACGCGCGCTTTGATGCGATCGCCGCGTTCGCGCACCTCGTCGACTTCGTCGAGGAACGCGTCGAGTTCCGCGCGCGGCACGAGGTCGCGGCCTTCTTCGGACAGGAATTCC
>JAKPAN010000264.1 GCA_029779475.1 Pseudomonadota bacterium
ACCCGCGCGTCGCGGATGCGGTCGGGCACGGGTCGCGGATCGCTGCGGTCCGCGGCGAGTGCGGCGGCATTCACGCCCAGCGTCGCGACGAGCGCCGCTTCGATCACCCGGGACGGTGCGTAGTCGCCGGGCGGTGCGTCGTCGTCGATCGCGGCGATGCAGAGCAGCTCGCGCATGCGGTCGGGGCGTCGCCACGCGTCGATCGCCTGAAGGAGATTCACGAGTTCGCGTGCGTCGAGCTGCGGTGCGATCCGGATGTCGGCGAGTGTGCGCGGCGCGAGCGACGCGAGTTCACGGCAGTCGGTCGGCGCGCGCAGCCGGTCGCACAGCGCGAGGACGTCGCGGCCCGCGCGCATGCCGGCGAGACCGAAGCGGACGGTGATCGGTGTCGCGTGGGCTGCGGAGCGATCGAGGACGTCCAGCGCGCGCGCGCCCGCATCGTGCCGACGGTCGAGCGCGTGCGCCCATTCCGGCGCGACGCGTGCCAGCGCGCCGCATTCGGCGAGCACGTCGAACATCGCGGACGGGCGCGCTTCCATGAGGCCGCGCGAGACTTCCTGCCAGACGCGTTCGGGGACGAGATGGTCGGCCTCGCCGACCTCCACCATCTGGCGCATGAGCGCCATCGTGTCTTCGGCGACCGTGAATCCGAAGCGGGCCGCGAACCGCGCGACGCGGAGGATGCGCACGGGGTCTTCCTCGAACGCCGGACTCACGTGCCGCAGCAGGCCGCGCGCGAGATCGGCGGCGCCGTCGAACGGATCGAAGAGCGTGCCCGTGTCGTCGCGCGCCATCGCGTTGATCGTGAGATCGCGGCGCGCGAGATCCTCTTCGAGCGTTACTTCGGGCGAGGTGTGGACCGTGAATCCCTTGTAGCCGCGGCCGCTCTTGCGTTCGGTACGCGCGAGTGCGTATTCCTCGTGGGTGCGAGGGTGCAGGAACACCGGGAAGTCGCGCCCGACCGGCTGGAAGCCCAGCTCGACCATGCGCTCCGGCGTCGCGCCGACGACGACGTAGTCGCGGTCCTGGACGGGCCGGCCGAGCAGTTCGTCGCGGACGGCGCCGCCGACCTCGT
>JAKPAN010000282.1 GCA_029779475.1 Pseudomonadota bacterium
GCCGCGCAACGACTCGTCGCACACATGCCGGATTTGCGCATCGTCGCGCCGATGGCGAACGCGACGTGTCGCGCGGCGTTCGAGCGCGCCATCGACGCGATTTGGCCGGACGGACGCGCAAAGCTGTCCATCCTCGACGGCCACGCGCGCGAAGCGATGGTCGCCGCCGACGCCGTACTGCTCGCCTCGGGCACGGCCACGCTCGAAGCGATGCTCGCCAAGCGGCCGATGGTCGTCGCCTACCGCATCGCGCCGCTGACCTATCGCATCGTCAAAGGTCTGGGCATGCTCAAGGTGGAGCGTTACGCACTGCCGAACGTGCTCGCCGGCCGCGACCTCGCGCCAGAATTCATGCAGGACGCCAGCACGCCCGACGCGCTGGCCGATGCCCTCGAACCGCTGCTGATCGCGCGCGGCGACGACGCCGGCCTGCAAGCCGAATATCGCCGCCTGCACCTGTCGCTGCGCCGGAACGCCAGCGAAAGCGCGGCCGATGCGATCGCGCAACTCGTCGCGCGTTGAGTGGGCGCTGCAATGCGCATTGACGCCGCGCGCGCCGCTGCGCACGATGCCGCGATGGTGACCGACCGCCCATGAAAACCCCCACCCCGCGCCGCACCCGCGTCCTGCGGATTCTTGCGACGCTCGCGTTCGCGGCACTCGTCGTTTTCGGCCCGCTCACCGAGAACACCGGCGCGGAAAAAGTGTTCGCGATGTCGGTGATCCTGCTCGCCCTGCTCGCGCTGCTGTTCGCCAGCGCACGCATCGCGTTCTCGCTGATCGCGGTGTCGCTGCTGTTCGGCGCCATCGAGATCGCCGGCGTACTCAAGTTCCGCTACCTGACCACGCCGCTGCTCGCCCCCGACCTCGAATACTTCGTCAACAGCGGCACGCTCGAAGTGTTCTCGCACTATCCGCTGTTGCTCGCGGTCGGGCTCGGCGCGTTCGCGCTGATCCCGACGCTGCTCATCGTGTCCTTCCTCGGCGAACGCGCATGGCTGCTGCCGCGCGCACCGCGTTTCGTGCGCTTCGCCGTGCGCCTTTTCGGCACGCTCGCGGCCGTCGCGATGCTCGTCGTTTCGCTGCGGCCGAACGGGCCGTTCAACGGCGTGTTCGACAAGCCGATGTGGATCGCGATCAACGACAAGAGCTTCATCACCGACTTCCTGACTTCGTTCAACGACACCGTCATCAACGAACCGAAAAGTCCGCCCAACGTCGATCGCACGATCAGCTGGAAACTCGACCGGCCGATGCAGGCGCCCGCGCGGCCGCCGGACGTCGTCGTCGTGCTCGAGGAGAGCACGTTCGATCCACGCATCCTGAAGCTCTGCACGATCCCCGAATGCCACCGCGCGATGTTCGACGCCGACAAGCAGACGCGCGCGCACGGCCCGATGACCGTGCATACCTTCGGCGGCGGCACCTGGACCAGCGAATTCTCGGCACTGACCGGACTCGCCCACACGCTGTTCGGCAACGCGGGCCTGTACGCGCCGTACAACCTCGCGCCGCGCGTCGCCTTCACGCTGCCGAAAGCGTTCAAGCACGCCGGTTACCGCGCCATCGCGCTGTATCCGATGAGCGGCGATTTCCTCAACGCCCGCAACGCCTACGACTACTACGGCTTCGACGCGTTCTACGACGGCACGCAATACGGCCTGGGCTGGGAAAGCCACGACGCCGACCTGCTCAAGGTGTTCGAGCGCATCTACGGCGACGAAAAGCGTGCGCATCCGGATACGCCACTGTTCGTGTTCATGCTCACGCTGCACCAGCACGGCCCGCACATGCGGCCGCTCGCCGAACTGCCGCCGCCGTACGACAAACCGCTGTTTCCCGGCAAGTTCAAGCCGAAGGCGCTCGACGACTGGCTCAATCTCAATCTCGGCAACTACCTGCAACGCCTCGCGGAATCCGACGCGATGATGGCCAACCTGCAGAAGTTCCTGCTCGGCGGCGACCATCCCGCGGTGCTCGCGCATTTCGGCGATCACCAGCCGTCGTTCGACGGCGCGATCAACGAGATCCCGAAAATCGTGCCGAAACCCGCCTCGCCCGTCGCGCATTGGGTGACCTACTACATGGTCAAGTCGAATTTCCCGGTGCGCGCACGCTACGACTATCCCGTCTTCGACATCGCCTTCCTCGGCTCGCTCGTGCTCGATGTCGCCGGCGTACCGAAGGACGCGTTCTACCAAGCCAACACGCTGCTGCGCGAACGCTGCAAAGGCCGTTACCTCGACTGCGACAACAAGAAAACCGTCGCCTCGTACCACGACTACATCTTCACGACGCTGGGCGATTTGCACGAGAGCCAGTGACGCGCGTCGCGTGGCAAGCGATGGCATCGCATAATCCGCTTCCCACGAATCACCGCTCGAAGATTTCTCGCGACATGCGCTCATCCACGGCACAACCCCTCGTCGCCGGCGTCGACGAAGCCGGCCGCGGCCCCCTCGCGGGCCCGGTCGTGGTCGCGGCGGTCATCCTCGACGCCGCGCGGCCGATCGACGGCATCGGCGATTCGAAAGCGCTGTCCGAAACACAGCGCGAAGCGCTCGCGCCGCTGATCCGAGAACGTGCGCTGGCGTGGTCGGTGGTCGCGGTCGAGATCGACGAGATCGAGCGCCTCAACATCCTCGGCGCGACGCTCGCGGGCATGTCGCGTGCGTTGCGTGCGCTCGCGATCACGCCGACGCTGGCCCTCATCGACGGCAACCGGCTGCCGAAGGATTTGCCCTGCGAAGCGCGCACGATCGTCGGCGGCGACGCCAGCGAAGCGGCGATCGGCGCGGCGTCGATCCTCGCCAAGGTCGCGCGCGACGCGCTCATGCGCGAGCTCGATGCCGTCCATCCCGGCTACGGCTTCGCGCAACACAAGGGTTATGGCACGCCGCAGCATCTTGAAGCGCTGGAGCGGCTCGGGCCGTGCGCGGCACATCGGCCGAGCTTCGCGCCGGTGCGGCAGATGATGCTGTTCGACGCAGCCGGGTAATTCCGCAGCGCAGCAAAGCGCTGCTCGACGACTCCGTCATCTTCATTACCCGCGTTACAATCCTCGGCGACGAAAACGAAAGCGGCGCTCGGATTTCCGTGCAGTTTTCGTCCTCCCGACCCTACGTTGGCGAAATCGACTTGCACAAGGATTTGCATTCCGTCGTCGTGTTCCGGCGCCTTCTTGCGGCAGCCATCGCCATGCTCGCTTTCGCGATCGTCGCGGTGCGCGTGTGCCGTCTCGAAACCGACGCGAGCGCGCGCGTTTTCTGCGTCGCGCTGATGTTGTCGATGGCGTTGGCTCTGGCCGTCGCGAGCGGGCGCGTCGCGTTCGGGACGTTCTGCACGAGCCTGGTCGCGGGACTTGCGTGGCTCGGCAGCACGCTCAAGCTCAACTATCTGCACGAGCCGCTGATGGCGCCGGACTTGCGCTATCTCGCCGGCACGCTCACGCAAGACGTCATCGGCCACTACCCGGGCATGCTGCGCAAATGCATGATCGCGATCGTTGGCGGCATCGCGCTCGCGATCGTGCTGTGGCGCCTCGAATCGCCGGGGCTGTGGCGCCGCGACCGTGTGCGGCGGCGCGTTCTTGCCACCGTTTTCGCGGCGATTCCGTTCTCGTTGTGCCTGTGGCCGCAAGGCGCGTTCCGCGATGTGTACGCGACACCGACCTGGGACTTCATCTCCACGGGCGAGCGCAATCCGCTGTCGACGTTCGTGCGTTCATTCCATGAGATGCGCGTCGAACCGCCGCCGCAGGCCGCCAGTGTCGAAGCCGGCGCATGGCAGGAAAAGGACGCCGCGACGACGACGCCCGCGACGAAGCCCGACATCGTCGCCGTGCTCGAGGAAAGCACGCTCGATCCGCGGCAATGGGCCGATTGCACGGCGCCGCGCTGCACGGTCTCGATGTTCGAACGGGATGCGGACACGCGCGCCTTCGGGCTGCTGCGCGTGCATACCTACGGCGGCGCGACGTGGACGAGCGAATTCACCTTCCTCGCCGGCGTGCCGCAAACCGCGTTCGGACCGGCCGGCATCTACGCGCCGTACAACCTCGCGCCGCGCATGCGCGAAAGCCTGCCGCGCCAACTCAAGGCGCTCGGCTATCGCACCATCGCGGTGTATCCGATGCCGGCGAACTTCGTCGCCGCGGCCGACGCGTACCGCGACTACGGCTTCGACGAATTCCACGACAGCAACGAACTCGGCCTGGACTGGAGCAGCGAAGACGCGACCGTCTTCGAGAAGGTGCGCGAGCTGTACACGCGCCTGCGCGAACAAAGCGACCAGCCGCTGTTCTTCATGGCGCCGACGATGCGCCAGCACGGGCCGCACGACTATCCGCTCGGCACGCTGCCGCCGCCCTGGAACGAGCCGCCCGCGCCAGCGCTCGGCGATCGCATCAATCGCAATCTCGCGACCTATCTGTATCGCCTGCATCGTTCCGACGAAGCGGTCGCGGGCCTGCGAAAGTTCCTGTTCGCAAGCGGTCGTCCCGCGCTGCTCGTGCAATTCGGCGACCACCATCCATCGTTCGACGGGCTCGAACAGACGTTGCGCAGCGCACTGCCCGGCGAAGCGATGTCCGAAGCGCTCAACGACACGTATTACCGCATCGATACCAACTTCCCGGCGATGACCGTGCACAACGACGGTGTGCTCGACCTCGCCTTCCTCGGCGGCGTCGTGCTGGACGTCGCCGGCCTGCCGAAGAACGCCTATTTCCAGGCGAACTCGACCCTGCGCGAAGCCTGCGCGGGCCTGTTCGACCGCTGCCGACGCGAGACGCGCGAGTCGTATTTCGCCTACGTGATCGGCACCTTGCACGCGTTCGACGAGTAGCCACCGCGCACCGCCTGCCGGCGCTGTTTCCGCATCGCACGATCACCTGCCCGCATCACCGGGAATACATTGGCCCCGGTCGGGAGATCACGACGGTACCGGAGCATCGAATCGATGCGAAAAAGACCGGTTCGCTGCCGTCCCCGTCCACGCGAAATATCAGGGGGTGCGCACATGGAACCTTCCTGCGTTCGCCTTTTTTTTCGAATCGCGGCCGTCTACCATCGCGGACTGACGCTGCCGTCAAGGCTTGCCGCTCACTGTCCCGACCGCTACCGTGCCGGGACGGTTCGCGCGCCATGACTCCCTCCTTCGTTCACCTCCACGTCCACAGCGAGTATTCGCTGATCGACTCGACGATCCGCATCAGCGATCTCGTCGGCGCCTGCGCGCGCGCGGACATGCCTGCGGTGGCGCTGACCGACCAGAGCAACCTGTTCGCGCTGGTCAAGTTCTACAAGGCCGCCGAAAGCGCCGGCATCAAGCCGATCGCCGGCTGTGATCTCTGGCTCGCCGACGGCGACGACCGCCAACGCGCGCAGCGCCTGACCGTGCTGTGCCAGAACCGCGACGGCTATCTCGCGCTGTCGAAACTCGTGTCGCGCTCGTTCGCCGAGAACCGCCACGGCGATGTCGCGTTCGTCGACGCATCGTGGTTCGACGAATGCAACCAGGGCCTCGTCGCGATAGCGGGACAGGACAGCGACATCGGCCGCCTGCTGCTCTCCGGTCGCAGCGACGCTGCGCTCGAACGCGCGCAATGGTGGCGCGAACGCTTTCCCAATCGCCTGTATCTGGAAGCCACGCGCGTCGACCGCAACGACGAGGAGGCGTTCCTCGCCGGCGCGCTCGACCTCGGCAGCCGGCTCGCGCTGCCCGTCGTCGCCAGCAACGACGTGCGCTTCCTCGAACGCGAAGACTTCGAGGCGCACGAAGCGCGCGTGTGCATCCACGCCGGTCGCGTGCTCGCCGATCCGAAACGCCCGCGCGAATACACGGCCGAGCAATACCTGAAGTCGCCGGCCGAGATGGCGCAGGCCTTCGCCGACCTGCCGGAACTGCTCGACAACACCGTCGAGCTGGCGACACGCTGCAACCTCGAACTCAAGTTCGGCACCTACTACCTGCCCGCGTTCCCGGTGCCCGACGAGCACACGCTCGACAGCTGGATCCGCTCTCAATCGCGCGAAGGCCTCGAACGACGCCTTGCCTCACACGCGCCCGCCGAAGGCTTCGCGCGCGAGGATTACGACGCGCGCCTTGAGCGCGAGCTCGACGTCATCGTGCAGATGGGTTTTCCCGGCTACTTCCTCATCGTCGCCGACTTCATCAACTGGGCCAAGGACAATGACATTCCCGTCGGCCCCGGACGCGGTTCGGGCGCAGGCTCGCTCGTCGCCTACGCGCTCGGCATCACCGACCTCGATCCGCTGCGCTACGGCCTGCTGTTCGAGCGCTTCCTCAATCCGGAACGCGTGTCGATGCCGGACTTCGACGTCGACTTCTGCATGGATCGCCGCGACGAAGTCATCGACTACGTCGGCCGCAAATACGGCCGCGATCGCGTCAGCCAGATCATCACCTACGGCACGATGGCGGCGAAGGCGGTGCTGCGCGACACCGGCCGCGTGCTCGGCATGCCCTACGGCCAGGTCGACCGCATCGCCAAGCTCATTCCGAAGATGCCGCTCGATCTCTCGCTCGACGACGCGCTCGGCCGCTCGGAAAAATCGCAGAAGGAGCCCGACCGCGTCGTCGCCGAATTCCGCGCGCTCTACGACGAAGACGAGGAAGCGCGCGAGCTCGTCGACCTCGCGCTCAAGCTCGAAGACCTCACGCGCAACGCGGGCAAGCACGCGGGCGGCGTCGTCATCGCGCCCGGCCCGCTGCACGAATACGCGCCGCTGTATTCGGAAGGCGGCGACGGCGTCGTCACGCAGTACGACAAGGACGACGTCGAAGCGGTCGGTCTCGTCAAGTTCGACTTTCTCGGCCTGCGCACGCTGACGATCATCG
>JAKPAN010000296.1 GCA_029779475.1 Pseudomonadota bacterium
TGCCAGCCACCTGTATTTCCAGGACGAGGCAAGCGGACTGCAAACCGGCGGCGTCGCCAACTACGAGATCACCGCGCTCGGCAGCGAGCGGCTGACCTTCGTGCTGACCTGGAGCGACGTCGCCGCCGCTGTCAACGCCAGCCCGGCCACCGTGAACTCGCTGCGACTGGAAGTGCAGGCGCCCAACGGCGACGTCTGGACGCAGAAGCTGCCCGCCAACTACAACGTCGGCAACGCCAACCCGACGCAAAGCACGACGGCCGCGAACTACGACAGCATCAACACCTTGCAGCGCATCCAGTTCGACGCGCCGACGACCGGCGTCTACCAGGTTCGCGTGCGCGGCATCAACGTGCCGAACGGCCCGCAGAAGTTCGCGCTCGCCGCGACCGGCAATTTCCAGGTCGGCAGCGGCGTCGATCTGTACAAGGTCAAGGGCAACGCCTCCGGTGTCGCCGGCAACGGCCTGACGCTGCTCCTCAACAACAGCAACTCGCTGCCGGTCGCCGCCAGCGGCCCGTTCGAGTTCGCCGGCGGCCTGCCGAACGGAACCGCGTACAGCGTCACCGTCGGCACGCAACCGTCGAATCCGCCGCAGAACTGCACGGTCGGCAACGGCAGCGGCATGATCAGCGGCGCCGACGTCACCAGTGTCACCGTGACCTGCACGACCTTGCCGACCTACACCGTCGGCGGCACCGTCAACGGCTACACGACCAGCGGACTCAAGCTCAAGCTCAACGGCGGCAGCGAGAAGTCGATCACCGCGAGCGGCTCGTTCACCTTCGACGGCGGCCTGCTTGACGGCGCGAACTACACCGTGACGATCAGCGCGCAGCCGGCGGGACAAAGCTGCACCCTGACCAATGCCAGCGGCACGATCAGCGGCGCCGACGTCACCAGCGTCGCGATCAACTGCGCCGATTTGCCGCCGGAACCGCATACCGTCGGCGGCCGCGTGCGCGGCCTGACTTCGCCGGGCCTCGTCTTGCAGCTCAACGGCGGCGTGACGCTGACGCAGAACACCAACGGCGTGTATGCGTTCTATCCGGGCGTCTCGACCGGCGCCACCTACTCGGTGGCCGTGCTGACGCAACCGACCGGCCTCGATTGCGTGGTGTCCAACCCGACCGGTACGATGGGCGTCGTGAACGTGACCAACGTCGACGTGACCTGCGCTCCGCCGGCGCCGGACGACACCATCTTCAAGGATGGCTTCGAAACGGGGACTTGACGGCACGCCGCCCCGATCCGGGACCACGGTCGCGCCCGCGCGCGGCCGCCCAGTCCGGCCAGTCCATGCGGCACGCACGTGCCGCATGGCGCGATCCAAGGCCTCCCTCGCAGGAGGCCTTTTTGCGTTTCGCGACTTGATTCGGATGCGCAGCGACACTGCATCGCGCCATTGACTCGAAAGGCCTCAGCCGTCGATCGCCACGCCGGTGTGCGCGGCGACCGAGCGCACCGCGGCAGTCGCGCGTTCGATGCCCTCGTCACGCAGCACGATGCGCGGGCGCGCGTCGAGCGTGCAGCGGATCGCGCGGTCGAGCAATTCCGCATGTGCCTGGGCGAGCGATTGCGCATCGCCCGCGTCGAGCGCGTCGCAGCGCGCGAGCAACGCGATGAGTTCAGCGGAATTGCCGCTGTTGCGCAAGCTGGCGTGCCCATTCGCTCCGGCCAGCACGAGCGCTTGCAGCAGGAATTCGACGTCGACGAGCCCGCCTTCGCCTTGCTTCAAGTCGAAGCGTTGCGCGTCGGAACGGTCGCGTTCGGCGCGCCAGCGCGCGCGCATGGCGACGACTTCGCCGCGCACGATCGCGGCGTCGCGCGGCAGCGCAAGCAGGTCGTCGCGCAGTTGCGCGAAGCGGCGCGCGAGGCCGACGTCGCCCGCGACCGCGCGGGCACGCACGAGGGCTTGCAGCTCCCACGTCCACGCGCGTTCGCGCAGGTACGACTCGTACGCGCCGAGGCCGAGCACGAGCATGCCCTTGCTGCCGTCCGGGCGCAGGCGCACGTCGACTTCGTAGAGCCGCCCCGCGCGCGTGAGCGTGCCGAGCAGGTGCACGACGCGCTGCGCGAGACGCGCGTACCAGCGCTGGCCGTCGAGCGGTCGAACGCCGTCGGATTCGCCTTGTACGGAATCGCTGTCGTAGAGGAAGACGAGGTCGAGGTCGGAGCCGAAACCGAGTTCCGCGCCGCCGAGGCTGCCGTAGGCGACAATGGCGAGCCCGGCGTTGCTTCGGCCGTCCAGACGTCCATGCGCGGCGACGAGATCGCGTTCGGCGATGCGCAGCACGCGCGCGAGCACGATCTCGGCGACATCCGACAGCGCGCGCGCCGTCGCGACCGCGTCGAGGCGTTTGCCGAGGAACGCGAGGCCGATGCGGAACAGCGCCGACTGGCGCACTTCCTGGATCAGTTCGATCTCCGCTTCGGCGTCGGCATCGACGAGCGCCGCGAGGCGGCGCGAGAGTTCGTCGTCGATGTCCTCGCGCGTCGGCGCGTCCTGCTCCACGCGGTCGTCGAACAACTCGTCGAGCAGCAGCGGATGCGCGATGACGCGCTCGGCGAGGAACGCGCTCGCCGCGAACACACGGGACAAGCGCCGCAAGGCCGCGGGTTGTTCGTCGAGCAGAGCGAGATAGACCGAGCGCCGCGCGACGGCTTGCACGAGCCGCAGCAGACGCACGAGGCAGGCGACAGGTTCGGCCTGCGCAGCGGCTGCCGCGAACAGCGCGGGCATGACGCGATCGAGGCGCTCGCGCGAACGCGTGGACATGTTGCGGTAGGTGACGCTGCCGAGCAGCGCTTCGAGTTCCGCGGCGGCCTCCTGCGCGGGCGCGAAACCGGCATCGGCGAGCGCAGCCGCATCGACTTCGTCGGCAGCGGCGAGCGCGCTCCACAACGCCATCCATTGCGCCTGCGTGCGCTGCGCGTCGCTGCGCGCCTCGACGGCCATGAGCGCAGCGAATTCCTCGGCGACGACGGCGCGATGACGCGCGACTTCCCCGTCGAGCGCGGCAGCATCGGCGAAACCGAGCGAGAGCGCGATGCGCGCGCGCACCGTCTCGTCGTCGGGCAGCGCGTGCGTCTGCTCGTCGGCGAACATCTGCACGCGGTTCTCGGCGCGGCGCAGGAACAGGTAAGCCTCGCGCAGCGCGCGCGCGCGTTCGAGCGGAATGAAACCGCGCTGCTCGCAAGCGGCGAGCGCTTCGAGCAGGCCACGTGCGCGCAGCGTCGGTTCGCGGCCGCCGCGGATCAGCTGCACGAGCTGCACGATGAACTCGATCTCGCGGATGCCGCCGGGGCCGAGCTTGAGGTTGCCGGCGAGATCCTTGCGCGCGACTTCCGCGTCGATGAGCGACTTCATCTCGCGCAGGCCGGCGAACGCGCCGTAGTCGAGATAGCGGCGGTAGACGAACGGCCGCAGCGTATCGAGCAGGCGCGCGCCGGCGATGCGGTCGCCGCCGACGACGCGCGCCTTGATCCATGCGTAGCGCTCCCAATCGCGGCCTTCGCGCTGGTAGTACTGCTCCATCGCGGTGAACGACAGCGCGAGCCGGCCCGCGTTGCCGAACGGGCGCAGGCGCAGGTCGACGCGGTAGACGTAGCCATCGGCATCGCGATCGGCGAGCAGGGCGACGAAGGCCTGGCCAACGCGCGCGAAGTAGGTATTCGCATCGAGCGGCCGCGCGCCGTCGCTGCTGCCGTCTTCGTCGTAGGCAAGGATGAGGTCGATATCGGACGAGAAATTGAGTTCGCCGCCGCCGAGCTTGCCGAGGCCGAGCACGACGAGACGTTGCACGCGGCCTTGCGCGTCGCGCACGACGCCGTGGCGCTGCGCGACCTGGCGCTCGGCACCGCGCAGCGCGTGTTCGATGCAGGTGTCGGCAAGTACCGAGGCGCCGGCGAGCGTGGTGGCGACGCTGTCGTCACCGTTGACGTCGCGCCAGACCAGCCGCAGCGCTTCGCGCAGGCGGAACGCACGCAGCAGGCGGCGCAACGCGTTCGCATCGCTGACGTCGTCGAAGACGCCGGCGCGCGCGTCGGCGTGACGCGGGTCAGCCATCAGACGCAGCGCGTCGGGGCCGAGCAGCATGGGATCGCGCAGGAAACTGCGATACGCGAAATCGCTGGCGAGCAACACGCGGCGCAGGCGGTCGTCGACGCCGGCATCGTCGTGGAACGGCACGGACGCCGCGCGGCAAGCCGCTTCCACGCGCGAAAAGCGTTCGGAGACGAAGGCGGTGAGCGGCGGCGGCCAGCGCGGGGAATCGGGCATGCGGCGATTGTCGCAGGCGCGGTCGCGGAACGGCAGCTGACGACAAGCGTAAAGATCGCGGCGCGCTAACGCATGCTTAATGCGGGGTTGCCGCCGTCATGGCATTGTCGCGCCCCTGTCATGAACACCCCGATCTCATTCCTGCGCGGCGACCGTTGGCGTCCGCGCGTCGAGCGCGAAGGCGCCGCCGTCTCCGCGTGCGTGCTGTTGCTCTTGCTGTTCGTCGCGCACCTCGATCCGGGCATCGATTTCTCGCGAGACTTGGCGCCGTTGACCGTGCTGCATCTGCTCGCACTCAACCTGCTGCCCGCGCTGGCTGCATTCGCGCTGCTGCTCGCGGCGACGCGACGCCTGCTGCTGTCGGCATGGCTGATGCTGCTCGTCCTCGGCGGGTTGTACGCGGCGAACGCGGCGAAACTCGGCGCACTGCAGATGCCGTTGTTGCCTGCGGATTTGCGTTTCCTCGCCAATCCCGGCCCGGCGCTGCACCTGTTCGGCGAATACCTGCGCGTCGATCTCGCGCACGCGCTGCTCGTCGCTTGCGGCGCGGGCGCGACGGTCGCGCTGCTGCGCGAACGTCCGCTGCATGCACTGACGACGCGGCGGCGCCTCGCGCTCGGCTTCGGAGCATTGCTCGTCGGCGGCAGCCTGTTCGCGGGCGTCAAGCCGTGGCGGCACGTCTATCACATCGCCGAACGCGACTTCCAACCGTGGGCGCTCGACCAGAGCGCGTCGCGCACCGGCCTGCTCGGCAGTCTGCTGCTGTACCACTGGGAGATCGGCGGCAACGGCGTGCCGAGCGCCGATCGCGACGCTGCCATCGCGCTGCTCGAAGCCCACGCGCCGGAATTGCGCGAAGGCCTCGCGCTGCCGACCACGCACGAGGCGCTGCCCGACATCGTCGTCGTGCAGAGCGAGTCGTTGTTCGATCCGGCGCGCCTGCACGACGTGCTCAGCGACCGCTGGCTGCCGCAATACCATCAGCTCGCGCATCGTTCGCGCGGCGGCGACCTGGTCGTGCCGACCTTCGCCGGCGGCACGATCCGCACCGAATTCGAAGTGCTCACCGGCGCGCCGCTGGCAAGCCTCGACGGCATCCAGTACCCGTGGCTCGAACTCGACGAAACGCGGTATCCCGGCCTCGCCCGCGTGCTCGACGAACACGGCTATTTCACGACCGCCGTGCATCCGAACGCGATCGCGTTCTGGAACCGGGCGCGCGCCTATCCCGCGCTCGGCTTCGATCGTTTCATCGACGAGACCGGTTTCCCGAAGGATCGCATCGTCGGCCTGTTCACCGCCGACGCCGCACTCACCGATCGCGTGCTCGGCGAACTCGCCGATGACGGCCCACCGCAATTCGTGTTCGCGATCAGCATGGAAAACCACGGCCCGTTCGACTGGCGTCCAAACCTCGACGCGGCGCGCAAGGCCGCCTTGCCGATGCCCGAACGCCTCGATGCGGGCGCGCGCGCGTGGTTCGGCAACTATCTCTACCTGCTAGACGACGCCGACCACGAACTCGGTCGCCTTGCCGACGCGCTCGCGCACCGCAAGCGCCGCACGCTACTGCTGTTCTACGGCGACCACCTGCCCGACCTCGGCCCGGTCTACCAGCAACTCGGTTTCGACGACGGCCGCGAAGCGAAAACGCAGCCCGTGCCGTGGCTGCTGTTCGACAACCGCAATCCGCGCCAGCAGCACGTCGACACGCGCGCGTGGATGCTGCCCGCACGCCTGCTCGACGCCGCAGGCATCCACGACGACGCGTATTTCAACCTCGTCGCCACGCTCGCGCAGTCGCCGGACTTCAATACCGACGATCCCGCCACGCGCGCGGGCGTGAACGCGCTCGCGCAACTGCACCTGCGCGGCGAACTGGTGTCGCTCATCGACGATACGTTCGGCTCGCCGCACTCCGATTGATCGATTCGGACTGACCGACAACGCGCCGGGACTCGTCCGCGCTGCCCGCGGCCAATCGGTCTTTCAGGCACATCCAGATGCGTCAATCCTCATCCAGTTCGCCATGGCAAGAACCGATGCTGGCGGCGGCTTCGGCGGCTATTTCGACGATGGCTACGCGATCCGCGACATGCTGCTCCCCGGCGGTTCGATTGAACCCGCATGGGGGTTGGCGACTCTTTCAGGGCAGCGCCGGCAATCCCAGTTCCTTGAGGAAGGCATTGTGGCGCTGCTTCGCCTCGGCGACTGCCTTGTCGATATCCACCAGCTCGGCGTGCACGGCCTTGAGGTCGATTTCTTCCTCCGATTCTGCGGTGCTGACGTAACGCGAGATGTTGAGGTTGTAGTCGTTGTCGATGATTTCCCGCATCGGCACGCGGCGGGAATAGCGTTCCTGCTCGGCGCGATCGCGGTACGTCGAAACGATCCGCTCGATGTCCTTGTCGCTCAGCTGGTTCTGGCGCTTGCCCTTGGTGAAGTGCTCCGCGGCATTGATGAACAGCACGTCGTCCGGCTTCTTGCACTTCTTCAGCACCAGAATACAGACGGGAATGCCGGTGGAATAGAACAGGTTCGCCGGCAGACCGATCACGGTATCGATGTGGCCATCGGTGAGCAGCTTGGTGCGGATGTCCGCCTCCTTGCCGCCGCGGAACAGCACGCCGTGCGGCAGGATGATGGCCATCACGCCGTCATCCTTCAGGTAATGCAGGCCATGCAGCAAAAAGGCGAAATCGGCCGCGCTCTTCGGCGCTACGCCATGATTCTTGAAGCGCATGTCCTGCGCCATCGCCTCGCCCGGCTCCCAGCGGTAACTGAAAGGCGGGTTGGCGACCACGGCATCGAACCGCGGCTTCTTCGCCGGATTGGTCTCGCGCAACCAGTCCCAGTCGTTCTTCAACGTGTCGCCGTGGAAAATCTCGAACTCGGTGTCCTTCACCCCGTGCAGCAGCATGTTCATGCGCGCGAGGTTGTAGGTGGTGACGTTGTATTCCTGCCCGAAAATCTTGCCGATCGTGCCGCCGTTCTCCTTCATGCGGTGGCGGATGTTGAGCAACAGCGAGCCCGAACCACAGGCGAAATCGAACACATTGTCCAGCTTGCTGCGCAGGCCGGTCCTTGGTTCCTGACTGTCCAGCGTGACGATGGCGGAGAGGATGTTCGATATCTGCTGCGGTGTGTAGAACTCGCCGGCCTTCTTGCCGGAGCCTGCGGCGAACTGGCCGATCAGGTACTCGTAGGCGTCGCCCAACGAATCCGCCGTGGTCGACAGCGCCATGCCGCGCGCGATCTCGCTGATGACCGAACACAGCTTGGCGTTGCGGTCGTCGTACTTCTTGCCGAGTTTGTCCGAGGTGAGGTTGATTTCCGAAAACAGGCCCTGGAATTCGCTCTCGAACGAATCTTCCTCGATGTGCTTGAAGCCCTTCTGCAAGGTATCGAGCAGATCGTGATCCTGCGTCTTCGCCAGATGGACGATATGGCCCCACAGGTATTGGGGCTTGATGACGTAGTGCGCCTTGCGTCGCATCTGTTGCTCGAACGCGGCGACGTCATCCGGGTTGGCTGCGTACCAGACTGATAGCGGTGTCTTGCCGCCGTTACCGATGGCGTTCGCATCGGGATAGTCCGATCCCAGCTCCTTCTTCGCCGCCGCTTCGTAGTTGTCCGACAGATAGCGCAGGAACAGGAACGACAGCATGTAGTCGCGAAAGTCGTCCGCGTTCATGCTGCCGCGCAGCTGGTCGGCAATGGCCCACAGGGTCTTGCCCAGTTGTTTCTGGTCGTTTTCGGTCATCGTGCCGAATCCGTGCCGACCTTGCTCTGGCGGCGCAAGGTGTCGGCGGAAATCCGCACCAAGTGCCCGTCGCGCACGACGATCAGATCGGTGCCAGTCTGGATTGCCGTCTTGCGCGCCAGTTGCGATGCGCGGCGCAGTGCGGCAAGGGACGCGCGCAGATCTGCATTGCTTGCGGTGGAAATATCATGTGGCTTCATCGGTTTTCGCCCCATTCAAGCAGGATCGGTTCATCGCCGGCGTTATCGTACAAGGCCCAGTCGTCCACTTCGGCCTTGTACACCTTGTCGAAATTGCGCAACCCGGAGGTGAAGCGACGCCGGATCACGTCTCCAGGAATGTCGTGGCCGCCCTGACATACGCGCGTCGCCACGCGAGCAATGGCGGTTTCCATGTCGGGCAGACGCAGAAAGAACAGGCTGACGTGATAGCCGGATCGGCGCCAGAAGCGAATCCGCTGCCGATAACCGATCCCGGACAGCGTGGTCTCGAACGCAAAGCTCTCGCCGCGAGCGGCAGCCGCGTCAATCTCTTCCAACATCAGTCGCGCCGCCTTGATCGCCGCTGCTTCCGGCGCGAATGGCGACAACCCCGCTGCAATCAGGTCAGCGTTGATGAAACGCGCAAGCTGCGCCTCTTCGGGCAGGAACGAAAGCGCGAACGTGGTCTTCCCTGCCCCATTGGGGCCGGCAATGATGATGATGCGTTTGCTCATTGCCTCGACCCTGCGCGCAAGAACCTTTCAGGTCGAACCACCGAGGATTCCTCGGTAGTTCGCTCAGGATCCAACTCCTTGTCTGAAAAGATGTTTTTCAGATGCAGGCTGATGTTGTCGGCGGTGACATCGAAAAGCTCCGCTATTTCCGCTTGGGTCAGCCAGACGGTCTGGCCGTCGGCGCGCAGCTGGATGCGGCTGGCGCCGTCCTCGCTGGTGTAGAGGATCAGGCCGCTCATGCGCCGGCCGCCTCCGGCGCCGGGAACAGTTGCTGCATCAGGCCCTGCTTGTGGGTCTTGAGGGCGGCGAGCTGGTGGGATTCGGCGGCGATCTGGGCGTCGAGGGAGGAGAGGCAGTCGGCGATACGTTGTTGCTCTTTGCCAGTTGGGGGAAGGGGAATTTCAAATGAGCGAATCTGCGCAAAGTTCAAACCCTGACGATTGCCACCGGCTTGAAAACTATTGACTTGCTCCTGCCCACGCTCAGAGATCAGAAACTGATTGAGAAACACTGGATTGAGTTCGGTTGGCTTCGTGCGGATGATGCAGACGTGCTGATTCACGTTTCCGCCGACAATCCTTGAATCAGCTATTGCACTTCGGCCAATGGATGCGCCCGTGATGTTCAACAGAACATCCGCAACAGCAATCTCTGTTCCATCGAATGATGCGTGCGTTTCTTCATCGATGAATGCCACATCGTCCAAGAGCAACTGCCCCCAACCTACATTCTGGCTTCGCATGAAGTGGCGGCCATTCGATTTGTAGTTTTTGTCACCGCCTAATGGGGTAATGCCGCTCCCGACTTTCGTGGTCATGGCCCCTAGCTCCCGCACATCCCATTCCGGCGCATCACGGAACTCGGGGAAGCGGAGGCGGGGGCGGGTTTCGCCTTCGCGGGGGAAAAGCTGCTGCATCAGGCCGCGCTTGTGCGCCTTCAACGCCTCCACCTTGCGCCCCTGCGCGGCAATCACCTCGTCCAGCGTCGTCAGGCAGTCGGCGATTTTCTGTTGTTCGGCCTTGTCGCCCGGGTAGGTCACATCGATGCTGCCTAAACGCGCGGAGGATATCTGGTAAACCTTGGTTCCTTGCGCCTCTTTCTTTATCTGAGCGCGGATCAGCCCGGAGCCGAAAAGATATGCGCCGAATCCGACGACGAACACGCCTCCAATTTGACGCGCCAAGATGGTGTGCTGGCCAGCAAGTACTCGTCCGCCGTGCAGTCGTACGATCTCCATCGTCTTGCCTACGTCGTTCATATCCTCCGATGCGTCAGCAAAAACCAAGTCACCTTCAATGCAGTAGTCCCCCGACGCAAGCTCGGGCAATGCTTCGCCCTGGTTGACGAATGGCGCCTGCTCTCGGCTCGCATCAAATAACGCCGGGAATTTCGTGTGAATGTCACCGTAGTGAATGTTCTTCGCCGTTCCTTCTACATAGTTGAGCTTGTCACGAGACAGGATGTTGTTCCGGCCAAACGAATACAGGCCACCCATTCGTTCTGTGGGCCAGTCATCGGCATCCCGAAACTCCGGAAACCGCAGCTTCGGCACTGCACTCGATGCGCCCCGCTTCGCCTTGCTCATTCCTCGTACGCCTTCAGCCCAGCAATCTCGCGCCCACCCGCGCGCCGGTGCAACAGCGGCAGCAGGTCGCGCATCAGCGACAGCTCCTTCTGCGCGCGGGCCTTCCAGCCCAGTTCCAGCGGGGCCGGCAATACCCGGGACGACAGAGCATCACGCATCGTCGTCCTCCCCCAACCGGGAGGGCTTGCGCAGGCTTTTCCTTTCCTCTGCCGCCAATCGACGCTCGACCTTCTTCACGTCCTCTTCCGGCAGCAGGCTTTCGGGGCGGATTCCGCGATCCAGCAAGGTCTGGCGCACGGCCTGGTTATTGCTGACGTGCTCGCGGGAAATCTGGGGCTCGGTCTGCATGCCGTGGGTACGGGCGTTGTGGATGGTGATCTCGGTGGCGAAGTCCTTGGCCTTGAGGATGATGGTCGGCGCAAAGTCCGCCAGCGGGCGGCTGTCCGGCACCCTCCATTGGGCCTTCATGGCCTGTGTGCTTTTGCCGAACAGGGCGTTGTCGCCCTTGCTGCGGATCAGGGCAAAATCCCGGTTGCCACCAGTCTGCTCGTAGATGACGGAAGACAGCTCCTTCTCCGTATCGGTGAGCTTGCGCCGGGCCTGTACCCGCTCAGTTTCCAGCAGGCGCTGCTCGATCAGTTCGGCCCGCCGCGTCTGCATGGCGAAGTAGGTCTGGGCAAAGGCGATTTCCGGCTTGCGCGGATCGCCGTTCTGGGCAACGAGGTAGCAGGCGAAGCGGGTGAGCATCAGGTCGTCGATCTCGCGCGGGGCACCGGAGCCGATCTCGACCATTTTGTTGACGTCAACAAAATGGTCGGCGATGGAATGGCCGGACACCTCGCAGGCGGTCTTGGCCTTACCCACGATCTTCAGAAAATTGCGCCACTCCGTGTAGCCCAGCAAGTGTTGCAGGTCGCGGGCCAGCCAGTACTCCACGCCGTTTTCGGTACGCTGGGCGTGACCCTCGAAGGTGGTGGTCAGGGTCTGGATCTGTTGTGGTTCCATCGTCTTTCTCCCTTTACGGCTGATCCCACGCGGACAATCCCGAAATCTCGCGCCCGCCGGCGCGCCTGTGCAGCAGCGGCAGCAGGTCGCGCATCAGCGCCAGCTCCTTCTGCGCGCGGGCCTTCCAGCCCAGTTCCAGCAGGGCAAGCAGTTCGGTGAGTGCTTCGCCGTCGAAGATGCGGCGGGCGAGGATGGCCTCGACGAAGGCCTGCAGCGGGGCCACGGGCAGACCGTGTTTTTCCGACAGCGCGGCCATTTCCTTCGCGGCCTTGTCGGCCTTGAACTTTTCGTAGCCGGTGCGGATGGCGGCCTCGTCCAGGCCTTCGCCGGCCTTCAGCCCGCGCACGTAGTCGCTGATGTCCTCGCGCTCGTCCATGAACTTGGCATCGCTGGCGATCAGGCCGATCAGCTGCTCGCGGCTCATGCTGGCTTTGCTGCCGGGTGCCTTGGCCGAGTAGTCGGCGATCAGCTTCATGATGTAGTCGTAGTCGATGGTGCTGGAGGCGAACAGCACGAACTCGAAATCGAGCTGCTCCACTTCGTTCTTGGTCGTGGCATCCAGGTCGCCCGCCTGCTTGCGGTCGGCGCGCAGTTCCTCGGCCTTGCGCAGGTACTGTCCGCGGAAGCTGCGCAGTTCGTCCTCGGGCAGGATGGTCTCGATCTGCGCCTGTTGCTCGGCGGTAAGGTCGGTGTACTGGTCCAGCTGGGTCTGCAGTTTCTGCACCTCCTTGAAGTGCTTGACGAAGGCGACCTTGGCGGCGGTGCCCTTGAGGTTGGCGATGTCGTCTGGCTTGCCGGTGAGCCCCTGCGAGGCCATGAAGGCATCCAGGCTGGCGCGCGCATCCTTCAGCTTGTCGATGACTACCGGCGCGGTGTCCACCAGCCAGATCTCGCGCGCCTGGTCGGCCCTGGCGCCAGAGAACAGCGCGATGGCGGCATCCACTTCCTTCTGCTGGCCACGGAAGTCGAGGATGTTGCCGTAGGGCTTGGTGTCGTTGAGCACGCGGTTGGTGCGGGAGAACGCCTGGATCAGCCCGTGGTGGCGCAGGTTCTTGTCCACGTACAGGGTGTTGAGGTACTTGCTGTCGAAGCCGGTGAGCAGCATGTCCACCACGATCACGATATCCAGCTTCTCGCGGCCCTTGTGCGGCAGGTCGGCATTGGGGAACTGCTGGTTCTTGATGCGCTGCTGCACGTCCTGGTAATACGCATCGAACTCCTCGATGCGGTGGTTGGTGCCGAAGCGTGCGTTGTAGTCGGCGATGATGGCCTTGAGCGCGGTCTTCTTGCCTTCCGGGTCGTGCCTGTTGTCTTCCTGCTCCTGCGGCAGGTCTTCCTGCAGCTGCCTCACGTCCGCGCTGACGTCGGCTGGCGGGGAGAACACCGCGGCGATGTTGAGCGGCTGCCAAGCCGGATCGGTCTTCTGTTTCTCGGCCTGCGCCGTTTTGAAAATGTTGAAGTACTCGATCGCGTCGTTGATCGACGCGGTCGCGAGGATGGCGTTGAAGCGGCGCCCGCCCGTGGCGGCATCATGCTTGGCGAGGATGGCATCGACCACGGCGCGCTTGGCCAGCATTTCACCGGGCTTGGGCGCGTGCTTGCCGTCGGGTTTGTAGTAATCGACGTGGAAGCGCAGGACGTTCCTGTCTTCGATGGCGTGGGTGATGGTGTATTCGTGCAGGGATTGCTGGAACAGGTCTTCGGTGGTCTTCAGCGTCTGTTCGTCGCCCTCGATGCGCTTGTAGCTGGCGTTCTGCTCGAAGATCGGCGTGCCGGTGAAGCCGAACAATTGCGCGCTGGGGAAGAAATCCTTGATGGCCTGATGGTTGTCGCCGAACTGCGAGCGGTGGCATTCGTCGAAGATGAAGACGATGCGCTTGTCGCGCAGAGCTTCGAGGCGTTGGCGGTAGTCGGACCGCGAAGGGTCGAGCGCGCGGCCGAGCTTCTGGATGGTGGTGACGATCACCTTGTCGGCGGCGTCGTCCGAGGTGAGCCGGCGCACCAGCGATTCGGTGTTGGTGTTTTCCTCGACGCAGCCTTCCTGGAAGCGGTTGAACTCCTCGCGGGTCTGGCGATCGAGGTCCTTGCGGTCCACGACGAACAGGCATTTCTCGATGGCCGGATTGGCCTTGAGCAGCGTGGATGCCTTGAAGCTTGTGAGCGTCTTGCCGCTGCCGGTGGTGTGCCAGATATAGCCATTGCCGAGATTCTTCTCGATGCACTCGACGATGTTCTTGACCGCGTAGATCTGGTACGGCCGCATCATCAACAGCTTCTGCTCGCTGGCCACCAACACCATGTAGCGGCTGATCATCTGTCCCAGCGTGCATTTGGGCAGAAAGGCATCGGCAAAGGCATCGAGGCCGCTGATCTTGCTGTTGTCCGGCGCGGCGTACTGGTAGATCGGCAGGAAGCGCTCGTCCGCATTGAAGGCGAAATGGCGCGTGTTGTTGTTGGCAAAGTAGTACGTGGCGTCGCGATTGCTGACGATGAACAACTGGATGAAGCACAGCAATGTGCGCGCGTAACCGTTGCCGGCGTCGTTCTTGTATTCGACGATCTGCTCGATGGCCCGGCGCGGGTTGATGCCCAGCGTTTTCAGCTCGATCTGCACGGCAGGCACGCCATTGATCAGCAACAGCACGTCGTAACGGTGATGGCTGTAGTCGGTGTTGATGCGGAACTGACTGGCGACTTCGAAGGTGTTCTTGCACCAGTCGTTGATGTTGACCAGCGTGTAGTTCAGCGGCGTGCCGTCGTCGCGCGTGAAGGCGTTGCGATGGCGCAGCATGTGCGCGGCCTTGAACACGTCGGACGTGACGATTTCCTCAAGCAGGCGCTGAAACTCGGCGTCGGTCAGCGTGACGCGGTTGAGCGCTTCGAATTTCTCGCGGAAATTGCGTTCGAGCGTGGCGCGGTCATAGACATCGCGCCGCAGCGTGTACTTGAGGTTGCCCAGCTTTTCGATCAGCTCCTGCTCGATGGTGCTTTCCCTGACCTGCATGACCTGCCCCACTCCGAACTCGCGACGTAGAAGGCCGAAGTATGTCGGCATGACTGACCGAGCGCGAGCCGGAAAAGAAAAACCCCGCCGAAGCGGGGTTTTTCGTCGAACAGGTAAAGCACGGTGGCGCGTGGATCAGAAATCCATCCCGCCCATGCCACCCATGCCACCGCCGGCCGGGCCGTGGCTGTGGGCTTCTTCCTTCTTCGGCGCTTCGGCGACCATGGCTTCCGTCGTGATGACGAGGCCGGCGATCGATGCGGCGTTCTGCAGCGCGGTGCGCGTGACCTTGGTCGGGTCGAGAATGCCGAGTTCGACCATGTCGCCGTACTCGCCCGTCGCGGCGTTGTAGCCGAAGTTGCCCTTGCCGTCGGCGACCTTGTTGAGGATCACGGAGGCTTCTTCACCGGCGTTCGTCACGATTTCGCGCAGCGGCGCTTCCATTGAACGCTTGGCGATCTGGATGCCGTGGTTCTGGTCTTCGTTGTCGCCCTTGAGCTTGGCGAGGCCGCCCAGCGCGCGGATCAGCGCAACGCCGCCGCCCGGGACCACGCCTTCTTCGACGGCCGCACGCGTCGCGTGCAGGGCGTCTTCGACGCGCGCCTTCTTTTCTTTCATCTCGACTTCCGTCGCGGCGCCGACCTTGATGACGGCCACGCCACCGGCGAGCTTCGCCACGCGTTCCTGCAGCTTCTCGCGGTCGTAGTCCGAAGAGGTTTCTTCGATCTGCGCCTTGATCTGCTTGATGCGCGACTGGATGTTCGCCGCTTCGCCGGCGCCGTCGATGATCGTCGTGTTTTCCTTGGTGATGACGACCTTCTTCGCGCGGCCGAGATCCTTGAGCGTCGCCTTTTCGAGCTGCAGGCCGACTTCTTCGGAAATGACCTGGCCGCCGGTGAGGATGGCCATGTCTTCGAGCATCGCCTTGCGGCGGTCGCCGAAGCCCGGCGCCTTCACGGCGGCGACCTTGACGATGCCGCGGATCGTGTTGACGACGAGGGTCGCCAGCGCTTCGCCTTCGACTTCCTCGGCGACGATGAGCAGCGGCTTGCCGGCCTTGGCGACGCCTTCGAGCACGGGCAGGAGTTCGCGGACGTTCGAGACCTTCTTGTCGTGCAGGAGGATGTACGGATCGTCCAGCTCGACCTGCTGGCTCTGCTGGTTGTTGATGAAGTACGGCGAGAGGTAGCCGCGGTCGAACTGCATGCCCTCGACGACGTCGAGCTGGTTGTCCAGACCCGAACCTTCCTCGACGGTGATCACGCCTTCCTTGCCGACCTTGTCCATCGCTTCGGCGATGAGCTTGCCGATCAGTTCGTCGCCGTTGGCGGAGATCGTGCCGACCTGCGCGATCGACTTGCTGTCGGCCGACGGCTTGCTGAGCTTCTTCAGCTCTTCGGTCGCCGCGACGACGGCCTTGTCGATGCCGCGCTTGAGATCCATCGGGTTCATGCCGGCGGCGACGGCCTTGAGGCCTTCGCGGATCAGCGCCTGGGCGAGCACGGTCGCGGTGGTGGTGCCGTCACCGGCGACGTCGGAAGTCTTGGAAGCGACTTCCTTGACCATCTGCGCGCCCATGTTCTCGAACGCGTCGGCCAGTTCGATCTCCTTGGCGACGGACACGCCGTCCTTGGTGATCGTCGGGGCGCCGAAGCTCTTCTGGAGCACGACGTTGCGGCCTTTCGGGCCGAGGGTTGCCTTCACGGCATTGGCGAGGGTGTTCACGCCGCGCAGGATGCGGGCGCGCGCGTCTTCACCGAAACGGATGTCTTTGGCTGCCATTGGAATGAGTCCTTGGAATGGATATGGATGGGTTCGCGAAGTGCGGCGCGAGGCGCCTGCCTGCTTCTCGACGGCGACTTATTTCTCGACGACGGCGATGAGGTCTTCTTCGCGCATGACCAGCAGTTCCTGGCCGTCGACCTTGACCTCGGTGCCGCTGTACTTGCCGAACAGGACGATGTCGCCGACCTTGACCGCCATCGGGCGGACCTTGCCGTCTTCCTGGATCTTGCCGGTGCCGGCGGCGACGACTTCGCCCTTGATCGGCTTTTCGGCAGCGGCGTCGGGGATCACGATGCCACCGGCCGACTTCGTTTCGGCTTCAAGACGCTTGATGATGACGCGGTCGTGCAACGGGCGAAGCTTCATGGGTGCCTCCGTCAACTGATTGATTTGAAAGTGGGTTTGTAAATTTGTTAGCACTTGGCAATGCTGAGTGCCAAATTTTAGCGGAGCCTCTTCCCTGACGGAAGCCGCTGCGGCGTGAACAGCAGGTAGAGGCGCCCCGGCTCGGGTTCAAGGGCGATCCCGCTTTTTGATGGACAACGCTTGCGCGCTGCAACAAGCCTGTCTTGGGTGCCACGCTATGCTTTGCCCATGCGTCCGCCGGTCCGCGGACTTCTTCACCTGGGGTTTCCATGCAGATTCGACAAACCGCGGCGCGTGCCGCGCTGGCTACGCTTTTCGCTTTCGTTGCGCCCAGCGCCTTCGCACAGGACGTTTCCCTCGTCGGCGGCGCGCCCGCCGTGCAGACCTTCGACAGTCTCGCCGCGAGCGGCACCGGTACGGCGCTGCCGAGCGGCTGGTTCTTCGCCGAAACCGGCACGAACGCCAACACGACCTACACCGCGGGCGACGGCACCGCGAACCAGGGCGACACGTACAGCTTCGGCACGACCGGCAGCAGCGACCGCGCGCTCGGCACGCTGCGTTCGAGCAGCGTCTCGACGGTCCTCGGCGCGCGCCTGCGCAACGACACGGGCAACACGCTGAGCCACGTCGACGTCGCCTACACCGGCGAGCAATGGCGCCGCGGCGCGAGCACGAGCACCGACCGCCTCGACTTCCAGTACAGCCTCAACGCGACGTCGGTGGGCGACACGGCGGCGACGTGGGTCGACGTCAACGCGCTCGATTTCAACTCGCCCAACACCGCCGCAGCGGCCGGCCCGCTGAACGGCAACGCGAGCTCGAACCGCACCGCGATTTCCGCGTCGATCACCGGCCTGAGCCTCGCGCCGTCGGCGACGATCTGGGTGCGCTGGACCGATCTCGACGTCCCCAGTTCCGACGACGGCCTCGCCATCGACGACGCCAGCTTCGCCGTCGACGGCACGCCGCCGGTCGATGTGCCGCCGACCGTCACCTCGACCACGCCGGCGTCGAACGCGGCCAACGTCGCGCTCGCCGCAATGCTCGCGATCACCTTCAGCGAGCCGGTCGACACGACTGGTGCGTGGTACGCGATCCAGTGTTCGAATTCCGGCTCGCACATGGCCACGGTCAGCGGCGGCCCGAGCACGTTCACCCTGACGCCGTCGACCGCCTTCGCCGCGAACGAAAGCTGCACCTGGACGATCGTCGCCGCCGACATTACCGACCGCGACGGGACGCCCGACCATCTCGCCGCCGACTACACCGTGCAGTTCACGACCGTCGACCCGGCCACGCAGCCGCCGAGCGTCACCGGCACCGTGCCGGCCAACGGCGCCAGCAACGTCGCGATCGGCAGCGATATCCGCGTCACCTTCAGCGAAGCGGTGACGACGACGAACGCGTTCGCGCTGTCGTGCAATTCGACCTCGATCCAGCTCGACCAAACCGGCAGCGGCGCGACGCGCACGCTGACGCCGTTCACCACGCTGCCCGCGGGCGGAACCTGCGTGTTCACGATCACCGCGAGCGGCGTGCGCGACGCGGACAACATCGCGCTGACGGCCGACACCACGATCACGTTCACCGTCGCCTCGGGCACGACGTCGGGCTACTACGACCACGTCAACACGAGCAGCCCGGAACAACTGCGCTGCTCGCTGCACCAGACGATCAAGGGCCACACCAAATACCCCTACGAATGGGTCAACCTCGAAATCGTCGATGAGGCGCCGCTCAACGTCTGCGCCGCAGGCGAGGCCAGCTCCCGGGATTACATCCTCGACGTCTATCGCAACCGCTGTTACAGGAAGATCACGGATCGCTCCGGCGCGTCCGACGGCGCCCACTACAACCGCGAGCACGTCTGGCCGCGCTCGCTCGGCTTCAACACCGGCAATGCCGCGCAGAACGACCAGTTGGCCGCGCACAATGATCTGCACATGCTGCATTTGTCGGCAGCCGACTGGAACGGCCAGCGCGGCAACAAGCCCTTCGCCAATTGCACCAGCGGCTGCACGGCACTGGGCACCGACGCCAACGGCGGCGAGGGCGGCAGTGGCCCGCGCGGCAACTCCAATTGGGTCAAGTCCCCGGACGGCAACGCCGGTTCGTTCGAAGTGTGGGACCACCTGAAGGGCGACATGGCGCGCACGCTGTTCTACATGGCGATCCGCTACGAGGGCATCGCCAGCGAAACCGCGCACGACGGCGTCATTCCCGATCTCGAACTCACCGACGACCGCAGCTTGATCGTCATCACGCCCAACACCGCGGCGAAGGCGTACATGGGTTTGCTGACCGACCTGCTCGCGTGGAACCTGCAGGATCCGCCGGATGCCGATGAAGTTGCACGCAACGACGCGGTCCAAGGCTTCCAGGGCAACCGCAACCCGTTCGTCGACCATCCGGAATGGGCGACGCGCGCGCTGTTCGAGTCGAGCGAGCCGGCGACCTGCGAACTTGCGCAGCCGAACGACACGATCTTCGAGAACGGCTTCGACGCCACGCCCTGACCGCACGCCCGCGGTATGCGACCATCGCGGACTTCCTTCGTCCGCGATGGCTCGCATGGCCGCCCTGCTCGTCCACTGCACCTGCCCCGACGCCGCGAGCGCGCAGCGCATCGCGCATGCGCTCGTCGACGAACGCCTCGCCGCCTGCGTGCAGATCGTGCCGGGCCTCGTCTCGGTCTACCGCTGGCAAGGCGAAGTCCGCCAGGACGACGAACAGCTTCTGCTCATCAAGACCTCGCGCGAGCGCTGGCCCGTACTCGCCGCGCGCGTGCGCGAGCTGCATCCCTACGAAATACCCGAACTGCTCGCGTTTGATGCCGCCGACGGCAGCGCCGATTACCTCGCGTGGCTCGCCGCGCAGACGCGCGAAGCGTGAACATCGTGCAAGCTATGCGGTCAAAGCGCGGTCTTGACGACGTACCGCGTCGATTTCCGGAGTGTTTTTCCATGCGCAAGTGGTTGGCGGGTCTCGCCGTTTCCCTCGTCCTTTGCGGCCTCGCGTCCGCGCAATCGCAGGACGATCTCCTGCCCGTCGAGCAGGCGTTCAAGGTCAAGGCGAGCCTCGCCGAACCGGGCAAGATCGCGCTGCACGTCGACATCGCCAAGGACTATTACCTCTACCGCGAACGCATCAAGGCGAAGACGTCGCAACCGGGTCTCGCGCTCGGCGCGCCCGAACTGCCGAACGGCATCCGCAAGCACGACGAATTCCAGGGCGACGTCGAGATCTACCACGACAGTGTCGACGCGACGCTGCCCTACACGCTCGCGCAGGCCGCGAACGGAGCAACCGTCACGCTGACCGTGCAGGGTTGCCACGAGGTCGATCCGAAGATCTGCTATCCGCCGCATCCGACGGCGCTCGTGCTCGACTTGCCCGCGACTGCCACGGGCGATGCCGCGCCGCTGTCGGCAGGCGCGTCGCCACTCATCAAGCTCGGCGGCGGCGCAGCCACCACGGGCGCGCAAGACCGCACGCCGCTGCCCGCCGAACAGGCGTTCGTGTTCGAAGCGATCGCGCTGAGTCCGACGCGCGTGCTTGCGCGCTGGACGATGCCCAAGGGCTACTACCTGTATCGCGACAAGAGCACGGTCACGCTCGCGAATGGCAGCGGCATCAAGCTTGGCGCGCCGCAATGGCCGAAAGGCATCGATCACAAGGACGAACACTTCGGCACGGTGGTCGTCTACTTCGACCAGGTCGAACTGCCGATCGACCTCGCGCGCGACAGCGGTGCCGCGCAAGCGGTCACGCTGCATGCCGAATACCAGGGCTGCCAGGACGATGGCATCTGCTATCCCGTCATGCAGAAGGACGTCGCCATCGACCTTCCGGCTGCGAGCGATGCGGAACTCGCTGCGGCGAAGGCCTCGTTCGTTCCCGCGCCCGCAGTCAGCGCAAGCGAGACTGGCGCCGCGGCGAACGCGGACGCATCCGCCGACAACGCGCTGCGCACGGCCGCGCCCGCGACCAAAACGCCGAACCTGCTCGTCGTGCTGCTGTTCGCGCTGCTCGGCGGCGTCATCCTCAACCTCATGCCCTGCGTACTGCCGGTGTTGTCGCTCAAGGCGCTCGGCCTCGCGCAAAGCGGCGAAAGTGTGCAAACCGCGCGCCGCCACGCGCTCGTCTACACCGCCGGCGTGCTCGTCGCGTTCGCTGCGGTCGGCCTCGCCGTGATCGGCCTGCGCGCGGCGGGGCATGCGCTCGGCTGGGGCTTCCAGTTGCAGCAGCCGCTGTTCGTCGCCGTGCTCGTCTACGTGCTGTTCGCGATCGGCTTGTCGCTGTCGGGCGTGTTCAACCTCGGCGCCGGACTCGCCGGCGTCGGCAGCGGACTCGCCAGTCGCCAGGGTGCAGCGGGCGATTTCTTCACCGGCGTGCTCGCGGTCGTCGTCGCCAGCCCGTGCACGACGCCGTTCATGGGTTCTGCGCTCGCGTATGCATTCGCGGCGTCGGCGTGGGTTGGCCTGCTCGTGTTCCTTGCGCTCGGCCTCGGCCTCGCGCTGCCGTTCCTGCTCATCGGCTACGTGCCCGCGCTCGCGCGGCGCTTGCCGAAACCGGGCGCGTGGATGGAAACGTTCAAGCAGTTCCTCGCCTTCCCGATGTACTTGACCGCGGCGTGGCTGGCGTGGGTGCTCGGCAACCAGCGCGGCATCGACGCGATCGGCTACGTGCTCGCCGGCGCGGTCGTGCTCGCACTCGGATTGTGGTGGTGGGAGCGCAGCCGTTATCGCGGCATGCTACCGCGCGTGTTCGCGGCGCTGGTCGTGCTCGCCTCGTTCGTGCCGCTCGCACGCATCGCGCAACTCGCGCCCGCGAGCACGCAGGCGAGCGCCATCGCCGACGCGGTGCCCTATTCGTCCGAACGTCTCGCTGGCCTGCGCGCGGAAGGCCGCAGCGTGTTCGTCGACATGAGTGCGGACTGGTGCGTGACCTGCAAGGTCAACGAGCGCGCCGTGCTGCACACCGACGCGTTCCGCGACTTGCTCAAGCGCAGCAATGCCGTGCTCATGACGGGCGACTGGACAAATGCCGACCCGGCGATCAGCGCGTTCCTCAAGGATTACCGCGCAGTCGGCGTGCCGCTCTACGTCGTGTTCCGAGCCGGAGAAACCGGCCCCGGCCACGTGCTTCCGGCCGTGCTGACGCAGGGCATCGTCGAAGACGCGCTCGCGCCGCGCTGACCTCGGCGGGGTCGTGAATCGGCGCGGACGGGCAATTGCCGCGCGCCCGCGATCGATGCAGCCGCGCAGGAACCGGAGTGACGGAGCGCGCAATCATGCGCGTCGAAACAAATTTCGACAGTCCATTCCCGCAAATGGAACGATCATTGTCGTTTGCGCGTGCACTTCACGCGTTCTCGTGGACGATCGGGGGATGTCGGGATGTCGGAAACAAAGGCGGCGGTCGTTCGCTATCACGATGAGGATCATGTCATCGCCGATGGCGAGGTGATTCTCGACGCGCTGTTGCGCCAGGGCGCCCAGGTCGCGCATTCCTGCGGCAAGGGTTCGTGCCATACGTGCGTACTGCGTCTGGAGCAAGGCCAAGTCACACACGACAAGCCGATCGATGCGGCGATCCTCGACAGTGGGCACATCCTGCCTTGCGTGGCGCGGGCGCACGGCGAAGTGAAACTGGCACCGCCGGACTTGAATAAACTGACCACGCCGGCCGAGATCTTGTCGCGGCGCGAACTCGGCGATGGCGTGTTCGAGATCGGACTGGCACCGCTCAAGGATCTGTCTTACGCAGGCGGCCAGCACGTGCAGATCGCGCGCGCGGACGGCTTGGCGCGCGCCTACTCGATCGCCAGCCTGCCGGCGGACGACTTCTTCTTCCATGTCCACGTGCGCCGCGTCGCCGGCGGCGCGATGAGCCCGTGGTTGTGCGATGAAGCGGCCATCGGCGACAAACTCAACCTGTTCGTACCGCAAGGCGACTGCCATTACGACGCGGCGATGCGCGGGCGCCCGCTGGTCCTGCTCGCCACGGGCTCAGGCGCGGGCGCGATGGTCGCCGTCGCGCGCGACGCGCTCGCCCGGAACCACGACGCGCCGATCGTCCTCTACCACGGCACGCGCGAAGCGCGCGGGCTGTACCTGCACACGACCCTGCAAGCGCTCGCGCAGCGTCATGCGAACTTCCGCTACGTGCCGTGCCTGAGCGGCGCGCGCGATGCGGACTGGCCGGACGATGCCTTCGCCGGCCGCGTCACCGCCGCGGCCTTCGGCGCGGACGCGAACCTCGTCGACGCCGAG
>JAKPAN010000317.1 GCA_029779475.1 Pseudomonadota bacterium
ATTTTCAGCAAAGTGCTGGTGGAGTGCATTGAGCCTCGGCTCGGGCAGGCGCGGCTGACGGTGCTGTCTGAATATCCCTCGCCGGAAGCGGCGCTGGCGCGGCCGCATCCCGGCGACCCGCGCGTCGCCGAGCGCTTCGAGGTCTATGCTTGCGGTGTCGAACTCGCCAACGGTTTCGGCGAACTGACCGACGCGGCAGAACAGGCGCGGCGTTTCGCGGAATCGATGGACGAGAAGCAGCGCCGCTATGGTGAGCGCTATCCGATCGATCAGGATTTTCTCGCGGCCGTGGCCGCGATGCCGGCGGCGAGCGGTGTTGCGCTCGGCTTCGACCGGCTGGTGATGCTGGCGGCCGGTGCGATGCGCGTCGATCAGGTGGTGTGGACGCCGCCTGCAGCGGAGGTCTGATCGTGTGCGCGAAACCAGCGGCGACATTGCGCGACGCTCAAGCTCTCGTCGCCGAAGGGCTTGCACCGGCGAGCGCGCTCGGCGATCTTGAGCGCGTGGCTGCGCGCTACGCGATTGCGATTACTCCCGATGTGGCTGATCTGATCGACCGATCCGATCCCAACGATCCGATTGCGCGGCAATACGTTCCGCGTGCCGAGGAATTGGCTGCGACCGTGCAGGAGCGCGCCGATCCGATCGGCGATCACGCGCATTCGCCGGTCGAAGGCATCGTGCATCGCTATCCCGACCGCGTGCTGCTGAAACTTGTGCATGTCTGCGCCGTCTATTGCCGGTTCTGCTTCCGCCGCGAGATGGTGGGGCCGGGCAAGGACAATGCGCTGTCGCCGCAAGCCTATACAGGTGCTCTCAACTACATCCGCGCGCATCCTGAAATCTGGGAAGTGATTTTAACGGGCGGCGATCCGCTGATGCTGTCGGCGCGCCGCTTGCGCGAAGTCATCGGCGAACTCGCTGCAATAGAGCATGTCCGTATCATCCGTTTGCATACACGCATTCCCGTCGCCGATCCGCAGCGCGTCAGCGACGATGTCGTCGCCGCGCTGAAAGCTACCGGTGCAACGACGTGGCT
>JAKPAN010000014.1 GCA_029779475.1 Pseudomonadota bacterium
TCCTGCGCAGCCTGTTGAGCGCGGAATCCGTCGAGCGCGAGGAAGCCCCGTTCTGCGTCGGCGCACGGTCGTACGTGTACGACCACCACGCCCGCGATCTCGCCGAGCGACTCACCGATCTGCAGCACCAGCACCACGACCTCGTGCTGTCGTCGATGCACGTGCACCTCGATCACGACAACTGCCTCGAGACCGTGATGCTGCGCGGCCCGACGAACGAGGTGCAGGCGTTCGCGAACGCGCTCGTGGCCGAGCCGCAGGTCAGGCACGGACGACTCAATCTCGTGCCCGTCGAGTACATGCGCAACGACGGCCACCATCACCATCACGTCCACACCCGGCCGAAGAACTGAACACGCGCGACAGCGCGCGACGATCAACGCCCGGCACCCGGGCATCCTCTCCTCCGACCTCCGACACACCATGACCACACCGCTCCTGTTCACGCCGCTGCAACTGCGCGGCCTCACGCTGAAGAACCGCCTCGTGATCTCGCCCATGTGCACGTACACGGCGCACGAAGGCATCGCCAACGACTGGCACCTCGTGCACCTCGGCAAGCTCGCGTCCGGCGGTGCCGGCATGGTGTTCACGGAAGTCGTCGCCGTCGCGCGCGACGGCCGGATCACGCACGGTGACCTCGGGCTCTGGTCCGACGAGCAGATCGAACCGCTCGCACGCGTCGTCCGGTTCATGAAGTCGCAGGGCGCCGCCGCCGCGATCCAGATCGGCCACGCCGGACGCAAGGCGTCGATGCAGCGTCCGTGGCACGGCAACGGTCCGCTCGACGACACAGACCGCGCGCGCGGCGAAGTCGTGTGGCCGGTCGCCGCACCGAGCGCGATCCCGCTGGACGCCGGCTGGCTCGAACCGCACGCGCTGACGCTCGACGACATCGCAAAGCTCCGCGAGGACTGGCGCGCCACCGCGAAGCGCGCACTGGCCGCAGGCTTCGACGTCGCGGAAGTGCACGGCGCGCACGGCTACCTGCTCCACGAATTCCTGTCGCCGCTCTCGAACCGTCGCGACGACGCCTATGGCGGCAGCTTCGACAACCGCGTCCGCCTCGC
>JAKPAN010000026.1 GCA_029779475.1 Pseudomonadota bacterium
GACAAGATCTTCGTCAACGGTTTCGACGGCGCGCGCTGACTCCCGCCCGTCGACCCCGGATCGGCCGCGCCCCTCTCTGCTTCCGGCGCGGCCGATCCGACCTTCCACGATGCGTCCGCCTCCGCGGCGCGGCGCCCGGACGACATCGCATCGCGCATGGCGTCCCTTCCACGCATCCTCCGCCCCGCTTGCAAACCCAGGTGACAAACGCCTAGAATCGCCAGCCAATGTACTAACGCGTTAATACATTATTCCAATGAAACGCCGCCAGATCGAACCCGAAGTCGACGCCCGCCGCGCGGAACGCTCGCTGTGCGAGGCCCTGCTCGCGCTGCGCAGCGTCGAGGAGATGCAGGCCTTCCTCGACGACTTGTGCACGCCGGCCGAACGCGAGTCGATGCGCGACCGCTGGAGCGTCGTGCCGCACCTGCTCGCCGGTGAGCCGTACTGGCAGATCCACGACGCGACCGCGGTCAGCATCACCACGATCGGCCGCGTCGCGCGCTGCCTCGAACAAGGTGCTGGCGGCTACGCGGTCGCCGCGTCGCGCAGCAAGCCGGCACGCAAGTCGCGCGCGGGAGCATCGCGATGAACGAGACGCGCGAACGCCTGCGCATCGCCGTGCAGAAATCCGGACGCCTGTCGCAGGACTCGCTCGGCCTGCTGCGCCGAGCCGGACTCGCCTTCCGCGAGAGCCGCGACAAACTGTTCCTCTACGGCGAGAACATGCCCGTCGACGTGCTGCTTGTGCGCGACGACGACATCCCCGGCCTGCTCGTCGAAGGCAGCTGCGAACTCGGCATCGTCGGCCGCAACGTGCTCGACGAACAACGCCTGGCCGCGGGCGACACGCCGTTCCCGGCGGAATTGCGTGCGCTCGGTTTCGGCCAATGCCGACTCGCGCTCGCGGTGCCCGACGGCGGTCCGATCGACAAGATCGCCGATCTCGCCGGCCTGCGCATCGCGACCTCGTATCCCGAACTCACCGCACGCTGGCTGCGCGAACAGGGCATCGAGGCGGACGTCGTCGTGCTCAATGGCTCCGTCGAAATCGCGCCCCGGCTGGGCAAGGCGCACGCGATCTGCGACCTCGTCTCCAGCGGCGCCACGCTCGCCGCGAACCAGTTGCACGAACTCGACACCGTGCTGCGCAGCGAAGCCGTCCTCGTTGCCAGCCCGCGCACGCAAGGCGCGGCGGCGACCGCACTCATCGAACGCTTCTGCGCGCGTATCGGTGCCGCGCTGTCGGGCGATGGCGTGCGCCTGCTCATGCTGCAGGCACCGCGCAGCGCGCTCGCCGCGATCACGCGCCTGCTGCCCGCGCGCGAGGAACCGAGCGTGCTCGGACTCGACGGCCGCCCCGACGACATCGCGGTGCAGGCGCTATGCGACGCCAAGCTCGACTGGCAACACCTCGAGGAACTCAAGCGCCTCGGCGCGCGCGGACTCATGGTACTCAACGTGGAGCGCATGCTGGCATGAACGCCGTTCCCGCTCTGCCGTTCCAACCGGCGATCATCGATTGGCGCACGCTCGACGAACGCGAGCGCGACGCCGTACTCGCGCGTCCCGCGCCGCTCGCGGACGCAAAGCGCACCACCACCGTGCGCGCGATCATCGCCGACGTGCGCGCACGCGGCGACGCGGCGCTGCGCGAATACAGCGCGCGTTTCGACGGCTGTGCGATCGACCGCTTCGACGTCGGCGCCGACGAATTCGCCACGGCATGGTCGAACGTGCCCGCAACGATCCGCGACGCGATGCGACGCGCGATCGAGCGCGTCGAGGCGTTCCACATCGCGCAGAAATCCGCGGACATGCGTTGCGACACCGCACCTGGCGTGCGCTGCGAACAACTGATCCGGCCGATCGACCGCGTCGGCCTCTACGCACCGGCAGGCAGCGCGCCGCTGCCGTCGACCGTGTGGATGCTCGCCGTGCCCGCACGCGTCGCCGGTTGCGGCGAAGTCGTGCTGGCGACGCCGCCCCGCAAGGACGGCAGCGCCGATCCGGCCGTGCTCGTCGCCGCGCAATTGTGCGGGGTCACGCGCGTGCTCAAGCTCGGCGGCGCGCAGGCGATCGCCGCGCTCGCCTACGGTACGGAATCGGTGCCGCGCTGCGCGAAAATCTTCGGCCCCGGCAACGCCTGGGTCACCGCGGCCAAGCTCGAAGTCGCCGCCGACGCGCAAGGAGCCGCGATCGACCTGCCCGCCGGCCCGTCGGAAGTGCTCGTCATCGCCGACGCCAGCGCCGATCCGGACTTCGTCGCCGCAGACCTGCTCGCGCAGGCCGAGCACGGCGCCGACTCGCAAGTCGTGCTCGTCAGCGACAACGACGCGTTGCTTGGCGCCGTCGCCGAAGCGCTGTCGTCGCAGCTCGCGACGTTGCCGCGCGCGGCGATTGCACGCGAATCGCTCGCGCATGCGCGGCTGATCCGCGTCGCCGATCCCGACGCAGCCGTCGAAGTCTCCGAGCGTTATGCGCCCGAACATCTCATCGTCAACGTGCGCGAACCGCGTGCGCTGCTGCCGAAACTGTCGAATGCAGGCAGCATCTTCCTCGGCCCATGGTCGCCGGAAAGCGTAGGCGACTATTGCGCGGGCCCGAATCACGTGCTGCCGACGCTCGGCTTCGCGCGCGCATTCGGCGGCGTCGGCGTCGACAGCTTCGTGCGCCGCGTCTACGTGCAGGAGCTCGACGAAAGCGGCCTGCGCGCGATCGGTCCCGACGCGGCGCTGCTCGCCCGCGCCGAAGGGCTCGAAGCGCACGCGCGCTCCGTCGACCTGCGCCTCGCCGCGCAGGAGCGTGCGCGATGAGCATGCTCGCCCGCGCGCGCGCCGAACTCGTTGCGCTCAAGCCCTACGCCTCCGCGCGGCGCAGCGGTGTCGACGCGCGCATCCGCCTCGACGCCAACGAATCGCCGTGGGATGGCGACGGTGCGCAAGCGCAAGCGATCAACCGCTATCCCGAACCGCAACCGGACTTGCTGCGCGAACGCCTTGCGTCGCTCTACGCAACGACGCCGCAGCGCGTCTGGATCGGCCGCGGCAGCGACGAAGCGATCGACCTGCTGCTGCGCGCGTTCTGCGTGGCCGGCCGCGACAACGTCGTCGCGCTTGCGCCTACATTCGGCATGTACCGCATCGGCGCGACCGTGCAAGGCGCGCAGTTCCGCGCGTTCCCGCTTGATGCGCAGAACGATTTCGCGCTCGATACCGACGCGCTGCTCGCACTCGTCGACGACGACACCAAGCTCGTCTTCGCCTGCTCGCCGAACAATCCGACCGGCACGCTCTACCACGCGCAACTCGATGCGCTTGCGACCGCGCTCGCCGGCCGCGCACTGCTCGCCGTCGACGAGGCCTACATCGAATTCGCAGACGCGCCGAGCGCGACCGCGCTCATCGACCACCACGCGAACCTCGCCGTGCTGCGCACGTTGTCGAAAGCGCATGGCCTCGCGGGCGCGCGCGTCGGCGCGCTCATCGCGCGCGAGGACGTCGTCGACCTCGTCGCGCGCATCGCGCCGCCGTATCCGCTGCCAGTGCCCAGTACGCGCGCGGCGCTCGCCGCGCTCGACGACGATGCGCTCGCCCGCACGCGCGAGCGCATCGCCACGCTCGTGCGCGAACGCGAGCGCCTGCGCGAGTCACTCATCGCGCTGGACTGCGTGGATCGCGTCTGGCCGTCGTCGGGCAATTTCCTGCTCGTGCGCTTCGACGACGCGCGCGCCGCGTTTTCGCGCCTGCTCGACAGCGGTATCCTCGTGCGCGACTTCTCCGCGCAGCCGGGACTCGCCCACTGCCTGCGCATCAGCATCGGCCTGCCCGAACAGAACGACGCGGTGATCGCCGCGCTCACCGGGAGCACGCGATGAGCGCGCCGAAAATCCTCTTCGTCGATCGCGACGGCACGCTCATCGTCGAGCCTGCCGACGAACAGATCGACGCCTACGAAAAGTTCCGCCTCGTACCCGGCGCGATCAGCGCGCTGCGCCGGCTCGTCGATGCCGGCTACGAACTCGTCATGGTCAGCAACCAGGACGGTCTCGGCACGGCGAGCTTCCCGGAAGACACCTTCATCGGGCCGCAACGATTGCTGCTCGACATCCTCGCCGGAGAAGGCATCGCGTTCCGAGAAATCCTCATCGACCGCAGCTTCGCGCACGAGCATCTGCCGACGCGCAAACCGGGCGTCGGACTCGTTCGCCACTGGCTCGCCGATGGCGCGCTCGACCGCGCGCGCAGTGCGGTGATCGGCGACCGCGACACCGACCTCGACCTCGCGGCCAACATGGGCCTGCGCGGGTTCCGCCTCGACGCGAACCTGGCTTGGCGCGACATCGCCGCCGCCCTGCTCGACGCGCCGCGCCGCGCGCATGTCGAGCGGCAGACGCTAGAAACGCGCATCGTCGTCGACGTCGATCTCGACGGCATGGTGCGCGGGCATGCGACGACCGGCATCGGCTTCTTCGACCACATGCTCGAACAACTCGGCGTGCACGGCGGCTTCGCGCTCGACCTGCGCTGCGTCGGCGACCTGCGCATCGACGAACACCACACCGTCGAGGACTGCGCGCTCGCGCTCGGCCAGGCGCTGCGCAGCGCGCTCGGCGAGCGGCGCGGCATCGCGCGCTACGGCTCCGAACGCACCGAACCGAGCGCCGAAACCATCGCGTTCGCGCTGCCGATGGATGAAAGCCGTGCAGAGGTCCTGCTCGATCTGTCCGGCCGCGCGCATTTCGTGTTCGATGGCACGTTCCCGCGCGAGACGGTCGGCACGCTGCCGAGCGAACTCGTGCCGCATTTCTTCCGCAGCCTCGCCGACGCGCTCGGCGCGACGCTGCACCTGCGCGTCACCGGCGAGAACGCGCACCACATGATCGAGGCCTGCTTCAAGGCCGTCGGCCGCGCGCTGCGCCAGGCGATCCGCGTCGAAGGCACGCAGATTCCGAGCAGCAAAGGCGTGCTGGAAACGGGTGCGGCGGCTTGAACGTGCGCGCCGTCATCATCGAAGCCGGCGGCGCGAACTTCGGTTCGCTGCTTGCCGCCTGCGCGCGCATCGGCGTCGATGCGCAACTCGCCGATTCGCCGAACGCGATCCGCAATGCGACGCACGTGATCCTGCCCGGTGTCGGCGCTGCGGCGCAGGCGATGGCGGCGCTGCGCGAGCGCGGTCTCGATCGAGTGATCGAAACCCTGACGCAACCGCTGCTCGGCATCTGCCTAGGCATGCAACTGCTGTTCGAGCGATCCAGCGAAGGCGACGTCGAATGCCTCGGCGTGTTGCCGGGAGAAGTGCGCCGCCTGCCCGCCGCGCCGCGCTGGCCGCACATGGGCTGGAACACGATCAAGACGACGCGTCCGCACGCGCTGTTCGACGGTATCGGCGGCGACGCGTGGTTCTATTTCGTGCACGGCTATGCCGCGCCCGCGAACGACGCGGCGATCGCGACCAGCGACCACGGCGGCCCTTTCGCCGCGGCCGTCGCGCGCGACAACGTGTTCGGCATGCAATTCCATCCCGAGAAATCCGCCGCGGCCGGCCACCGCGCACTCGCCAACTTCTTCGCACTCGCATGATCATCATCCCTGCCATCGACCTTCGCGACGGCCGCGTCGTGCGCCTGCGTCAAGGCGATTTCGCACAGTCGCGCGCGTTCGACGCCGATCCGCTCTCGCTCGCAAGTGCGTACGCGCAAGCCGGCGCGCAATGGCTGCATGTCGTCGA
>JAKPAN010000075.1 GCA_029779475.1 Pseudomonadota bacterium
GAAGCGGCTCGAACGCCAAAGAGAAGATCCGGCCGGGCGACGGGCGGCGGGCGATTGCGAAGATCTTCGAGGGTTTCGCGTACAAGCATGAACGGCATCGCGTGTTCCGCGACTGCATGGAGCTCATGGCGATCGCGTTGAGCAACGCGGTCGACCTGCGCAAGCGCGACGAGCGCGAGGCGCGCTATCTGGCGGTGGCCAAGCACTACACCCGCGAAGAACTCGACCAGTTCTCCCGCGTCCTGGGCGCGCTAACGATCGAGCTCGAGGCCGGCCCGGCCGACGTGCTCGGCGCGGTCTTCTCCGAGCTGGAAATCCACAACGCCTACGCCGGCCAGTTCTTCACGCCCTACGAGGTCGCGAAGCTGTCGGCGCGAATGATCCTCGGCGACGCCGGCGCCGTGCGAGCGCAGATCGAGCGCGCCGGGCACATCACCGTCATGGAGCCGGCCGTGGGCGGCGGCGCGATGGTGATTGCGTGCGCCGACGCATTGATGGAAATGCAGATCAATTACCAGCAGCACCTACACGTCACAGCGGTCGACGTCGACGAGCGCGTGGCGCACATGGCCTACATCCAGTTCGCTTTGCTCCACATCCCGGCCGTCGTCGTCGTCGGCAACTCGCTGTCGTTGGAAGTGCGCGACGTGTGGTACACGCCGGCGCATATCCTAGGCGGATGGAGCGGCCGGCTCGCGCGGAATCAGGTGCCGCTGCCGGCGACCGCCGGCGATGCGCTTGCGGAAGGCGATGCAACCTACCAGGCCGGTGAGGCACCCAACACGCGGGATAGCCAGCTCGCATTGTTCTAGCGGCGGTACTACGGTCGCATTTCGCTTGACGCCAAGCGTGAGCGAATGGCCTTCATGGTCCGCGAGGCCTTCCAAACGAAACGGCGGCGACCGAACTCGACGCCGTACGCCAAGAGGACAGATACGGCTTCTGGCTCCGGGATGAGGAATGAACGGTTGCCGTTGCGGAGCGCGAAGAAATTTCCGGGCCAGACTCGTTCAAGCAAAAGATCGTGCGGCGCGGGGAAATGCGTTGGCGTAACGAAGACGACCATAGGGCGTTTGGCCGTCCGAAAACATGCAACCCGGTTCTTTCCTTCGAGCGCGCAGTACAAGGGAAGCTTCCCGATCTTGGCGTAACGAGGTGTTTCCGGCGAGGCGTGCGGGTCGCCGGCCAACGCCAACCGATTGGACTCGGCCATGATCTTCGCGGCGGTTGCCGGTGTGTCGAAACGTCGTTCCCTCACATTGCCGCTCACGACTTGGAACGGGCTGATCGTCTCAACTGGCATCGACGCGTAATCGTACGCAGGGTCGGCGAAAGGCAACACCAGCCGTAACCAGGTCGAAGGCGACATGTGCGGCGCCCGCGCAATCTTGGCGGTTACAAGGGCTTCGCAGGCATCGATCAACGGCGCGACGCTCAATGCTCGTCCTGCTCGTGCTCGGCGGTGAATGCGGCCTCGTAGTTCTGGCCGCCGTAGAACACGCCGACGATCGACACCGTTTCGGCGTCGAGGTCGACCATGAACGCGATCACGGCGCTGCCGCGATAGTTCGTCACGCGCAGGCCGGGCAGCAGATCGTCGCGGCGCGTGCCGCGCAACGGAAAGACCGAGAACCGCTCGCAGTAGTCGACGATCGCGTCGACGTAGTTCGACGCGATCGCCGGCGAGCTGGCCGCGTTCGCGATGTACGCCTCGATGACGGCGAGCTGCGCGGCCGCCTCGGGCGCGAACCGAACGCTGTACGTCACGTCGCAGACGCGCGGCGGCGCTTGGCGAGATTCGCCCGCACCTGGTTCGCCGTAAGAGCGCGGCTGCCGTCTGCGGCCAGGGCCTTCGCGGCCGGCACGACGTGCTCACGCAGCCAGGCATCGACAGCGCGATCGCGCGCCATCAGGGCGCGCAAGCCGTCGCGGATGACCTCGCTTTCGGTCGCGTACTCCCCGGCCTCGACCTTGGCTTTCACGACGTCGGCCATTTCGTTGGGAAGGGTAATGCTGAACTGCTGTGTCGAGCGCATGGGCGTAAGGTGGCGGCGAATGAGTAGGATTCAATCCT
>JAKPAN010000093.1 GCA_029779475.1 Pseudomonadota bacterium
CGCGACGACATCGTTGCGCTGCGCAAGGCCGGCGCCGACGTGCTCGGCGTCAGTCTCGACGACGTGAAGTCGCACGCCGAGTTCGCCGAGAAATACCACGTGCCGTTCCGCCTGCTGTCGGATGCCGACGCGAACGTCGCCAAGGCTTACGGCGTCTACACCGAACGCGGCCCGATGAAGTACGCGCGCCGCGAGACGTTCCTCATCGACCCGCAGGGCAAGGTCGCCAAGCGCTACGCGGACGTCGATCCGAAGGAAAACTCCAAGCAGGTGCTGGCCGATCTCGATGCGCTGAAGAAGAAGGCTGGGTAATGCTCTTTGTTGAACAGTGCGGCCATGGATGGCCGCTTTTCGATCTCCGCGATCAGGGACGATCGCGCAGGTACCGTCGGCCGCTTTTTGATCTTCGCGACCAAGGATGATCGCCAAAGCAACGGTGGAAAGCTTCCCGCCGCAGATCGGCGCGCATTGCCGCGTGCTCGTCCTCGGCACGGTGCCGAGCCTGCGCTCGATCGAGCTGCGCCAGTCCTACGGCCACGCGCAGAACCTGTTCTGGCCGTTCATGGGTGAGTTGTTCGACGCCGGGCCGCAGTGGCCCTACGCCGAACGCATCGCGCGTCTGCATGCGCGCGGCATCGGCATCTGGGACGTGCTCGAACGCTGCGAGCGGCGCGGCTCGCTCGACAGCGACATCGTCGTTGCCAGCGAAGTCGCCAACGACATTCCGGGCCTGCTCGCGCGCGAGACCGGGATCGCCGCGATCGCGCTCAACGGCGCGAAGGCGTTGCAGGTGTTCGAGAGGCGCATCGCACCGCGCATCGACGCTTCGCGTGCGCGGTCGCTGCGCGTCCTCGCGATGCCGTCGACGAGTCCGGCCAACGCATCGATTTCACGCGCGACCAAGCTCGAATGCTGGCGCGAACTGCAGGCGTGGGCGCGTTCTGAGTAGCGAAAATCCGCTAGTGCGAGGCGTGAATGTGGCGTTTCGTGGCGCTGCGGGCCGGGTCGTCGTCCGTTCAGGTTCGCCGGTCGAGACTGCGCCGTACTTCACCCACGGGAGGTCGCTCATGAAGATGTTCGCGTATTCCGCTCTTGCCGCCGCACTCGCCGTCGCCTCGCTGACCGCGGCGCGTCCGGCGCAGGCCTCAGACGCCAATCTCGACTGCAAGCTCAAGTTTTCGATGACGGGTTGGGCCGCGATCTACAAGCGCGCCGAAGGCCACGGCACCGTGTACTGCGAAAACGGCGAGTCGATGAACGTGAAGATTTCCGCCAAGGGCGGTGGCCTCACCGTCGGCAAGTCGCACATCGACAACGGCACCGGCAAATTCAGCGACGTGCACAAGATCGCCGACGTGCTCGGCACCTACGCGCAGGGCGATGCCAGCGCCGGGCTCGGCAAGTCTGGTACGGCGCAGGTGCTGACCAAGGGCACGGTGTCGCTCGCGCTCGCCGGCTCCGGCGAAGGCGTCGACCTCGGCGTCAGCTTCGGCGGCTTCACGCTCGAACGCGCCGGCCGGATCCACAAGACGAAGAAGTGACGCGCCAGCCATCGCGCGCAGATCGAAAGACAGCCCGTTCGCGGGCTGTCTTTTTTTTTGCGCCGACATGACGCTTGCAACTTGACGTTGCGCGCCCGCTCGCCGAGTCTCGCCGGACTTTTCCGTGCGGGGAGCGCCTGTCATGAAAACCTTCGTCGCCGTGCTGGCGATCGTGTTCGCCCTGTTTTTCTGCAATGCCGCCGCATTTGCCGATCCGGCGCCGCCCGGTTCGCGCGATTTCCCGCCCGGATTGCAGATTCCCGATGCGGCGAAGCCGGGGCCGGACTTCGACGTCGACCGTGCGACGCAGGCGTACCTCGACTTGCTCACGCCCGAGCAGCGCGCGCAGTCGGACGCGTATTTCGAAGGCGGCTACTGGCTGCAACTGTGGGGTTTCCTCTACGGCCTCGGCGTTTGCGCGATCCTGCTGCTGAGCGGCTTGTCGCGCTGGATGCGCGACGTGTCCGAACGCGTCGTGCGCAAGCCGTGGCTGCAAACCGTCGTCTACGCGTTCCTCTGGCTGCTCGCCGGTTTCGTGCTCGGCTTGCCGCTGTCGATCTACTCGGATTTCTTCCGCGAGCACCAATACGGCCTCGCCACGCAGGACTTCGGCGGCTGGTTCGGCGACCAGCTCAAGGGACTCGCCGTTTCGCTGGTCGTCGGCCCGTTCGTCATCGCGCTGCTCTACGCCGCGTTGCGCCGCGCCGGCGCGCGCTGGTGGATCTGGGCGAGCGGCGGCGCGTTCGCGTTCCTCATCTTCGCCGCCATGCTCGCGCCGGTGTATGTGTCGCCGCTGTTCAACGACTACAAGCCGCTGCGCAGCGGCCCGGCGCATGACGCGGTGCTCTCGCTGGCGCGCGCGAACCAGATCCCGACCGACAACGTCGTCGAGTTCGACGCATCGCGGCAGACCACGCGCATCAGCGCCAACGTCGCCGGATTCGCCGGCACCACGCGCGTCGCGCTCAACGACAACCTGCTCGACAAGACCTCGCTGCCGGAGATCAAGGCCGTCATGGGCCACGAGATGGGCCACTACGTGCTCAACCATTCGTTGCGCCTGATCGTGTACATGACGCTCGTCATCGCGCTCGGTTTCTGGGTCGTGCATCGCGTGTTCGACGCGCTGCTCGCGCGCTGGGGCGCGCGCCTGCACCTGCGCGACCGTACCGACACGGCGGCGCTGCCGCTCGCGCTCGCGGTGCTGTCGGCGTTCTTCCTGCTCGCCACGCCGCTGACCAACTCGATCACGCGCCAGGCCGAGGCGGAAGCGGACATGTTCGGCCTGAACGCCGCGCGCGAGCCGCACGGGTTCGCGATGGCGGCGATGCGCCTGTCGACGTATCGCAAGATCCATCCCGGCCCGATCGAGGAAATCCTTTTCTACGACCACCCGAGCGGCTATGAGCGCGTGCACGGGTCGATGCTTTGGCTCAAGGAAAACCAGGCGCTGATGCAGGGCCAGCCAGCCGCGCATTGATCGACGGCCTGTCAAAGGGCGTTCTGTAAACGATCGTGGCGCAGTGGCGCGCCACGATCCTCCCTCGTTAGCATGGAGCGCCGCACGGCATGCGCCGGAGCGGCTTGTCCAACAGCGAGGGAGAGATCGCGATGTCGCTAGGCGAACGTTTGGGTGCCGAATTCTTCGGCACGTTCTGGCTCGTGTTCGGTGGCTGCGGCAGCGCGGTGCTCGCCGCGGCGTTCCCGCAGCTCGGCATCGGTTTCGCGGGCGTCGCGCTCGCCTTTGGCTTGACCGTGCTGACCATGGTCTACGCGGTCGGCCACATCTCCGGCGGCCATTTCAATCCGGCCGTGTCGGTCGGCCTCGTCGCGGGCGGACGGTTTCCCGTCTCCGATCTCGTGCCTTACATCATTGCGCAGGTGCTCGGCGCGATTGCGGCGGCGGGCGTGCTGTACTGGATCGCGAGCGGAAAATCCGACTTCGCCGCAGGCGGTTTCGCGTCGAACGGGTACGGCGATTTGTCGCCCGGCCACTACTCGATGCAGGCCGCGCTGATCGCCGAAGTCGTGCTGACGTTCTTCTTCCTGTTCGTCATCATGGGTTCGACGCACGGCAACGCGCCGGCCGGTTTCGCGGGCATTTCGATCGGCCTTGCGCTGACGCTGATCCACCTCATCAGCATCCCGGTCACGAACACCTCGGTGAATCCGGCGCGCTCGACGGGCGTGGCGTTCTTCGCCTCGACCGCGGCGCTGTCGCAGCTGTGGCTGTTCTGGGTCGCGCCGATCATCGGCGGCGCACTCGGCGGTTTCGCGTATCGCGCGCTGTTCGGCGACGCTAAACGCTGAGGCGGTTTCCTGCGTGCGGGGCGCGAGTACGCGCCTCGCACGCCATCATGTTTCCTTCGGGGCCGCCTTGCGCGCCTGCCATTGCGCGAGGCGCTCCGGCTTCGGCCACGCGCGATACAGCTCGACGTAGCTGTCGACAACATCCTGCGCGCGCGGATGGTTCGCACCGAAGCCGTCGGCTTGCGTGAAGACCGACCATGCGTGACCGAGCTGCGTTTCCGCCTCCGCATAGCGATGCGCGCGGATCAGCACGGTCGCGTATTCGCGCGACATGATCGCGCGCATCGCATTGCTCCCGAACGCGGCGTTTGCATGTTCGACCGACGCGCGGCCGTGCGCTTCCGCGCCCGCCAGATCGCCCGCGTCGCGCAGCAGCAGCGAGAGATTGGATTCGGCGATCACCGTCGCCGGATTGTCCGCGCCGTACAGTTTTTGCGCGAGCGCCAGCGAGCGTTCGTAGTAGGGCCGCGCTTCCTCGTTGCGGTTCTGCTGGCGGATGAAGCCGCCAAGATTGCTGACCAGCCGCAGCGTCATCGGATGATCCTTGCCGAAGATGCGCTCGTAGATCGGCAGCTGCGGCGCGAGCAGCGCTTCCGCGTCGGCGAAACGTTTCTGCTCGGCGGCGACGATGGCGAGTCCGTTGACCGCCGCGAGCGTTTTCGAATGCTCGTCGCCGTAGAGCTTGCGGTTGCGCGCGACAAGTTCCTCGTACAACGCACGCGCTTCGTCGAATCGCGCGAGATCGGTGTCGACGGTGGCGAGTCCGTTCATCGTGTTGAGCGTGTCGCGGCCGTCGTCGCCTTCGATGCGGCGCTGCGCCGCGAGCACGCGCTGGTAGCGCGCGCGGCCGGCTTCGGGTTCTCCGGTGCTGCTCTCGATGCCGGCGAGGATGGACTCGACAACGAGGCGGTCGGCATCGTCCTCGGGCAGCGCGGAAGCCAGCGCAAACGCCCGCTGTGCAAGCGATACCGCGTCCTTGCCGCGCCCTTGGTCGTCGATGTTCTGCGCCGCGCGCGCGGTGGTGCGCGCGAGCGAGGCCGAGCCTGCGCCGCTCGCGTGGGCCGCTTCGATCGCGGCCGCGTAGTGCTTGTCGGCGGGCGCGTATTCGCCGATCGACGCGTAACTGTCGGCGATGGTGCGCTCGATGTCGGCGCGCACCGCGGGCAGCGAAGCGAGTTCCTTGTCGGCGCGCTGCGCGGCGGAGTCGAGTACGAGGCGCATCAAGCTGCGATCCATGCCCTTGGCGCGATCGGGATCGATGCCGGCGAGGATGCCGCGTACGAAGTCCGAGACCTGCGCCGACTTCGCCGCTTCGATCTGCGCGACGTGCGCCGATTCGCGCGCGCGGCCAAGACCATGCAGCGCGAGTACGGTACCGGCGACGAGCGCTGCGGCGACGATGCCGGTCGCGGCAAGGCCGAAGCGATGGCGCGCGATGAACGTGCGCGCCAGATACCAGCGCGTCGGCGCCATCGCCTTGAGGGGGCGGCGCAGGCGATAGCGCTCGAGGTCGTCGGCGAGCGCGGACGCCGAGGCGTAGCGATCCTCTCGTGCGGTGGCGAGCGCGGTGCGCAGGATTGCGCGCAGTTCGGTCGGCAGACGCTCCGCGGCGCCGAGCAGGGAATCCGCGTTGGCGCCGCGCGCGGGTGCGTCGCTGTCGATCGCGGCGAGCAGCGTCGCGTGCACGGTTTGACGCGATGCGTGCACGTTCGACGCCAGGCTCGTCGCATCGCAGCCGGTCAGCACTTCGCAGAGCATGACGCCGAGCGAGTAGACGTCGCTGCGCGTGTCGAGGTCGCGCGCGGAACGCGCCGCCTGCTCCGGACTCATGTACGCGGACGTGCCCGCGCGTTCGCTGTGGCTCGCGCTCGCGGCGACACCGTCGTGCGGCGAAGCGCCGCCGCCGATGGCGATGCCGAAGTCGATGATGATCGGCGCGGCCTCGCCGTCCACTTCGCGCACGAGCACGTTGGATGGCTTGAGGTCGCGATGGATGATGCCCTTCTGGTGCGCGTGCTGGACGCCGTGGCAGATGCGCTCGAACAGCACGATGCGCGCATTGCGGTCGAGGCCGTGTTCGCGGCAATAGCGCGTCAGCGGTGCGCCTTCGACGACTTCCATCGCGAGATAAGGATGACCGTCGTCGGTCGTGCCGGCGTCGTACACGCGCGCGATCGCCGGGTGCTGCATCTGCGCGAGCGCCTGGCGTTCGACGTCGAAGTAGGCACGCGCGAGCGGGCTCGCGACCTGTTCGCGGATCAGCTTGAGCGCGACCTTGCGCTGCACCGGGCGCAACTGTTCGGCGAGGTGGACGCGGCCCATTCCGCCTTCGCCGAGCTTGCCGCGGATGACGTACACGCCGACCTGCGTCCCCGGCGCGAGGTCGGCGCCCGCGTCGGTGGATGTCGCGGGTGCGAGCCGTTCGGTGGCATCGTCCGGTTCGGCGTTGATTGGGTGCATGGCTTTCCCCCTTGGGCCGCGTCGGCGCCATTACGGGCGCGGCGCTACGATTCTAGGGCGCACGGGGAGCGGCTGCACGCCGCCGCTGGCGTACACTGCGCCGCGACGAGCCGGATCACCCCATGCGCACCTCCAACCCGGACACGGACGCACCCACCACGCAGCCGCGCACGAACCGTCCCGCGCGCGGTTTCGGCAGCGCCGGCGCGGACGCGTGCCTCGTCGTGCTGCAAGGCCAGTCGCTCGGCCGTCGCGTCGACCTCGGCGAACGCGCGCTCACGCTCGGCCGCGCCGCCGAATGCGATTTCCACATCGACGAACGCAGCGTGTCGCGCCAGCACGCGCGCATTTGGCGCGACCACGGCGGCTATCGGCTCAAGGATCTCGGCTCGACCAACAAGACGCTGCTCAACGACGTACCCGTCGGCGAAGTCGAACTCAAGGACGGCGACCACCTCACCATCGGCAGTTGCGTGCTCAAGTTCATGGAGCGCTCGTCGGTGGAGGCGCGCTACCACGACGAGATCTACCAGCTCGCCACGCTCGACCCGCTCACCGGCTTGTACAACCGCCGGCATTTCCTCGAACTGTTCGGCCGCGAACTGCAACGTTCCATGCGCCATCGCCGGCCGCTGTCGCTGCTCATCGTCGACCTCGACCACTTCAAGGCGATCAACGACTGCCACGGCCACGTCATCGGCGACGCCGTGCTCGAACAGGTCGGCATTGCATTGCAGGCCGCGGTGCGCCGCGAAGCGATCGGCGCGCGCATCGGCGGCGAGGAGTTCGCGATCGCATTGCCCGAACACGAACCCGACGCCGCGCTCGTCGTCTCCGAACAACTGCGCCGCGCGATCGAAACAATGCCGCTGCAACTCACTGGCGGCCCGTGCACGGTCACCGTGAGCGTCGGCGTCGCCGCCTGGCGCCCCAGCATGCGCAAGACCGCCGACCTGCTCCGCGCCGCGGACGACGCGCTTTACCGCGCCAAGCAGGCGGGACGGAATCGGGTGGTCGTTGCCGAGTGACGCGGCGCCATCGCGCGTTGCGTCACGCCCACTCGCTCAACCCTTCGACCTCGTACAACTTCTTCCAGCTCGGCCGCGCTTTCACGCGTTGCGCGAGCGCGGCGAGGTGCGGCCATTGCGTCGCGGGTTTGGGCATGTTGCGCGACCAGCGCATGAGCATCGTCGCGTAGAGGTCGGCGACGGAAAGCGTCTCGCCGAGCAGATACGGGCCGTGCGCGGCGAGGTGCGCGTCGAGTCGATCCCAGACGCCTTCGACGCGGCGACGCGCGTATTCCTTCGATGTGGCCGCGCTTTCTTCCGGCGCGAAATCCTGCGGATAGAACCATTGCCGGAACGCGGGTTGCAGCGTGTTCGCGAAGTGCGCCATCCATTGCAGGAAGGTCGCGCGCGACGGCGTGCCGGGCGCGGGAGCGAGTTGCGCTTGTGGATGGCGTTCGGCGAGCAGCAGGAGCAGCGCCGCGCATTCGTAGACGGGCGCGCCATCGACGATCAGCGTCGGCACGGTGCCGTTCGGGTTGAGGCGCAGATAATCCGGACTCTTCTGCGCTTTCGCGTCGAGGTCGAGTTCGCGCAGTTCGTGCGGCGCGCCGATCTCGATGAGCGCCTGGTGCACGGCCATGCTCGCCGTGCCGGGGCTCCAGTAGAGCGCGTAACTCGGCGTGCTGTTCATGGATGGACTCCGTGCGCCATGACAACCGCGCCGCCCTTCATGACGAAACTCACGTGTTCGAGCGCGGCGACATTCGCCAGCGGATCGGCGTCGACGGCAACGAAGTCGGCGTACAGGCCGGGCTTGATTGCGCCGACCTTGTCCGACCAGCCGAGCAGGTCGGCGGCGTTGGTCGTCGCGCTCTGGATCGCCTGCATCGGCGTCATGCCCCATTCGACCATCTTCGCGAATTGCTTGGCGTTCCAGCCGTGCGGATAGACGCCCGCGTCGGTGGCGAAGGCCATCTTCTCGCCGGCTTTCACGGCGCGGCGGAAACTTTCGCGCTGCGTGCGGCCGACGAATTTCTCTTTCTCGATCTGCGCCTGCGGCACGCCGAGCTTGCCGTACTCGGAGAGGATGTAGTCGTCGTTGTAGACGTCGAAGTCGAGATACGTGCCGCGCTGCTTCGCGAGCTTCAAACCTTCGTCGTCGATGAGGCTGCAATGCTCGACGGAATCGACGCCGGCCTTGATCGCCATCTTGATCGCCTCCGCGCCGTGCGCGTGCGCGGCGACGCGGCGGCCCCAGCGGTGCGCCTCGTCGACGAGCGCGTTCATTTCCTCCTGCGTGTACTGCGGCGCGCCGACCGATTGCTCGTTGCTGAGCACGCCGGCGCTGGCCATGAACTTGATGACGTCGGCGCCGCGTTTGACGTTCTCGCGCACGCGATGACGGATCGCGTCGACGCCGTCGACGACGCCGCTTTCGCCGCGGAATTCGATGTCGGGCGAGAAGCCGGTGTCGTCGTCGGCGTGGCCGCCGGTCGCGCCGAGTGCGAGCGTCGAGGCGAGGATGCGCGGGCCGGGCAGCTGGCCGCGGTCGATGGCGTTGCGCAGCGAGACGTCGATGTAGGCGCCCGAGCCGAGATTGCGCACCGTCGTGAAGCCCGCGTCGAGCGTGCGCTTGGCGAGCGTCGGCGCGACGAGCGCGGCGTCGATCGAGCCGAGCGTGAGGATGTCCTTGTAGTAGTTGTCGCTCGCAAAGGTCGGGTCGGATGCGATGTGTACGTGCACGTCGATGAGGCCCGGCAGCAGCGTCGCGTTGCCGAGGTCGATGCGTTCGTAGCCGTCGGGCACGACGCCGTCCGTGCGCACTTCGCGGATGCGTTCGCCATCGACGACAACGACGGGGTGATCGATGACGCGGCCTTGCTCCGGCGCGACCAGATGCGCGGCGACGATGGCGACGTGGCGCGCGGGTTCGGCGGCGATCGCGCTGCCCGCGACGGCGAGGAGAAGAACGCAGGAAAGAGAGCGCATGGACGGTTCCGCAACGAATCGGGCGCCCAGCCTAGCAGGACGACACGCGCGGCCGAACGTGACGATCGGCCTGCATCGAGACGAGGGTCGGGCCTCGCGGGATTGGCCTCGCGCGGCTTGGGCGTGACAAAATCACGAACCCGACCAGCCCGCCGCATCGCAACCGGAGTCGCCCGATGGCCACGCAAGAAATCAAGGTTCCCGACATCGGCAACTACACCAACGTCCCCGTGATCGAGGTGCTGGTCAAGCCGGGCGATCGCGTCAGCAAGGATCAGGGCCTGGTCACGCTCGAATCGGACAAGGCGACGATGGAAGTGCCGTCGACCGTCGACGGCGTCGTGCAGTCGATCTCGGTGAAGGTCGGCGACGAGATTTCGGAAGGGCAGGTCGTCGCGATCGTCGAAGTCGGCGCCGCCGAAGCTGCACCGGCGCCGAAGGCCGCTGCGCCGGCCGCCGCGGCTCCCGCTGCCGCCGCTCCCGCTGCCGCCGCTACGGCGCCTGCGCCCGCGAAAGTCGAAGCGCCTGCACCCGCGCCGGCCGCGAAAACGGAAAGCTCCGCGCCGACGCGCACGCCGCCGGTCGCCTTCGACGCGGGCGCGGTCATGCCCGACCAGGTGCCGTACGCGAGCCCGGCCGTTCGCGCGTTCGCGCGCGAACTCGGCGTCGATCTCGCGCAGGTCAAGGGCAGCGAGCGCAAGGGCCGCATCAGCAAGGAAGACGTGCAGAACTTCGTCAAGGCCGCGCTCGCCGGCGGCGTGCCGCGCGCCGCGTCGGGCGGTGGCGGCGGACTCAACCTGCTGCCGTGGCCGAACGTCGATTTCGCCAAGTTCGGTGAGGTCGAGGTCAAGCCGCTGTCGCGCATCAAGAAGATTTCCGGCGCGAACCTCGCGCGCAACTGGGCGATGATCCCGCACGTCACGCAGTTCGATGATGCGGATGTCACCGAACTCGAAGCGCTGCGCGTGCAGCTCAACAAGGAAAACGAGAAGGCCGGCATCAAGCTGACCATGCTCGCGTTCCTCATCAAGGCGGTCGTCGCCGCGCTGAAGAAATATCCGGACTTCAACGCCTCGCTCGACGCGAGCGGCGACAACCTCACGCTCAAGAAGTATTTCAACGTCGGCTTCGCCGCCGACACGCCGAACGGTCTCGTCGTGCCCGTGCTCAAGGACGCCGACAAGAAGGGCGTCATCGAGATCGCACAGGAAACCGGCGACCTCGCGAAGAAGGCGCGCGACGGCAAGCTCGGCCCCGCCGACATGCAGGGCGGCTGCTTCTCGATCTCCTCGCTCGGCGGCATCGGCGGCACCGCGTTCACGCCGATCGTCAACGCGCCGGAAGTCGCGATCCTCGGCGTGTCGAAATCGGCGATCAAGCCGGTTTGGGACGGCAAGGCGTTCCAGCCGCGCCTGCTCCTGCCGCTGAGCCTCAGCTACGACCATCGCGTCATCGACGGCGCCGCCGCGGCGCGCTTCACGAGCTACCTCGCGCAGGTGCTTGCCGACATGCGGCGCGTGTTGCTGTAACGCACCTTGGCGTGCACATGAAAGATCGCTCGCCTGCTGCAGAGCGAACTTGGTTTGGCGTCGCTCCCGACGGTTCCGAATGTATGGTGACGATCCGTGTCGCCGTTCCAATAGCCCAACCCGGCGGTGATTGGGCAGTGGAGGTTTCGCTCGTAGGTTTGGAGGCTCGCTCCCATTCCATTGCTGGCTTTGACGCTTGGCAGGCCACAAGCCTCGCGATGCGATTTGCATCTGCGCGGATAGGACACTTCATGGATGGTGGCTGGCGGTTCTACTGGGGACGTGGTGGAAAAGAAGTGCAGCTGTCGGAGCTTGCAGCTGCGTGGTGAGTTCCCCACGGATTCGTTCAAGTGTCGGCAGACGCTTGATCAGCCGATCTGCGCATGTCGGACGCCTCGCGCGGCCTGATAGAGTAGGCCGATGCACTTCATGCTTCGCGCCGCGTGCGCTTTCGTTCTCGGAGTCGGTTTCGCGCAGGCGCGCGGCGCCGACGCGGTGTCGCCTTCTTCCGCACCGCTCGGCCAGGCCGAACGCGACTTCGCCGCCGAAGTCGCACGCGACGGCGGCCCGGTGCAGCAGCAAGTCCTCGACGTGCTCGCCGGCGCGAAGGTGCAGCAGTCGATCCTCGACGCGATCTCGCGCCCCGCCGAGGCGACGAAAACCTGGGCGCAATACCGACCGATCTTCATCACGCAGAAACGCATCGACGACGGCATCGCGTTCTACCGCGACAACCGCGCGCTGATCGATCGCGTCGCCGCCGAACACGGCGTCGCGCCGGAGATCGTCGTCGCGATCATGGGCGTGGAAACCGGCTACGGGAAAGTCACCGGCAAGTATCGCGTCATCGATGCGTTGTCGACGCTCGCGTTCCACTATCCGCCGCGCGCGAAATTCTTCCGCGGCGAACTCAAGCAGCTGTTCCTGCTCGGCGGCAAGCATCTGGCGTATCCGATCGACGAATTGCGCGGCTCCTACGCAGGCGCGATGGGCTGGGGCCAGTTCATGCCGACGAGCATCGCGCAGTGGGCGGTGGACGAAGACGGCGACGGCCGCATCGACCTGTGGAATTCGCTGCCCGACATCAGCGCGAGCATCGCCAACTATTTCGCCGAGCACGGCTGGAAGGCGGGCCAACCCGTCGCCGTGCGCGCGCAGCCGGCGGCCGATGCGAAAGCGCTCGCCGATCCCGGCCTCGAGCCGGTCTATCCCGTGCTCCAGATGGAAGCCTGGGGCTACGCGCCGATCGAACACGTCGATGCATCGACGCCGTCGACGCTGCTCACGCTGCAAGGCGAACTCGGCCCCGAATACTGGCTCGTGTTCGGCAATTTCCGCGCGATCACGCGCTACAACAAAAGCCCGATGTACGCGATGGCGGTATTCCAGTTGTCGCAGTCGATCGCCGCCGGAGCCGCCAAGCCGTGAAGCTGCGGCACGTCGCCGTGTTCGCGTCGTGCGCACTCGTCGGCGCGTGCGCGAGCCATGCGCCCCGGCGCGGCGCGGCGCCCGCGTCCACGCGCGCGCCTTCGCGCGCGGAGCCGGGCGACGACGTGTCGCGTTCGCAATCGGAGCGCTATCGCCAGAACAGCGACGACGGCCCGGCCGCGCCGCCGATCGACGTGTCGAAGATCCCCGAGCCCGTGCCGAAGTCCGAGCCGCGTTCGCGTTACGGCAACAAGGACAGCTACGAAGTGCTCGGCAAGACGTACCGCGTGCTGCCCGACGGGCGCGGTTACGTCGAGCGCGGCATCGCCTCGTGGTACGGCAACAAGTTCCACGGCTACATGACGTCGTCGTTCGAGAAGTACGACATGTACGCGTTCAGCGCCGCGCACAAGACGCTGCCGCTGCCGAGCTATGCGCGCGTGACCAACCTCGACAACGGCAAGAGCGTCGTCGTGCGCGTCAACGACCGCGGGCCATTCCACGAGAACCGCGTCATCGACTTGTCCTACGCCGCCGCGGTGAAGATCGGCGTCTGGCCGAAAGGCACGGGACTCGTCGAAGTGCGCGCGATCGATCCCGCGCGTCCGAACGAGGCATTGCCGCCGAGTACGCTCGCCCTCGCGCCCTCGCGCACGCCCGCGACGACGACGTCGACGGGGTCGCCGGCATCACCGAAACCCGCGCCACCCTCGGCCGCCGCACTCGCCGAACGCGCGATCGACGCCAAACCGCTGCCGATCGGCACGGCGCGCATCTACCTGCAACTCGGCGCCTACGGCGATCGCGCCAACGCCGAACGCGCGATGCTCGGTGCGCAACGCGCGGGATTGGCCGATCTCGCGATCGTCAGCGTCGCCGTCGCCGGCCGCACGATCCATCGCGTCCGCCTCGGCCCCCTCGCGGATGCCGACGCAGCCGACACCATGACGCAACGCGTGCAACGCCTCGGCCTCGGCACGCCGCGCGTGGCGATCGAGCGCTGATAAAAAAAGCCAGGCCCGAAGGCCTGGCGAGTGGTTTCCCGCGCGGCCCGGGCTGGTTCGCCGGCCCGGGCGCGTGTTTGCTTACGGCTGGATCACGAACGACCACGTCGCCGACGGCGTGTTCTGCGGCGTGTTGTTCGGGGCCGCCTGCAGCGAGACGCGATCGCCAGCGTTGATCGTGGTCATGCCCGTGCTGCTGCACGACACGGCCGTCGTGCCCGCGATCGCGCAACTCAAACCCGTGACCGCCGCGCCGTTGATGTACAGCGTGTAGGTGTAGCCGCGGTTGCCACCGGTCGATCCTGCGGCGGCCTGCCGGACCTGCAGGCCGCGGATCGTGCCGGACATCGGCAGCGGGATCGCCACCTTCGCGTCGTTGTTGGCGGATTCGCCCATGCCGATGTACGAATTCGAATTGTTCGTCAGGGCGAAGTACGAACTGCCGAAAAAGGCGACGTTGCCCGATCCGGACGGGCCGGTCGCACCCGTGGCGCCGGTCGGTCCGGCGGGGCCGGTGTCGCCGGTATCGCCCTTCGGACCAACGAGGCCCTGTGGGCCGACCGGGCCGATGTCGCCCATCGGACCCTGCGGACCCGCCGCACCTGGGACGCCGGTATCACCCTTCACGCCCGCCGGGCCTTGCGGGCCGATGTCGCCGGCTTCACCCGCCGGACCTTGCGGACCCGCCGCACCCGTCGCGCCGGTGTCGCCCTTCGCGCCAGCCGGACCTTGTGGGCCGATGGCGCCGGCTTCGCCCGCCGGACCTTGCGGACCTGCCGCACCTGTGGCGCCGGCGTCGCCCTTCGCGCCGGCCGGGCCTTGCGGGCCGATGGCGCCGGCTTGACCCGCCGGACCTTGCGGACCCTGCGGACCCGCTGCACCCATGGCGCCGGCGTCGCCCTTCGCGCCAGCCGGCCCTTGCGGACCGACGGCGCCGGCTTCGCCCGCCGGTCCTTGCGGACCTGCCGCACCCGTGGCGCCGGTGTCCCCCTTCACACCGGCCGGGCCTTGCGGGCCGATTACACCCGTGTCGCCCTTCGCGCCGGTTGGGCCGGCTTCGCCAATCGGGCCCTGAGGACCTACGGCACCGGTCGCACCCATGGCGCCTGCCGCGCCGGTGTCGCCTTTCGCACCAGTTGGGCCGGCCTCGCCAACCGGGCCTTGCGGACCGACGGCCCCGGTCGCACCCGCGGCGCCGGCAGCGCCCGTGTCGCCCTTCGCACCCGCCGGGCCGGCAGCGCCGGTGTCGCCTTTGGCGCCCGCCGGACCGACAGGGCCGGTTTCGCCTATCGGGCCTTGCAGACCCGTTGCGCCGGTATCGCCCTTGTCACCTTTCGCACCCGTCGGGCCTTGTGCACCTTCGGCGCCGGTCGGACCTTGCACGCCAGCAGCGCCCGTGTCGCCTTTGGCGCCCGTCGGGCCTTGCACGCCAGCAGCACCCGTGTCGCCCTTGGCGCCGGTCGGACCTTGCACGCCAGCAGCGCCCGTGTCGCCCTTGGCGCCGGTCGGGCCTTGCGCACCTGCGGCGCCCGTGTCGCCCTTCGCGCCCGTCGGACCTTGCGCACCCGCAGGGCCCGTCGCGCCGGCGGGGCCTGCGCTGCCAGCCGTGCCGGGGACGCCCTGGATGCCTTGCGGACCCTGCGGTCCGGCGGGGCCGGTCGCGCCGGGTGTGCTGTTGAGTGCGTACTGCGCGACCGGCGCGGTCGCGATCGGCTGGCGCGGCAGCGGCGAGTCGTTGACGAACACTTCGAGCCAGGTCTGCGTGCCGACGAATGCGCCGGGGAACGCGAGCGAGACGCTGAAGACGCCGTTGCTGACCGGGTAATTCGATTCGGTGATCGTGTCGCCGAGCTGCACGCCGCCGGTCTGCTGGTCCCACAGCTTGAACTTGAGGTTGACGTTGCCGTTGACCGGCGTGCCGTCCTTATCGAGGCGGCCCTGGTAGACGAAATCGGGCAACTGCGTGGCGGCCTGCACCAGCGGCGCCGCTTGGACGTCGTAGCCGTGGAAGGCGAGGGCGATCGCGGTCGCGAGGAAGAGCTTTTTGCAGGAGATCATGGTGTGCAGTCCTTGGGTCCGTCGAAACCGTTCTGGAAGATGCGATCGCTCACGAGCGATGCGTTGCCGTCGTTGAAGCTGCTGAAGCCGGACGTCAGCCGGTAGGTGCCGTTGCTCACGGTGCCCGCCGCCGGTTCGCCGACGGTCGAAAACAGCGCGTAGCAAGCGTTGGTGACCGGGCCGCCGGCGCTGGCGACGGTGCCGTTGGTCAGCCGGTACGCCGCCGCGGCCGTGCCGACGCCGAGCAGCGCGGCCAGCCCCAGCGCGATGCCGGTGACGCCACCGCGTCGCGCAATCGCCTTGTGTCGTGTCATGGTTTTCCTCGTTGCGAATGGAAACGCGATGGATTGGGCATACCTGCGACCCGGTTCCGCACGTCCGGCGGAAGCGCTTTCGGGCCGGTCTGTCCGGTCGAACTCCGTTGGGCGTGGCTTCAGCACGTTCCGTGCCAATTCCGTGAAGCACGTCATGCTTTGGTTTCGTCAAAACATGACGCGGCTCACACAAATGACTGCCCACAAGTGGCATGCGCTGGATTTCCGGGGCGGACGGTGCGCCGGAGCGGCTTCGGCGGCGCGGACTGCGCCGTGCGCGCAAATGGGCATGCGCGAATGCCACGTTGCGACGCAAACCGTCGCTTTCGCGCACGCCGCCGGACTGAACGTCGCCTCACCGGACGGCCGGAGTTGCGGCGAATGCGGCGTTTGCATGCGTGTCTTGCGCGATCCGCTCTGCGACAATCGCGGACTTCATCCACCGTCCAGGACTGGATCGCTCGTAATGAAGCTGTCGCATCTCGTCGTTGTCGCCGCCGCCTTCGTGTTCGCCATCGGTTCGGCCGATGCCGCCACCAAACACACCAAGCCGCATGCCGCCGCCCGCCCCGCCAAGACGGCGAAGCCTGCGGCATCGAAAACGGCAGCGGCATCGAAAACGACGAACGTCGCCGCGACGGCTGCCGTTGCCGGCGCTGTCACGGCGGGCGCCGTGGCCGCTGCCGCCAAACCCGCCGCCGCACCGGCGCAGCCGCTCGATCCGAACCTGCCGCGTCCGGAAGCCGTGCCCAAGCCCGCCCTCCCTGTTCCCGCCGCGAATGCCGCGCCCGGCAGCGGCCCGATGCCGCCGCCGCCCGCGATCGACGCCAAGGCGTGGCTGCTCATGGATTACGCCAGCGGCCAGGTGCTCGCGCAGAGCAACATGGACGAACGCGTCGCGCCGGCGTCGATCACCAAGGTGATGACGTCGTATGTCGTCTCCGCCGAACTCGCGCAGGGCAAGATCAAGCTCGACGATCAGGTCACGATCAGCGAGAAGGCGTGGCGCTCGGGCGGCGCGGGCACCGACGGCTCGACGACGTTCCTGCAGCTCGGCAGCAAGGTCGCGCTCAAGGACCTGCTCTACGGCATGATCATCCAGTCCGGCAACGACGCCGCGATCGCGCTCGCCGAATTCACGGCCGGTTCCGAAGACACCTTCGCGCAACTCATGAACCAGTATGCGCAGCGACTGGGCATGACCGGCACGCACTACATGGACGCGAGCGGTCTGCCCAACCCGGATCACTACACGACCGCGCACGACGTGGCGCTGCTGTCGCGCGCCGTCATCCACGACTATCCCGACGAATACAAGATCTACTCGATCAAGGAATTCGAGTGGAACGGCATCAAGCAGCACAACCGCAACACGTTGCTGTGGCGCGACGACACCGTCGACGGCATCAAGACCGGCCATACCGCGGAAGCGGGTTTCTGCCTGGCGACCTCCGCCAAGCGCGGCGACCAGCGCCTGATCGCCGTGGTCATGGGCGCGCCGAGCGAGAAGGCGCGCGCCGACGACAACCAGGAACTGCTCAACTACGGTTTCCGCTTCTTCGAGACGCACAAGCTCTACGCCGCGAACGCGCCGCTGGTGTCGCCGGAACTCTGGAAAGGCGCCGTCGCCAACGTGCCGCTCGGCGTTGCCGAGGACGTGCTCGTGACGTTCCCGCGCGGCCGCTACGGCGACCTCAAGGCGAGCCTCGACATGCCCTCGCGCCTCGTCGCGCCGATCGCCAAGGGCAAGCAAGTCGGCACGCTCAAGGTGACGCTCGACGGCAAGCCGCTGCTCGAACGCCCGCTCATCGCGCTCGCCGCGGGTGACGAAGGCGGCTTCTTCAAGCGCATGAGCGACGGTGCGTGGATGTGGTTCAAGGGTGACGCCGGCGCGAACGTGTCGTCCGAGGCGCCCAAGGCGCAATAAGCCTTTTCCGCGGCGACGGCCGTCCCCATATCGGCGTCGCCGCGATGTGCGGCGATCAGCGAGGAACCGGCATGAAAGACCTGGGCGAGATCAAAGCGCAGAACCCCGAGCAGGGATTCCAGTTCCCCGGCGTGTTCGAGATCACCGCGATGGGCAACGCGCGCGCGAAGCTCGAGGAAGAAGTCGTGCGCATCATCCAGGACGCCGGCCTGACTGTGCTCGCCGAAGCCGTGCGCGTGCGCCCCTCGCGCGAGGGCAACTACGTCTCCGTGACCGCCAGCTTCATGTGCCCGACACGCGAGAAGCACGACGAAGTCCACGCCGCGCTGCGCGCGCATCCGGAGATTCGCTGGACGCTGTGAGCACGCAGCGTCATTTCGGCGCCGCCGCGCGCTTCGACGTTGCGGCTTTCAGCCATTGCGGGGGCTGCCAATCGGCAGGCGGATCGAGCTTGCCCGCACGCGTCATCGCGCGACGCATCGCTTCGACTTCGCTGCCGGTGGCGAAATAGTCGTCGATGTAGCGTCCATAGTCTTGGTTCGCCGCGCGAGTCTGCGTCTGCAGCCAAGCAAGCTGGCGCATGGTCAGCCAATCCAAGTCTGTTGGAGTTTCCAGCTTGACCAGCGTCACCGCACCAAACAGCGCGGACAGCGCCAGCGCTGCGAAAACGACACTCCATGGCTTCATCTTTCTCATAAGAAATTTCCCTGCCTTTGGATCAGTGCATTCCGGCAACGCTTAGAGCCCTCGCGAAAATCATCAGCAGAGCAAAGGCAATCAGCGCCAGCAAGGGCGGAACGATCCATTTCGACCGCTTGGTTCTGATCAACAGCGCGATTCCGCCGAAGGCCGATACCGGCAGACTTCCGAGCAAGAGCAAGCCGAGAAGCCTCCCGACATATCGCGCCTTGAAGAGCCAGGGTGCGCTAATCAGCAAGATCAAGAGCGCCAACATCGCGACCGTCGCCACAACCACAAAAACGGAGCCCGCACGGATGGCAGTCGAGTGGTTCCCCTCCATATCGTCATGCATCCCTAAATCGAGTCGATGCGCCACACGCCATCCGCGTCACACGCAAAATGGATGGGATAGCAGCTGGGTCGCGGGATCGTTGCTGTCGAGGTAGATGCGGCCGGCGAGCGCCTGTACGCGCGGCGAGCTGTCGCTGCGCAGGAGGTCGAAGCGTTCGCGCTGCTGTTGTTCGTACTTCGCGGCAAATGAATCGGCATCGGCCGTGGCCGATACATCGACGGGAACCGTCGAAGTTGCCCGAGCGGGCGAAGCGGAACAGGCGAGAAACAACGCAAAACCAGCGATTGCAGTCCGCATGATCCCCGTCCCTTGGCTTCGGTTCGCGCAGTCTAACAATCCGAATCTGGAGATTCCGGGTCGAATCGGCGACCCTGTTGCGAATTCCGCCACCGCACCCATGTGCATCGCATGTCACAGCCCGTCCTCGTGCGCCGTCTCGGCCGCCAACCCTATGAACCCGTCTGGCGTGCGATGCAGGCGTTCACCGACACGCGCGGGCCGGACACGGCCGACGAGTTGTGGGTGCTCGAACACGATCCCGTCTTCACGCTCGGCCAGGCCGGCAAGTGGGAGCACGTGCTCATGCCGGGCGACATCCCGGTCGTGCCGGTCGATCGCGGCGGGCAGGTGACGTATCACGGGCCGGGCCAGATTGTCGCGTATCCGCTGTTCGACCTGCGTCGCATGAAAATCGGCGTGCGCGAACTCGTCAACCGCATCGAGCAGGCGATCATCGACACGCTCGGCGAATGGAACATCGTCGCCGTGCGCCGCGAGGGCGCGCCGGGCGTCTACGTCGGCGAGGCCAAGGTCGCCGCGCTCGGGCTGCGCGTTCGGCGCGGCTGTTCGTTCCACGGACTCGCCTTCAACGTGGACATGGATCTGGAGCCGTTCCATCGCATCAATCCCTGCGGTTATCAGGGTTTGGCGGTGACGCAGGTGCTAGACTTGGGCGGCCCCGGTTCGCTGGCTCGCGTCGAAGAAGTCCTGATCGAGCAACTGGTTCGCCAGTTCGATCTGACGCCGCAGTCCGCGCCACCTGAGCTCCCCGTTTTCGCCGTGGACGACGCCGCGCGCGTCGCGCAATCCGCATGACCGACGTCAAGACCATCCCGCTTTCCGTAGTCGACGCACCCGACAAGCAACTGGGCGAGGACAAGATCGCGCGCAATCGCGCCGGTTTCGTCGAGGCGCCGATGCTGCGCAAGCCGTCGTGGATCCGCGTGCGCATCCCGCCCGGCAACGCGGTCGCGAAACTCAAGGCCAAGCTGCGCGAGAACCGCCTCGTCACCGTGTGCGAGGAAGCGTCCTGCCCGAACATCCACGAATGCTTCGGCAAGGGCACGGCGACGTTCATGATCCTCGGCGAGGTCTGCACGCGGCGCTGCTCGTTCTGCGACGTCGCGCATGGCCGCCCGAACGCGCCCGATCCGCTCGAACCTGCGCACCTCGCCGGCACGATCCGCGACATGGGGCTCAAGTACGTCGTCATCACCTCGGTCGATCGCGACGACCTGCGCGACGGCGGCGCAGCGCATTTCGCCGCGTGCATCCGCGCGGTGCGTTTCGAGAATCCCGGCATCCGCATCGAGATCCTCACGCCCGACTTCCGCGGCAAGGGCCGCGTCGAACGCGCGCTCGAAGCGCTCGCCGAATATCCGCCCGACGTCTTCAACCACAACCTCGAAACGCCGCGCGCGCTGTACCGCGAGGTGCGCCCCGGCGCCGACTACGACTGGTCGCTCGACCTGCTCCAGCGCTTCAAGGCGCAGCATCCGGACGTGCCGACCAAGTCCGGCATCATGCTCGGCCTCGGCGAAACCTTCGAACAGATCGAGGAAACATTGAACGATCTGCGTGCGCACGATGTCGACATGGTGACGATCGGCCAGTACCTGCAACCGACCGCCCACCACCATCCGGTGCTGCGTTACTGGACGCCGGACGAGTTCAAGGCGATCGAGGAACTCGGCTATCGCATCGGCTTCCAGCACGTCGCGAGCGGCCCGCTCGTGCGCTCCTCGTACCACGCAGACGAGATGGCACACGCGGCCGGCTATGTCCAGGTCGCCTGACGCCATCATCCGTAAAACAGCAGCGGCGCCGCACGGCGCAATCGAAATCCCTGTGGAGAAAGCAATGCGGAACATCCTCCTCCTCGCGGCCGCCGCGGCGTTCGCGACCGCCGCCGTCGCCAAGCCGGGCGACGCGCCGTCGCCGCTGCTCAAGCCGACGCCGTCCGAGGCCGAGGCTGCGATCTGGGCGACGCGTTTCCTCACGCATTTCCACTACAAGCCGATGCCGCTCGACGATGCGATGTCGGAAAAGATCTACAAGCGCTATCTCGACGCGCTCGACGGCGACAAGCTGTTCTTCACGCAGTCCGACGTCGCCAAGTTCAACGCCTACAAGGACAAGCTCGACGACGCGATCTACGACCAGGATCTCGCCGGCCCGTACGCGATCTTCAACGTCTACGAACAGCGTGTCGCCGAACGCGTGTCCTACGCGCGCTCGCTGCTCGCCAAGGGCTTCGACTTCTCCAAGGACGAAAGCTACGACTACGACCGCGAGAAGGCGACGTGGGCCAAGGACGACGCCGAGGTCAACGATCTCTGGCGCAAGCGCATCAAGAACGACTGGTTGCGCCTCAAGCTCGCCGGCAAGACCGACAAGGACATCCGCGACACGCTCGACAAGCGCTACGCGAACTACATCGACCGCGTGCGCCAGCTCAACAGCGAAGACGTGTTCCAGACCTTCATGAACGCGTACGCCTCGTCGATCGAGCCGCATACGAATTACCTCGGCCCGCGCGCGTCGGAGAATTTCGACATCGCAATGAAGCTCTCGCTCGAAGGCATCGGCGCCGTCCTGCAGCGCGAGGACGACTACACCGCGATCCGCGAGATCGTGCCCGGCGGCCCGGCCGCGCTGTCCAAGCAGCTCAAGGTCGGCGATCGCATCGTCGGCGTCGGGCAGGGCGAGAACGGGCAGATCGCCGACGTCGTCGGCTGGCGTCTGGACGACGTCGTCGACAAGATCCGCGGCGCCAAGGACACCACCGTGCGCCTGGAAGTGCTGCCCGCCGACGCCGGCCCCGACGGCAAGCACTTCACGCTGTCGCTCGTGCGCAAGAAGGTCAGCATCGAGGAACAGGCCGCGAAGAAATCCGTCATCGAAGTCGGCAAGGGCGACCAGGCGCGCCGCATCGGCGTGATCTCGCTGCCGACGTTCTACCAGGACTTCGAAGCGCGCCGCCGCGGCGACAAGGACTACAAGAGCGCCACGCGCGACGTCGAGAAGCTGCTCGGCGAACTCAAGGCCGACAAGGTCGACGGCGTCATCGTCGACCTGCGCAACAACGGCGGCGGCTCGCTCGCCGAAGCGACCGACCTCACCGGCCTGTTCATCGACAAGGGCCCGGTCGTGCAGGTGCGCAACGCGAGCGGCCAGGTCGAGGAAAACAGCGACGAGAATCCCGGCATGGCGTGGGACGGCCCGCTCGCCGTGCTCGTCAACCGCGGCTCCGCGTCGGCGTCGGAAATCTTCGCCGCCGCGATCCAGGACTACGGTCGCGGCGTCATCATCGGCGAGCCGACGTTCGGCAAGGGCACGGTGCAGAACCTCGTCGACCTCGACGAAGTCGCGCACAACGAGAAGCCGACCTTCGGCGAGGTCAAGATGACCATCGCGCAGTTCTTCCGCATCAACGGCGGCTCGACGCAGTTGCGCGGCGTCACGCCCGACATCAGCTTCCCGCTGACCGTCGATGCCAAGGATTTCGGCGAATCCAGCTACGACAACGCGCTGCCGTGGACGTCGATCGCGCCCGCCAAGTACGCGCCGGTCGGCGACATCAAATCCGTCGTGCCTATGCTGATCCAGCGCCACGACACGCGCACCGCGGGCAACGTCGAGTGGAAGAACCTCGAAGCCGACCTCGCCGACGCGCGCGCGCTGCGCGCCGAGAAGACGATCTCGCTCAACGAAACCGTGCGCCGCAAGGAGCGCGACGAGCAGGAAGCCAAGCGCAAGGCGCGCGAAGGCCTCGCCGCGCATACCGACGACCATGTCGGCAACGCCACGCCGAGCGCCGATCCGGCGTCGAAGACCGTGCAGAAAATCCAGGAAGCCGCCGGCACGTCGCGCCCGCGCGCGAACGCCGCCGATGCGGAGGCCGCGTCGAAGAAAACCGGCGACGCGAAGGCCGCTGCCAACGCGAAGTCGACATCGAAAGACGGCGCGAAGAATGCCGCCACGCAGGCGAACGCCAACGAATCCGACGATGAAGGCGATGCCAACAGCGCCGGCGACGATGGCCTGCAACCCGATGAGCGCAACATCAACAGCGACCTCGCCCGCGAGAAGGAAGCCAAGCAGCGCCACGATGTCGTCCTCGACGAAGCCGCGCACATCCTCGCCGACGAAATCGCGCTGATTCGCGCCGACAACAAGCTCGCGCAGCAAGTGTTGCCGCATCCAGTGGCGACGAAGGTGGATTGAGAAATTCGCTTCGCACCCGTAACGAAAAAAGGCCCGCATCGCGGGCCTTTTTCATATCGCCGGGATCGGCGTTGGTCGGACGCGTCATGCCGCGTACCGTCATCCGTAACGCTTCGACAGGAACTCGAAATACGCGCGCAAACCTTGCGCCTCGCCGCCGCGCGGTCGGCCGGGCTTGTCGCCGTCGTTCCATGAATAGACGTCCAGATGCGCCCAGGCCTGCGCCTCCGGAACGAAGCGTTCGAGGTACAGCGCGGCGGTGATTGCGCCGGCCAGGCGCGACGCACCGGAGTTGGCGAGGTCGGCGATTGACGAATCGAGCATCGTCAGGTACGGCCGCCATAGCGGCATGCGCCAGAGCGGATCGCGCGTGGTTTGCGCAGCGGCGAGCAGGCCGTTGGCGACTTCGTCGCGGTTGGCGAACAGCGCGGGCAGGTCGGGGCCGAGCGCGACGCGCGCGGCGCCGGTGAGCGTGGCGAAATCGAGGATGAGGTCGGGCTTCTGCTCGGCGGCGAACGCGAGCGCGTCGCAGAGGATGAGGCGGCCTTCCGCGTCGGTGTTGTCGATCTCGACGCTGATGCCGGCGCGCGTGACGACGACTTCGCCCGGCCGCATCGCGTTGCCGGAAATCGAGTTCTCGACGGCGGGCACGAGCAGCGTCAGGCGCACCGGCAACTTCGCGGCGAGCACGAGGCCGGCGAGCGCGATCGCGTGCGCGGCGCCGCCCATGTCCTTCTTCATCCAGCGCATGCCGTCGGCGCTCTTGATGTCGAGGCCGCCGCTGTCGAAGCACACGCCCTTGCCGACGAGGACGAGATGCGGCGCGTCGCTCGCGCCGTGCGTGAGCTGCGCGAGGCGCGGTGCGCGGTGGCTGGCGCGGCCGACAGCGTGGATGGTCGGAAAATTCGCAGACAGCAATTCGTCGCCGACCCACTCGCGATAGTCGGCGCCGTGTTCGGCGGCGAGCGCGCGAACCACATCGGCGAGTTGTTCGGGGCCGAGGTCTTCGGTTGGCGTGTTGACGAGGTCGCGCACGCGGTACGCGGCCTGCGCGAGCGGCGCGACGCGCGCGGCGAGCGACGCGTCCACGCGCAGCTGCGCGGGCGCGCGCGAGGGTTTGCGATAGCGTGTGAACTGGTACGCGCCGAGCGCCCAGCCGAGCGCGAAGTCGGGTGCGTTGATCGCGATGCCGCGCGCGTCGAGCGCGTAGCGGCCGGGTGGCAATCGTTGCGGCAGCCACGCGAGCGCGAACACGCCGTCGGCGGCGTTGCAGCCGGCGAGGATCGCGGCGATGCCGCCGTCGGCATCGGGCAGCGCGACGAAGCGGCCGGCTTCGCCAGCGAAGTCCTGCGCGGCGCACCAGCGGCGCACGTGCGTGCCGAGCGCGTCGGCGATCGCGGCGAAATGCTCGCGGTCGACGGCGACGAGCGGCGTGGCGGTGGTTGACGAGTCGGTGACGATCCAGGCATCCATGGCGAGCGTTCTCAATCGGGAATGTTCAATCGGGTTGGGGACGCCGCGACACTCGCGGCTTTCGAGACGTGTGGTGTGGCGTCGCGGCTTGCAACGTGCGCGTCGAGCCAATGCGCGAGCGCGCCGAGGTCGGCGAATTGCAAATCGGGTGTGGCGTCGTTCGCGAGCGGCCACTGCGCGTCCGTGCGGTTGAGCCACGCCGCGCGCAGGCCGGCATTGCGTGCGCCGGCGACGTCGAGCGCGGGGTCGTCGCCGACGTGCAGCACGTGTTCCGGCGCGATGCGCAGCTGCGCACACGCGCTGCGGAAGATCGCCGCCGACGGCTTGGCGATGCCGACGTCGCGCGCGGACAGGCTCAACGCGAAATGCGTGTCGAGGCCGATGCGGCGCAGGTCGGCGTTGCCGTTGGAGATCGTGATCAGCGGCACGTGCGCGGCGATCGCGGCGAGCGCGGGCAATACGTCGTCATAGAGCGTGACGCGGTTGCGCGCGGCGAAATAGATGTCGAGCGCATCGAGCGCGACTTGCTCGGAATCGACGCCGCCGCTGCGCAGCGCGTGGCGCAGCGTGAGCAGGCGCTGCGCGGCGAAATCGTGCGCGAGCGTCGGATTCTCGTCGGCGATGCGCGCACGCAAGGCGCGCATCGCCGCGATCGTCCAGGTGCGCGCGATCGCCGGATGGTGCGTGCGCAGCCAGTCGTCGAGCGCCTGGTCGGCGCCGGCGATCGCGGGCTCGATCGGCCACAGCGTATCGTCGAGGTCGAGCGAGACCGCGAGGATGCGCACGGCCGGCGCCTCAGCCGCCGGTGGCGCCGCCGTTGACGTTGCCGAACGACGGCGCGGCGGCTTTCTTCGGTTCCGCGGCGGCGGTCTTCGGCGCCTTCGCGGCGGCCTTCTTCGGTTCGCTCTTGGCGACCGCCGTCTTGGCCTTGGCCGGCGCTTTCGCGACGGCAGGCTTGGCTGCGGCAGGCTTCGCGGCCGGCGCCGCCTTGGCGACGGCCTTGGGTGCGGGTTTGGCGGCGGTTTTTGCCTCGGCCTTCTTCGCCTCGGCGCGGGCGAGGTTTTCGCGCGCGGCCTGCGTCGATTCCGCCGCGGGCGCGACGGCGACCTTGGATTCGAGGTACGCGCGCGGCGCCGACACCGGCTGCGCGGCCGCGGCGTTCGCGGCGGCGACGGCGCCCGCATCGCGGCCGACGTGCGCGTCGATGAAGGCCATGCGGGTGGCGTCGCGCGCGGCGACGTCGCCGGCGTCGGAATACGGCACGAGTTCGTGCTTGCGCAGGATGGCCTTCGCTTCCGGCGTGCCGAGGAAGGCGAGGAAGCGGTCGACCTCGGCCTTCTTCGGCGAGTCCGGGCGCGTCACCGTGTACAGCGTGATGAAGAGCGGATAGCTGCCGTCGGTGACGCTCTGCGTCGACGGCGCGACGCCTTCGATGGCAAGCGCCTTGACCTTCTTGTTCGCGTAGGTGTTGGCGAGCGTGGACAGGCCGAGGCCGGCCGGATCGAGCGTGACGGCTTCCTCGAGCTTGGTCGTGTTGAGGTACAGGCGCGGCGCGGCGATGCGCTGGTCGCCATTGCGGTAGACGAGCGCGCGCAGGCTGTATTCGACGCCGTCGAGCGGGCTTGCGATCGAATACAGGTTGATCGGCTTGTCCGGGCCGCCGAGATCCTTCCAGTTGGTGATGCGGCCGTAGTAGATGTCGTAGACCTGCTTGAGCGTGAGGCTCTGCACCGGGTTCTGCGGATGCGTGATGAGCACCGCGGCGTCGAGCACGGCGGGCGTGAAGTCGAGGTTCGCCTCTTCGCTGCGGCGCGAATATTTCGCGCGTGCAGAGGTGCCGAAGTCGGCCGTGCCCTGCGCGACGGCATCGAGGCCGGAGAGCGTGCTGAACGGCTGCAGGCTGATCTTGCCCTTCTTCTGGCGCGCGTATTCCTTGGCGAGGTCTTCCATGATCGCGCGGCCGGTGGCGTGGTCGCCGCGCCAGACGAGGTCGTCCTGGGCAGCGAAGGCGGACGGCGCGAAGCAGATCAGGGCAAACAGAACGGAAAGCAGGCAGGCAAGCGAACGGCGCAGGGTCATGTCGGGAATTCGAGGAAAAACAAACGCGAACCTTAGCATGCGCGCCGCCGGCCTGCCTGAGCGGCGGCGCGCGCGTCGCTCATTGCAGCAGCAGGTAGAACGCCTCGTCGCCGCGCAGCAGGGTGAGCATGAGCTGGCGCGGCTTCATCGCGAGCAGGCGCTTGAAGTCGCCCGCGCCGGAGAGGTCGCGACGGTTCACCGCGACGATGACGTCGCCCTTGCGCAGGCCGGCCTGATAGGCGCGGCTGCCGTCGGCGATCGCGCTCACGCTGACGCCGCCGATGCCTTGCCGGCGCAGGCTGTCCGAGATGTCGGTGAACTGCACGCCGGCCATGCGCGCGTCGAGCGTGTCGCCCTTGATGAGCTGCACGTCGGCGGCCCTGAGCGCGGTGTTCAGCGTGAGCGCGTTGCCGTCGCGCTGCACGCCGACGGCGATCGTCGCGCCGGGCGCGGTCAGGCCTTCGATATTGTGCAGGTCCTGTTCGCTGGCGACCGGCTTGCCGTCGAGCGAGACGATGACGTCGCCCGCGCGCAGTCCCGCGCTTTCCGCGGGCGAACCCGCGCGCACGCGCGTGACGACCGCGCCGCGCGCGCTGCCGAGGCCGAGCGCCCTGGTCAGTTCCGGCGTCACGTCCTGCGCGTCGACGCCGAGCACGCCGCGCTTGACCGTGCCGGTCGCGACGAGCTGGCGCATGACATCGACGGCGAGGTTGGACGGAATCGCGAAGCCGATGCCGACGTTGCCGCCCGAGGGCGAGAAGATCATCGAGTTGATGCCGACCAGCTGGCCGCGCAGGTCGACCAGCGGGCCGCCGGAATTGCCGGGATTGATCGGCGCGTCGGTCTGGATGAAGTTCTGGTAGCCGCTGCCGCGCAGGCCGCTGCGGCCAAGCGCGGAAA
>JAKPAN010000109.1 GCA_029779475.1 Pseudomonadota bacterium
CCTTCGCTGCCGCCCGCGCGCGGCGCGCCTGCCTGGGGATGAAAGCGATGGCCAAACTTCGCAAGAACGAAAAAAGCAAACCGTCTCCCGCCAGCGCAGCGCCGCACGAGGACGGGCGAAGGAACTTCCCGGTCGTCGGGATCGGCGCTTCGGCGGGCGGGCTCGAGGCGCTCGAGCAGTTCTTCAGCCATGTGCCGGAACGCTGCGGCATCGCTTTCGTCGTCATCCAGCATCTCGACCCCGAGCGCAAGGGCATGTTGCCCGAACTCCTGCAGCGCTCGACCAGGCTCCCGGTCGTCGAGGCCGGCGATCGCATGGCGCTTGAACCCGATACCGTCCATGTCATTCCTTCGAACAAGTTCCTCTCGATCGTCGACGGCACGCTCTTTCTCGTCGACCCGGCCGAGCCGCGCGGCCTGCGCCTGCCGATCGACTACTTCTTCCGCGCGCTCGCCGACGAGCGCCGTGACCGCGCGATCGGCGTCGTGCTCTCGGGGATGGGCTCTGACGGGACGCTCGGCCTGCGCGCGATCAAGGAAAGCGCCGGCCTCGTCCTTGTCCAGGACCCGGCGACGGCGAAGTTCGACGGCATGCCGAGGAGCGCGATCGACGCCGGGCTCGCCGACATCATCGCGCCGGCGGAGGAAATGCCGCAGCGCATCTGCGCCTATCTGCACCACGTGCCGCAGGCCGCACACTGGGTCGAGCCCGCCGACAGCGACGCCGAGCGCTCGCCGAGGAGCGCGGTCGACCGTGTCCTCGCGATCCTGCGCGCGCACACCGGACACGATTTCTCGCTCTACAAGAAATCGACGCTGCACCGCCGCATCGAGCGCCGCGTCAGCCTCCTGCAGCTCGACGGCACGGCGCCCTACGTCGATTACCTGAAGCAGAACGCGCAGGAAGTCGAACTGCTGTTCAAGGAACTGCTGATCGGCGTCACCAACTTCTTTCGCGATCCCGATTCGTGGACCCGGCTACAGGAAGACGCGCTGGCACCGATGCTCGTCGCAATGAATTCGCGGCGCGTGCTGCGCGCCTGGGTCCCCGGCTGCTCGACCGGCGAAGAAGCGTATTCGCTGGCGATCGCTTTCCGTGAAGTGCTCGACCGCGTGAAGCCGCCGCTGCGCTGCTCGCTGCAGATCT
>JAKPAN010000123.1 GCA_029779475.1 Pseudomonadota bacterium
CTACCCGCTGTCGACGCTCATGCTCGCCGGCATTCGCGAGGTACTCGTCATCAACACGCCGCACGAGCAGGCCTTGTTCCAGCGCCTGCTCGGCGATGGTTCGCAGTGGGGCATCGACATTCGTTACGCCGTGCAGCCGTCGCCCGACGGACTCGCGCAGGCGTTCCTGATCGGCCGCGATTTCGTCGATGGAAAACCGAGCTGTCTCGTCCTCGGCGACAACATCTTCCACGGCCACGGCCTCACCGAGCAGCTCGCGCGCGCGTCCGCGCGCACGCATGGCGCGACGGTATTCGGCTACTGGGTGCGCGATCCGGAACGCTACGGCGTCGCCGAATTCGACGCCACCGGCCGTGTCGTCGGCCTCGAAGAGAAACCCGCGCAGCCGCGTTCGAACTGGGCGGTCACGGGGCTGTATTTCTACGACGGTGACGTGTGCGACCACGCTGCTGCGCTGAAGCCATCGCCGCGCGGCGAACTGGAGATCACCGACCTCAACCGCCGCTATCTCGACGCCGGCACGCTCATGCTCGAAAAACTCGGCCGCGGCTACGCATGGCTCGACACCGGTACGCACGAGTCCTTGGTCGAGGCGTCGAACTTCGTCGAGACGATCGAAAACCGCCAGGGCCTGAAAGTGTGCTGCCCCGAGGAAATCGCGTTCCAGCAAGGCTGGATCGACGCCGAGCAAGTGCTGCGCCTCGCCGCGCCGTTGGCCAAGAACGGCTACGGCCAATACCTGCAACGCCTCGTGCGCCAGGGACGCGCGCAGTGAAGATCATCAAGACTCCGCTGCCTGGCTGCGTCGTCATCGAGCCTGTCGTGCATGGCGACGCGCGCGGTTTTTTCTACGAAAGTTTCCATGCGGGAAAATTCGCCGAACACGGGCTCGACCTGCGGTTCGTGCAGGGCAACGTTTCGCGTTCCGCGCGCGGCGTGCTGCGCGGCCTGCATTACCAATGGCCGAATCCGCAGGGCAAGCTCGTCAGCGTGCTCGAAGGCGAGGTCTACGACGTCGCCGTCGACATCCGCGTCGGCTCGCCGACGTTCGGCCAATGGGCTGCGGCCGTGCTGTCCGCCGACAACAAGCGCCACTTCTGGATTCCCGAAGGCTTCGCGCACGGTTTCGCCGTGCTTTCGGAACACGCGACGTTCACCTACCAATGCACCGCGCTTTACGACGCGCGGGCCGACGCCGGCATCCGCTGGAACGACGCCGCGATCGGCGTCGACTGGCCGATCGCCGAGCCGATCCTGTCGGACAAGGACGCGAAGGCGCCGTTCCTCGCCGACGTGGCGCGCGAGCGGTTGCCGACGTATTCGCCGTGAAACTGCTTCTCCTGGGGGCGAACGGCCAGGTCGGCCACGCGCTGCGCGATGCGCTGAAGCCGCTCGGTGACGTCGTCACCGCAACGCGCGGCGGCATGCTCGACGACGGCGCGCCCTGCTTGCGCGCCGACCTTGGCGACGCGGACTCACTGCGAGCCGCGCTCGATGCGGCGCACGCGGACGTGGTCGTCAACGCGGCGGCTTACACGGCAGTCGATCGCGCGGAAGACGAGCCTGAACCCGCCGATCGCATCAATCACCGCGCCGTCGGCGAGATCGGCGCATGGGCTGCGGCGCATCGCGCGCTCGTCGTGCACTACTCGACGGATTACGTGTTCGACGGCACGGCGACGCGGCCGTACCGCGAAGACGATCCGACCGCGCCGCTCGGCGTCTACGGCCGCACCAAGCTCGCGGGTGAAAACGCGTTGCGCGCGAGCGGCGCCGATCATTTGATTTTCCGCACGGCATGGGTCTACGCCGCGCGCGGCCACAATTTCCTGCACACGATGCTGCGCCTCGCGCGCGAGCGCGACGAGTTGCGCGTCGTCGCCGACCAGATCGGTGCGCCGACGCCTGCGCGCTGGATCGCGCGCGCGACCGCACAGGCGCTGGCGAAGCGCGAATCCGCGACGAGGGG
>JAKPAN010000132.1 GCA_029779475.1 Pseudomonadota bacterium
GCGCTTCCGGGATGGCGCACGCGCACGAGCCGGTTGTCCTCGCCGGGCACGTCGGCGGCCCAGACGTAGGTATCGTCCGCGGCGCCGGCGGCGGCTTCGAGCACGTTCTCGTCCGCGCGCGAGAGCACGCGGCGTTGGCGGCTCGCGATGTCCATCTCGACGAGGCGGCGCCTGCCGCCCGCATTCTCGATCATCACCAGCGAATGGCCGTCGCGCGACCAGCGCGGCGACACGGTGGCGACGTCGACGGCATCGGTGAGCGCGACCGCGTCGCCGGAGGCCAGATCCTGCAACCAGATCTGCGATTGCCCGCTGCGGTCGGAGACGAAGGCGACGCGATCGCCTGCAGGCGAGAGTTGCGGATCGAAATCGCTGCCCGTGGAGCGGCTCAATACCTGCGGTATCGATGGCGTGTCGCCCGACAGCGATGCGCGCGACAGCGCGCTGTGCGCGTGCGGGATTTCGTAGACGACGGCATCGGTCGCGCGCGCCGCATCCGGCCATTCGGCGGGCGAAACGCCGAGCGAGCGCACGTCGCCCGAGGCCGTGTCGACGACATACAGCGCCATCGGCCCGGTGTGATCGGACGCGAACACGAGCGCGCTGCCGTCGCGCGTCCACGCGAACCCGTGGATGCGCGAGGCCAGATGCGTGAGCGCACGCACGCCGCTGCCGTCGGCCTCCATCATGAACAAATCACTGTACGGCGCGATGCCTCGCCGGAACGCGATGTGGCGGCCGTCCGGCGAATAGCGGCCTTCGAGATCCTGATCCTGCGGATCGCGCGCATAGTCGAGATAGCGCTTCGTGCCGCTGTCGAGGTCGAGCACGAGGAGTTTCAGGTTCGGCTTGTCGTCCGCCTCGTGATCCGCGGTGAGCAGGCCGCGGCCGTTGGGCGTCCAGTCGTAGTAGGTCGACGAATACACGCGGCAGCGGCCGATGTCGCGCACGCCGCCGCCGAGGCTCACGGCGACATGCAGCATGCAGTCGGACGCGTTCGTCATCGTCTGGTAGGCGACGCGCGTGCCGTCCGGCGACCACACGGGCACCCATTCGTAACCCGCGCCGTCCGCGGTCAGGCGCACGAGTTTGGACTGTTCGAGGGTGCGCACGACGATGCGCCCGATGTTCGTGCCGGGCTCGCTGACGCCGAACGCGATGCGCGAACCGTCCGGCGAAATGTGCGGCCGACGTTCGGCGCCGGGATCGGACGTGAGCGCGCGCACCTGCGACGCGTGCCACGAACCCGTGCCCTGCGACTTCGCCGTGCCGCGCGCGTGCCAGGCGATCATCGCGACGAAGGCGATCAGCACCGCAGCGCCCGCGAACGCGAACGGCAGGCGCCACGGGTGCGCTTGCACGACGCGCGTGCGCGGGGTGTTCGGCGAGGCAGCGGGACGCGTGCCGTCGGCGTCCATGCGCGCCACCGGCTCCGCGGCGAGCGGCGCGGGCTTGTCCGCTTCGACCACCTGCACGGGCGCCACGAGGCGGTAACCGACTTTCGGGATGGTCTCGATGCAGGTCGCCGCGCCGTCGTCGTCGAGCGCGCGGCGCAGCTCCTTGATCGCCTGCGTGAGCACGTCGGGCGTGGTGACGCGATCCTTCCAGACCACGTCGAGGAAACGGTCGCGGGTGACCGTGTCGCCCGCGTTGCGCACGAGTTCGATGAGCACGGCCACCGCCTTGCTCGACAAGCGCGGCGCGTCCGGGTTGCTCGGGACCTTGAGCGCGCCGACGTCGACGACGTGCTCGCCCACGCGCAAGCGCAGGTTCGGTTCGGCGAGGCGGGCGTCGATGTCGGCGCCGTCGATGTGGTGGGCGGTCATGGTCTGCACGGTCGAATCCCGTTTCGTGGCGGCGCGCGCCCGAAACCCCTGTCTCTGCGTCTTCGATGTCTGTCTGGATATACGTTGTTCGAAAGACAGCGGCAAGACCTATCAGTCCGGACGCTACGCGGCGCGAAACCGCGCCTGCTTCGCTGAACGCGCGTGAATGGACGTGCGGGCGTTTCATTCCGTCGCGCGTAGCGGCTAGAATTTCCGCGCGCGATCCGCCGTCGATTGGCCGAAGCGGATCCTGCGAGCCTCAACCTGCGATCGGATGTTGCAGCGGCGCTCGCGCCACTTCCGATCCGGCGCACGGAGTTCTGGTCGGACGAGGAGTGGATTGGCACCCCGGAGACCGCATTGAGCAGTACCCCACGCATCCTGATTTCGTTCCTGGCCGCCTGCGCGCTGGCCTGGTGTTCCCTCCCCGAAGCAAACGCCGCATCCGCGAAATCTTCCAAGGCCGCGACAAAGGCCTCGCCCGCGCGCGCGAAGGCCGCGGCGAAAAGCGCGCCGTCGAAAAACGTACCTTCGAAAAGAATGAAAGCGCGCGGGAAAGCCGCGACGCGGCGCATGGTCGAATTCGCGCCCGTCGTCGTCCCGATGGTCGACGCAAGCAAGGTCTCGCACGACGCGGACGGCATCGCGCGCGAATTCAACCGCTGGCTCGACGACGTCGAGGCCTCGCACGCGGTGTCCGGCCTCGCCGCCGCCGTCATCAAGGACGAGCACGTCCTCGTCGAGCGCACCGTCGGCTACGCGGACGCATCGACCGGCGAACGCATCGGCGGCGATACCGTGTTCCGCCTCGCCTCGTTGTCGAAAGCGTTCGCGACGGCGATGACCGGCCTGCTCGTCGACGACGGCCGCCTGCACTGGGACACGCGCATCTCCGGCATGCTGCCGACCTTCGCGCTCAACGACGAAGCCGCGAGCGAACGGCTCACCGTCGGCGACATCCTCAGCCATCGCGTCGGCCTGCCACACAACACCTACGACAACCTGCTCGAGCAGGACGAACCGTACGAAGCGCTCGTCGATCGGCTCAAGGAAGTGCCGCTCGCCTGCCCTGTTGGCGATTGCTACGGCTACCAGAACATCGCCTTCAGCCTGATCGGCGACGTCGTCTTCGCGACGACCGGCGACTTCTATTACCACCAGGTCGAGAAACGCATCTTCCATCCGCTCGGCATGACCACCGCGACCTATGGCCGCGACGCGCTGGAAAGCTCGAAGAGCTGGGCGCGCCCGCACCATCGCGCGGGCATGGGCTGGTCGCCGTTCGTCCCGGCGGAAGCGTATTACCGCGTCGCGCCCGCAGCCGGCGTCAACGCGAGCATCCGCGACATGGAGCAATGGCTGATGGCGCAGATGGGCGAACGCCCGAACGTACTGCCGGCCACCCTGCTCGACACGCTGCACAAACCCGTCGTCGAGACCGCGCGCGAAATGCACAGCACGCCGTGGCGCCGCGGCCGCCTGCGCGATGCGCAATACGCGCTCGGCTGGCGCATCTACAACTACGCCGGCGAAACGCTCGTCTTCCATGCCGGCGCCGTGCAGGGCTATCGGGCGATGATCGCGTTCCTGCCGAAATACCGCTTCGGCGCGATCATGCTGTGGAACTGCGAGAGCGGCGTGCCGAGCGGACTCATGCCGATGCTGTTCGACCGCTACCTCGGTCTGCCCGACGTCAATTGGGCCGGGATCGAGAACGCTGATTCGAAGGACGACAAGGAAGTCGGCAGCGCCGACTGACAAAAAAAGACCGAACCGCGTCGCACGCGGTTCGGTCTTCGTCGACTCGCCCTTGCGGGAAACACGGCGCGGCGGCCAAGCACCGCGCCATCGGCATCACTCGTTGAGATTGAATTCGATGCGGCGCTTGAGCGTCGATGCAACGGCCTGGCCGTTGACGAGCTTCGGATCGAATTTCGCGTTCTCCACTGCGCGCACCGCTTCGCGATCGAACACGCGGCCCGGCTGCGACGCGACGACATGCGCGTTCTGCACTTCGCCGTTCGCGGCGACGGTGAACTCGACTTCGACCCAGCCATGCTGGCGATTGCGCGCTGCCGCTGGCGGATAGATCGGCCGCGGCGCCGTCACGACGCGCACGTCGCGGCTTTCGCCCGACGACGGCGCAGCCGGAACCGGTGCGGGCGGCGGCGTGGCCTTGGCCACTTCCGCTGCCGGCTTCGGCGTCTGCGCGGCCGCGGCCGAATGCTCGGCCGCTTGCGCGGGAGCCGCGGCCGGTGCGGCAGCCGCAGTCGCTTCCGCCGCCGGCGCCGTGCCACGCGCTGCCGCGGCAGCCGCCGCGGCAGCTGCAGCGTCCTGCTGCGCCTTCAAGGCGAGTTCGCGATCGTTCTGCTTCTTCTTCGCGTCCATCTTGCTGCGCAGGATGGTCAACGTGTAGTTGCTGGGATCGGCCTTGGCGAGCAGATCCATGATGCGCGTGGCTTCATCGACGTTGTTCTGGTTGATCTGGTCCTCGACGCCCGCGGTGGCGAACGGGAACAGTTCGCGCAGCGCGTCCTTCGCGTTCGAGTTGTCGGGTTGCTTGGCGAGGACGCGCAAATAGAACTCGAGCGCGTTGTTGCCGGGTGGCGCGACCATGCGGTTGTCGGCCATCGCCTTGCGCGCCTCGCCGTACAGCTGGTCGACGGTCAGTTCGGTCTGCGCGGCCGGCGCGCTCGCGGTCTCTGCCGTGCTTTGCGTCGGCGCGCTCGCGCCGGGCGTCGGCAACGTCAGCGCGGTTCCACCGCCGCGACCGAGGAACCACCAGCCGGCCACCGCCGCAATGACGACGACCGCGACGGCGATCAGCAACTTCGACGACACCGCGCCGCGCATGCGCGCGCGACGCCCCAGGGAAGACCGCTGCGCACGGCGGTCGGACAGCTCGAAACTTTCGCGTTCGCCGTTGATGTTCGGCATGGTGAAATCCCCCTGAAAGAAACGTGGCGCACCCACGCTGGCCTATAAAGTATCGCCATCCGGCTTCGAATTGAACCTTTTCGCGAGCGCGCGCATGCGCAGGCCCGCACGGGCGTCTGGCGGCGGCGTTCAGTTTCCAGCCTCTAATCTGACCCTGTCAGCTCGATGCCGCCGCGCAATGCGTGGCCGTCGCGGCAGACGTCCCAAGGTCAAACCACCAGGAGATCGCCATGGCACGACTGAGCGAAGTCAAGCAATCCGCCGACGACATCGGCCAAACCGCGGAAGAAGCCCTCGAATCCACCCGCGAGGAATTGCGCAAGCTGCGCGAGAAGCTGCATCGCAACGGCGCGCAGCTGGAAGATGAATTGCGTGATGCCGGCGAACGCTTCGCGGAAGGCGCCCGCACCTTCGGCAACGCGGCCGCCGAGCAGGTGCGCGCGCATCCGCTCGCAGCGTTCGGCATCGCGTTCGCGGCGGGTTACATATTGTCACGCGCCCTGCGCCGCTGATGAGCGAGGACGATTCCGCAGCCCAGGCCGAGTCCCGTGGCGACGATTCCGTCGCCGCGGATTTTGCCGCCGCACGCATCACCTTCGAACATGCGGTCGCTGCCGTCGGTGCGGCGTGGGCTTTGCTGTGCACGGAACTCCAGCTTGCACGCAGCAGCGCGATCGCGCTCGCCGGTTTCGCGCTGCTGCTCATCGTCCTCGGCGTCGGCGCATGGCTGGCGACCAGCGCGGCGATCGCCGCGGGCATTTATCAGTGGAGCGGCAACATCTTCTACGGCATCGCCGCTGTCGCGCTCGGCAATATCGTCGGCGCAGCATTCGTGCTGTTCGCGATCCGCCGTTGTTGGAGCGACATGAGCCTGCCGCGCACACGTCGCGCGATCGGCAGCATCACGAGGCCAAAGCCGTGACGCTTTCCGCGCAACGCCGCAAGGCAGAGATCGCCGCCGCGCGCGCGCATGCAAGCGCGAACGCGTATCGGCAATCCGCCGAACGTTTGCAGTCGCGCCTGCGTCGCGACTGGAGATTGCCGATCGCGTCCGGTCTCGGCGCAGGCGCGATCGCCAGCATGTTTCCCGTCGCCGCGACCGTGCGCGCCGGCAGCATGCTGTTGCGATTGGCCATGGCATTGTCACGCGTACCGTACGGTGCGCTCTCGCGCCTCGCGCGCAATGCGCCGGTCACGAGAGACTCAAGCGGGGATTGAATCCGCGGTTTCGATGCACTTGCAGTGCACGTCATTCGCGCGCGATGACGCGCACGACAACGACCGGCCGAATGCCTTGCGGCGCCGATGGCGAATCAGGAAAGGGAAAGGGGCGCTGCGGGAGGAGAAAACCTCTCCCCGCGCTGGGCAGACCGCGGGGAGAGGCGAATCACTTTTCCGATGATGCTTTTTCTACAACGATTGCCACATCTACATCGGTGAAACCGGCAGGCGGTGCGACTCTGTTCCAGACGCAAACCGGCCTTCGATCAGTACAGCAAGGCCCGGCGAACCGGGCCAGGGAAGGTTACGCCTTCTTCGCGGCAGCCTTCTTGACCGTCTTCTTGGCGGCCTTCTTCGCCACCTTCTTGACAGCCTTCTTGGCAGCGCCCGTCTTGCGGGCCGTAGCCGTCTTCGCCTTGGCCGTCGTCTTCTTCACGGCTTTCTTGGCGACTTTCTTGACAGCCTTCTTCGCGGGTTTCTTTGCAGCTGCTTTCTTCATAGCCATATCGCGTCTTAGCTCCTCGTCAGTTGGCAGTGGTTGCCCAGTAAAAGCATGAAGGAACGCTTCGCATAGCAAGTCGCTGTTCGTGGCGTGACGAAGATTGGCGACTTGGCGGCGAGTACGTTCGTCAGACAACAGTCTCAAGACATGAAACGGAATCGACACCGTGATTTTTTTCACCGCCGCGGCTTTGGTGCCGTGATCGATGTAAGGGTCGATGAAACGATTCGCAGTCATGATTCCTTATTGTGTCTGTCACGCCGCGGCAGAAATTATTACTGTCTTGCGCAGGTGTCAACAAATTTGTAAGGCGAAACAAGGGCTTCCAAAAGCCCTTCGGCGAGATCGAAAACGCTTCTCCGCGAACCATATTCAAGCCTATTCATGCTTTACATAAAGACGTATAGACGTCCATACGTCTTTATATCCAAACGACGATTTGTGCAAGAATTTCCCTATAAAACGCGCCTTTTAGAAATAGACACGAATTCATCCCTCGCCATATCGGCATGGCGCGCCAGAACGGAGTCGTCGTCGATGCGACGCTCCAACACGCCTTCGCGCGACGCCTCCGCGACGGCAAACGCGAAGTGAATGGAAAGCAATTTTTTGCCGGTCGACGGTCGCCGAGCGATCTTCGACCCGTCCCGAGCGGCGAATGGAAGGCGACATGATCGCCATGCGAAGCACGCCGTCGGACGTCGCTCATCGAATGTGCGACGTCGAAAATTTCGTCGACGCACAGGCAAAAGAAAAGGCGCACGAGGCGCCTTTTCTTCTTCGTCGCGAATGCGCGAACGTCATTCGTCTTCGTTCTCGATGAGTTCCGCGTATGCGTCCGGATCGAGCAGTTCGTCGAGATCTTCGGCGAGCTTGTCCGGCTTGATGACGAACAGCCAACCGTCGCCGTAGGCATCTTCGTTGATCGTCTCGGGCTTGTCGGGCAGCGCTTCGTTGACGGCGACGACTTCGCCCGACACCGGCGAATAGACGTCCGAAGCCGCCTTCACCGACTCGACGACAGCGCAGGCGTTGCCCGCCTTCACCGTGTCGCCGACGCTCGGCAGTTCGACGTAGACGAGGTCGCCGAGCAGGCCCTGTGCGTGATCGGAAATGCCGACCGTCACCGTGCCCTTGTCTTCCACGCGCGCCCACTCGTGGGACTTCATGAACTTCAGATCGCCGGGAATCTCTTGCATGGCACGGTCCTGCAGATGGAGCGGAAGGATTTGACGGCGCGGATTCTACAACGCCTTGGCGAAAGGCAAAGCCTGCGCGATCACGCGTCGATCTGGCTCTGCCCGTCGCGCACGAAAGGATATTTCACGATGCGCACCGGCACGAGCCGGCCACGGATGTCGACCTGCAGGCCGTCGCTCGCACCCGCGGGTACGCGCGCGAACGCGATCGACTTGCCGAGCGTCGGCGAGAAACTGCCGGAGAGGATTTCGCCGTCGCCGAGCGGCGTGACGACGCGCTGGCCGTGGCGCAGCACGCCCTTCTCGTCCATGACCAGGCCGACCATGACGCGCTTCACGCCATCGGCCTTCTGCTTTTCCAGCGCGGCGCGGCCGATGAAGTCGCGGCCTTCGTCGAGCGCGATCGTCCAACCGAGATTCGCTTCCCACGGCGACACGGTTTCGTCCATGTCCTGGCCGTAGAGGTTCATCCCCGCCTCCAGACGCAGCGTGTCGCGCGCGCCAAGTCCGGCCGGCTCGACGCCGGCGTCCTTCAACGTGTTCCACAATGCGACGACATCCTTCTCGGGCACGACGATCTCGAAACCGTCCTCGCCGGTGTAGCCGGTGCGCGCGATGAACAAGCCATCGCCTTCGGCGGCGACGAACTTGCCGATCTTCGCGGCCTTCGCGCGGGTTTCCTCGGACAACAAGCCGAGCACCTTGTCGCGTGCATTCGGGCCCTGCACCGCGATCATCGCGAAGTCGGGACGTTCGGTGACCTTCACCTCGAACGCGGCCGCCTGTTTCGTGATCCACGCGAGGTCCTTGTCGCGGGTCGAGGCATTGACGACGACGCGGAAGAAATCGTCGGCAAGGTAGTAGACGATCAGGTCGTCGATGACACCGCCTTGCTCGTTGAGCATGCAGGAGTACAGCGCCTTGCCCTTCGCCTTGAGCTTGTCGACGCTGTTGGCGAGCAGGTGGCGCAGGAACTCGCGCGTGCGCGCGCCGTGCAGGTCGACCACCGTCATGTGCGACACGTCGAACATCCCCGCGTCGCGACGCACCGCGTGGTGCTCCTCGATCTGCGAGCCGTAGCTGATCGGCATGTCCCAGCCGCCGAAGTCGACCATCTTCGCGCCGAGCGCGCGGTGGGTGTCGTTGAGGATGGTCTTCTGGGTCATGGTCGATCCGGATGGCTAAACGGGGCGCGCATTATCGCGGGAAGTTCGCGGCTTGTCGCTCGCGGTCACTGCTGTGGTGGCGTGTCGTCGGAGCCCATGTCCTGCATGTCGATGCCGCGGGCGCCGACGGCAGCGAGGGCGCCCACGTACATGACGCAGCGGCCGCGCCAAGCAAAACGACGGCAAGACTGCCCGGCTTCATCTGTGCCCCGGTTTTTTCGTATCAGACTTTCGCCACCGTCAAGGTCGTGCCATCCACCGCCACGACCTCCACTTCGCTGCCCGCCGGCGCATCCGGCCCGCTCGCAAGCCATTCGCCGTCGCCGACGCGAATCTTGCCGCGGCCGTTGACGATCGCGTCGCTGACGACGAAGCGCTGGCCGACGAGTTGCGCGCCGCGGCGGTTGAGCAGCGGCTGGTCGTCGCGGCGTTCGGCGACGGGGCGCAGGAATTTCCAGTAGACCAGGCACGACGCGATCGCGAATGCCGCGAACAGGATCGCCTGCACGAGCGCGGGCGCAGCGGGCGCGAACCACACGATGACGCCGACCGCTGCCGCGGCGATGCCGATCCAGAGCAGGAAATAGCCGGGCGCGATCATCTCCGCCGCGATCAGCACGAGCGCGAGCAGCCACCAACCGTAATGCGCGACAAGATCGTTCATGCCTTTCCCCTCGAAATGCGGACTACGCGAGCCGGCGGATCAACGCGGCGGCAATGTCGGCGCCGGCGGATTGCGCGGCGGCGCGGCGCGTTTGTCGGTTTGCTGTTCCGACAGCGCATTCTTCGCCAGTTCCGCGATGCCCGCGAGCGAACCGAGCACACCAGTCGCCTCGATCGGCAGCAGCAGCATCTTCTGGTTCGGAGAATCGGCCATCGCCTTGAGCGCTTCGACGTATTTGTTCGCGACGAAATAGTTGAGTGCGTTGACGTCGCCACCCACGATCGCCGCGGAGACGACTTCGGTCGCTTTCGCTTCTGCCGCGGCGAGGCGTTCGCGCGCTTCGGCCTCACGGAACGCGGCTTCCTTCTGGCCTTCGGCGGCGAGGATCACTGACTGTTTCTCGCCTTCCGCCTTGAGGATCGCCGCCTGGCGGAAACCTTCCGCATCGAGGATGTTGGCGCGCTTCTCGCGCTCGGCTTTCATCTGCCGCGCCATCGAGTCGACGAGGTCACGCGGCGGCTGGATGTCCTTGAGCTCGATGCGCGTGACCTTGAGGCCCCACGGATGCGTGGCCTCGTCGACGACCTTGAGCAGCTTCGCGTTGATTTCGTCGCGCTTGCTCAGACTTTCGTCGAGATCGAGTCCGCCGAGCACGGTGCGGATGTTGGTCATGATCAGATTGATGATCGCCATTTCGAGATTGGCGACTTCGTACGCGGCCTTCGCCGCGTCGAGCACCTGGTAGAACACGACGCCGTCGACGCGCACGACCGCGTTGTCCTTGGTGATGACGTCCTGCGAAGGCACGTCGAGCACCTGCTCCATCATGTTCATCTTGCGGCCCACGTTCTGCATGACCGGGATCAACAGATGGAATCCCGGATCGAGCGTATGCGTGTACTTGCCCCAGCGCTCGACCGTCCATTCCCAGCCCTGCGGCACGATGCGCACAAGCTTGGACAGCATGATGATGGCGACGACGAAGACGACGACAGCAACCATTCCACCCACGGCACTCTCCCAGTTGGTCGTGTGCGGGCAGTATAGAACGTGGCCGTGACGGCCAGATGTGCCTTTCGACGGAGACGCGCCGGGTCAATCCGTCGTCGGCAACACCAGCGAAACGCGCAAGCCGCCGCCGCGGCGATTGACGAGCTGCACGCGCCCGCCGTGCGCTTCGGCGATCTCGCGCACGAGCGCGAGGCCGAGGCCGGAGCCGGAGCGCTTGGTCGAGTAGAACGGCAGCAACGCGTTGGCGAGCACCGTCTCGCTCATGCCGCTGCCGCGATCGGCGACTTCGATGCGCACCTCGCGCGCGCCTTGCGTCACCGCGAGTTCGACGGCTTCTGATGCGCCGCCGGCTTCGTGCGCATTCTTGAGCAGGTTGATGAGCGCCTGCTCGACCTGCGCGCGATCGAACGATGCGCTCTGCGTGGGCGGCGTTGCGCGCAAATGGAACGCGTAGTGCCGCGCCAACGCGTCGAGGAACGGGGCCCAAGCGACGTTCTCGCGGCGCGGCGTCGGCAATTTCGCGAAGCGCGCGTAACCCTGGATGAAACCTTCCAGGTGCCGCGTGCGCTCCTCGACGGTATCGAACACGGTCGTCAGCCGCGCGACGTCGCCGCGCTGCGCGAGCAGGCGACCGGTGTGCGACAGCGAACGGATCGGCCCGAGCGAATTGTTGAGCTCGTGGCTGATGACGCGGATCACCTTCTTCCAGGTCGCGACTTCCTGCCGCGCGAGTTCGCGCGTCATGCGCCGGATCTGGAACAGGCGATGCGCGCGACCCTGCAGTTTGAATTCGCGTTGCGAGAGATGGAACGTCTCGTCCTCGTCGTCGAGCGCAACATGGAACAGACCATCGACGCCATGCGCGATCGCCTGCGCGAGCGGCGCGGGCGCGGCGGCGACGACGTCGTCGAAGGCTTCGCCGTTGAGCGCACGGCCCGCGTTGAGCAGATGCCGCGCCGCGAGATTGGCGTAAACGACGTGACCGCCCGGCTCGACGAGGACGAGCGCGGTCGGCGTGTTCTGCACGACGGTGTCGAGCAGCAACTCGCGCTGGAACAGATGCTGGCGCTGGTCGCGCAGCACGCGGCCGAGCTCGTTGTGCGCGGCGACGAGGTCGCCGATTTCGTCGCCGCGCCGCTGCGCGATCGAGAAACTGAAATCGCCGTCGCGGAACGCGGCGACGCTGCCCGACAAAGCCCGGATCAGCGCAGCAACCGGCTGCGCCATCGCACGCGCGAACACGATCGCGGGCAATGCGAGCACGAGCACCGCGACGCCCGCGCCAAACCACGCCGAACCCAGCCACTGCGTGGCCGCAGCGGCGAGCGTGGCGGCTGCGATGACGGCAGCGGCGAGCGCAGCGACGAGTTTTCCTTCCAGCGAGAACAGGCGCATATCGAATGGAAGCGGCGCGAACCGACGCGAGCTTGCCACGTCGCGCAGCGGCGCGCGCGTCAGGCTTCGTTGGCGATGCCCATCTTCTCCATGCGCCGGTACAGCGCCTGGCGCGACAGGCCCAGTTCGCTCGCGGCCTGGCTGATGACGCCGCGCGCGTTGCGCAGCGCGCCTTCGATCATGTCGCGGTCGGGTTCGGCGTCGGCGCTGATGCGTGCGCCGTTCGTGCGCGCGGGTGCGAGGCCGAGGTCGCGCGCGGTGATGACGCCGTCGGCGCAGAGCAACGCCGCGCGCTGGATCGCGTTCTTGAGTTCGCGCACATTGCCCGGCCACGCGTGCGCGACGAGCGCGGCGCGCGCGCCTTCGTCCAGACGCGCGGCGCCGTCGAGGAAATATTCGGCCAGCGGCAGGATGTCGTCGACACGTTCGGCGAGCGGCGGCAGGCGCAGTTCGATGACGTTGAGCCGGTAGTACAAGTCCTCGCGGAAACGGCCGTCGCGGATCATCGCCGGCAGGTCGGCGTTCGTCGCGCTGACCACGCGCACCTTGACCTTGCGTGTGCGGCTCGAACCGAGGCGTTCGAATTCGCCGCTTTCGAGCACGCGCAGGAGTTTCGCCTGGCCTGCGAGCGGCAGGTTGCCGATCTCGTCGAGGAACAGCGTGCCGCCGTCGGCGATTTCGAAGCGGCCTTCGCGAGCCTTGTTCGACGCTCCGGTGTAGGCGCCGGCATCGGCGCCGAACAGTTCGGCTTCGATGAGTTCGGACGGCAGTGCGCCGCAATTGACGGTGACGAACGGGCCGGTCTTCGCCTGCGAGTTGGCTTGCACGATCGCGGCGATGCGTTCCTTGCCCGCGCCGTTCGGGCCGGTGATGAGCACGGGGATGTCGGCGCGCGCGACCTGGCAGGCGAGTTCGACGACGCGTTCGGTGGCGGCCGCGGCGAACACGAGTCCGCGCAGGTCGTACTTGTCTTCGAGCGCCTTGCGGCGGCGGCGGCGTTCGTCGCGGAAGCGCGCGACTTCGCGCGTGGCTTCCGACAGTTCCAGCAAATTCTCGACGGTGGCGACGAGCTTGTTGTCGTCCCACGGCTTGCCGAGATAGTCGGCGGCGCCGGCCTTGACCAGTTCGACCGCGGTTTCCAGATGCGTCCACGCAGTGAGCAGGACGATCGGCAGGTCGTGGTACTTCGCGCGCATCGCGCGGAACAGCGCGACGCCCTCCTCGCCCGAGGTGGTGTCGGCGGCGAAGTTCATGTCCTGCACGACGAGGTCGACCTGCTCTCGCGCGAGCACGGCGAGACCTTCGTCGGGCGAGGCCGCGTGCAAGGTGCGGATCTCGCGCAGCCCGAACAGCAGGTCGAGCGCGGTACCGACCGCCGGGTTGTCGTCGATTACGAGAACCGTGCGCATGGGCTGGGGCTGGCGTCGTGGAATGCGCATGTGCCGCTTGGATGCGGCATTGCGCGAAAGGGTTGCAACGAATTGGCGATCTGCACGCGCATCATGCTCGGTCGTGGCGAAAGGTTTTTGTTGCCGCGGGCGCGGCGAGGAAGTCGATGGAGCGCCGGGTCATTGCCCCCATGACCCGGCTCGCGGAACAGCAAGCATAGCCGCTGCCCCATGCGGCGGGATGATGCCGCGGCGCGCGAAACGCCGCGGCACGGATTTCACACGTTGCGCGTCGCCACCGCAGGCGGCACGCGCGAGGCGCGCATCGCGGGACCGAGCACGGCGAGTTGGCCAAGCAGCCACAGCGCGATGAAGCCGACCGGCACGTAGTACCACGGCAAACGCGGCGACTGGTACGCGTGCATGAGCCACAGGCTGAATGCGTAGGCGAGCACGCCGCCGGCGATGAGGCCGAGCGTGGTGATGATGAAGTTCTCGGTCTGGAAGTAGCGCAGGATGTCGGCCTTGGTCGCGCCGAGCGCACGCCGCGTGCCGATCTGCTTGGTGCGCTGCGCGACCCAGAAACTGGCCATGCCGACGATGCCGAGCGCGGTGATCGCGAGCAGCGCGATGATGACCGCGCCGAGGATGATCGCCATCGCGCGATCCTCCGCGTAGGCGTCGCGGCGGATGTCGGCGATGCTCTTGACCTTGCCCACGATGCGGCTCGGATTGGCCTCGACGAGTTTCTGCTCGACGGCCTTCATGACTTCGTCGCGGCGACCCGGCTCGGCGCGCACGAGATAGCGCGTCGAATTGCCGTACGGCATGTACATCGGCAGCAGCGTGCTGTACTCGATCGAATCGCTGTCCATCCACGGCTGCTGCGCGCGCTCGATGACGCCGACAATCGTGGTCGGCTTGTCCTCGCTGTACACCTGCTTGCCGATCGCGCTCGAATCCGGGAACAGCTTGTCGGCCAGCGCCTTGGACACGATGATCGATTGCGGATGCGGCTGGTCGCCGAACTTGACGAAGGTGAATTCCTCGGGGCGGAAATCACGACCTTCGACGAGCTTGAAGCCGAACGCGTCGAGTCCTTGCGTGCCGGTGATGTAGAGCGTGGTCTGCGCGGTCGAATTCTTCTGGCCGGGCTGCAGGCTCAGGCCTTCCCCCCAGCCGCCGCCGCTCATGGGCACGGAGTTGGTGGAGGTCGCCGCGACGACGCCGGGCATCGAGCGCAATGCGACGAGATCGGCCTGCTGCTGCGCCTTGGCGTCGTAGTTCGCGCCGAAGCCGTAGCTACCCAGCCAGAACGTGTCGGTTTCGTTCATGCCGCTGGGCCGCTGCATGCGATCGAGGCGCTGGCCGATGATGAAGAGCGCGTTGCAGACGATCGCGAGCGTCAGCGCGACCTGCAGGCCGATGAGGATCATCGACACTTTGCTGCGCATCAGCGCGGAGAGGATGGGACGGATTTCCATGACGATCTCCTCAAACCTTCAATTGCGCGGCCGGCTGCACGCGGCACGCACGCCAGGTGGGATACAGGCCGGCGAGCAGCGCGGCGGCGATCGCGAGCGCGATGGTCGTCGCGACCATCGACCAGTCGAGATAGGCGACGGTCTTGTACTGCGTGTAGAGCGCGCGTACCGCAAGCAAGCCCAGGCCCGTCAGCATCAAGCCGATGACGCCGCCGGTCAGGCCGACGACGCCGGACTCGATGAGGAACTGCGTGAACACTTCGCGCCGGCTCGCGCCGAGTGCGCGGCGCAATCCGATTTCGCCGGACTTGCGCGTGAACTTGGCGAGCAGCAGGCCGATCGTGTTGACCAGGCACACCGCGAGGAACGCGAAGGCGAGGCCGGTTTGCACTTCCATGTCGCGCGAAACGACTTTCTGATCGCTCATCCATTCCTTCACGTCGAGCAAACGGTTGTTGAGCGGACGCGCAAAGCGGCCGAGCTTCTTCTGCTCATTGACGTAGTTGTCGAGGAATTCCTTGTACTGCGCGAGATGCTGCGGCGAGTCGAGCTGCACCCACATCTGCAACCAGACGCAGTCGGAGGTCAGGTAGGCGTCCCAACCGTCGCCGGCCGACTTCCAGCAGCTGTTGTTGCCGCTGGAGCGCTTCTTGAGGTCGATCGCGGTCGTGAACGGCATGAACATCTCGTCGGGATCGGCGAACGCGCCATTGGTGAGGTCGTAGTAGCGCGAGCGCAGGTTCCACTTGTCGAGCACGCCAACGATGCGGTAGTCGATACCATCCAGGCGCACGCTGCGGCCAGTGCTGTCCTGGCCGCCGAACAGCTTCTCGTTGATGTCGTTGCCGAGCACGACGACGCGCTCATGCGCATCGTCCTGGTCGTGATTCCACGTCGCGCCGTACTTGAAACGCGGCTCGAACATGCCGAAGAAATCCGAACCCGTCGCGCGGATCAGCGACGAGAAGGGCTTGAGCTCCTTGTTCTCCGGCTGTACCGGCAGCACGAGCTTGAACATCGCCGCCTGCTTGTCGGCCTTGGCCGCCTTCATGAGCGCGGCGGCGTCCTGATAGGTCACCTGATCCGGCGGACTTCCGTCGTCGCGCGCCGGCTCGTCGGGACTCCAGTTGTCGAGCTGCACGTAATGCAGCTTGTCGCTCTTCCACGGGATCGGATCGCTGCCCATGAGATGCAGCACGGTGAGCGTGGTCATGCTCGCGGCGATGCCCAGCGCGATGCCGGCGACCATGAGCGCGGTGAGGATCGGGTTGCGCTTGAGGCTGCGCAGTCCCAGTTGCAGGTAGTAGGCGAACATGGCGCGCTCCTCAGGCGATCGCCGCGACGGCGGCATCGCCGGAAGTGGCGGGACGCAGCGACGGCTCCGCGTCGAAATCGGTGACCTGGCCGTCGATGACGTGCACGTTGCGTTGCGCGCGCGCGGCGAGTTCCGGGTCGTGCGTGACCATGACGATGGTCGTGCCCTGGCGGTTGATCTCCTCGAGCAGTTCCATGACGCCGCGCGCCATCAGCGAGTCGAGGTTGCCGGTCGGTTCGTCGGCGAGCAGCAAGCGCGGGCTGCCCGCGAGCGCACGCGCAATCGCGACGCGCTGCTGCTGACCGCCCGAGAGTTCCGACGGATAGTGCTTCATGCGCGAGGCAAGGCCGACGCGCGTCAACGATTCCTCGATGCGCTGCTTGCGTTCGGCCGCACCGAAGCCGCGGTAACGCAGCGGCACGTCGACGTTGTCGAACAGGTTGAGGTCGGGAATCAGGTTGAAGCTCTGGAAGATGAAACCGATCTTCTCGTTGCGCAGGCGCGAACGTGCGTTGTCGTCGAGCCCGCGCACGTTGACGCCGTCGAGCTGGTACTCGCCGCCGGTGAATTCCTCGAGCAGGCCGCAGATGTTGAGGAAGGTCGTCTTGCCCGAACCCGACGGGCCGGTCACGGCGACGAACTCGCCGTCGTTCACGCGAATCGAGAAATCGCGCAGCGCATACGTCTCGATCAGGTGCGTGCGGTAGACCTTCTGCAGGTGGGTCATCGTCAACATCGGCTTGGCCTCTTCTGGAATGTTGGATCGGTTTTTTTGATGCGAATCGTTTGGCAAAACGTGTGATGCGTCAGTTGAGCGCGACGCGCTGCGCGCCCTTGAATTCGTCGGTCCCGGAGATGACGATGCGGTCGCCTTCCTTGACGCCGCTGACGATTTCCACGGCGTTGAGGCTGGTCGCGCCGATCTGGATCGGCGTGCGCTCGGCGGTGCCGTTGCGCACGACGTAAGCCACGCGGCCGGCGCCGCTGTCGACGAACGGGCCGCGCTCGACGACGAGCACGTTCGGGTGTTCGTCCATGAGGATGCGCGTGGTCAGCTGCTGGCTCTGGCGCAGGCCCGCGGGTTTGTCGTCGCCGAATTTCACGCGGCCGGTGACCTGGCCTTCGACGACTTCCGGGGAAATCGACTTGATCTCGCCCTTGAACTTGCGGCCGTTGTCGTCGATCTCGGCAGCCATGCCCGGGCCGAGATCGTGCGCGAAGACTTCCGGCACCTTCACTTCGATCTCGAGCGCGGTCAGGTCGACGACGCTGAGGATCGGCGCGTTCTCGATCACGCTCGCGCGCTGCTGCGCGATGAGCTGGCCGACCTGACCGTCGACGGGTGAACGCAGCTTGAGTTCATCGACCTGGCGCGACAGATCTTCGACCAGCAATTTCTGCCGATCGAACGCGACGCGCTTGGTCTTCAATTCGAACGCGAGGCTGTCGCGATCGAGCTGCACGTTGCGCTGCGCGGCGGCTTCCGACAGCTTCGCCTTCGACAACGCATCCTTCGCGCGCAGCACGGTCATTTCCGCCTGCGCGCCCATGTCGAACGCCTTCTGGTTGCGCTCGACTTCGCGCTCGGCGGTTTCGCGGTCGATCACCGCCTGCTGGTAGGCGACCTGCGACGCAGCTTCGGCCTTGCGGTTGTCGATCGTCGCGCGCTCGACGTCGAGGCGCAGGCTGTCGAGCGTGGCCTGCTCCTGACGGAACTTGCTGGTCAGTTCCGGCGAATCGATTTCGGCGACGACCTGATCCTTCGTCACCTTGTCGCCCGCGTTGACGTCGAGCGTCACCGTGCCGGCGCTGCGCGCATACAGCGTCGGGCTGATCGCGGCGACGACCTTGCCCTGCACCGACACGTCGCGCACGAGATCGCCGCGCTTGACCTCGGCGATGCGCAAGCGCGCCGAACTCGCCGACGAATCCGACGACAGCAGGCGGCCGACCGTCGGCGCCACGAAAGCGAGGCCGACCAGCACGATCGCACCCGCGACGACGCCGACGACGAGGCGCTTGCGGTTCTTTCCGGGAGCGAGCCGGCGGTCCTGGGCGGAAGTGTCGCGAATCATGGGTGGCGTGGCCTTGGTGGAGAGTCGGGTCGTCTGCAGCAAGCGTCGTGCCAACATCCA
>JAKPAN010000138.1 GCA_029779475.1 Pseudomonadota bacterium
GCCGTCGCGGCCGCAATGCGTCTCGTGACGCGGCTTGCATTCACGACGTCGCGCCTGCTGCGCGGCGAGGAAACCGGTTTCACGCTCGCGTATGCGCGCAACACGCTCGACGGCGCCGTGCGCATGCTGCGCTGGCCGCTCGCTGGCGCGGACAATCCGTCGACGCGGCGACTCGCGTTCTTCGCTTCGCTTCCGGTCAAGATCGCGTTGTTCGCCCTGTGCTTGGTCTGGGCTGTGTTGGCCGCTGTCCTGCCTTCCGTCGTCTACGCGCTCGGTTGGCTGCTGCGGAAGATGCTCGCCGCGCTCGGTTGGCTTGTCGTCGGCAGTTACGACCGCGCCGCGCATGCGTACCACCGGTTCCTGCCGAGCGCGCTCGCGCATCCGTGGCGCGTGCTCGGCACGGCGGCGGCCGCGTTCGCGATCACGCTCGCGCTCGTTCCCACCCTCGGCCTAGACCTGATTCCGCAGCTCGCGCAGGGCCGTTTCGACATGACGGTCACGCTGCCGCCGGGCACGCCGCTCGCGGAAACCGACCAGCTTGTCGACAAGGTCGCGACGCAGCACGCGAACGATCCCGGCGTCGCGTCGATTTACGGTGTCGCCGGCACCGGCACGCGACTCGACGCGAACCCGACCGAGTCGGGCGAGAACATCGCGCGCTTGTCGATCGCGCTCAAGGACGGCGGCGGCAAGGCCATCGAAGCCGCCGAAATCGAACGCCTGCGCAGCAGCGTGCCGCGCGCGGACGCCAGCGTGAAGTTCGCGCGGCCGCAGCTTTTCAGCTTCTCCGCGCCGCTCGAAGTCGAAATCCGCGGCTACGATCTCGATGCGCTCGCCAAAGCCGGCCAGCGCCTCGCTGAACTCATGCGCGGCTCGCAGCGCTTCGCCGACGTGAAATCCACGGTCGAAGGCGGCTATCCGGAAATCCAGATCCGCTTCGACCAGGATCGCGCCGCCGCGCTCGGTTTCACCACGCGCGACATCGCCGACCGCGTCGTGCGCAAGGTCAAGGGCGAAGTCGCCACGCGCTACGATTTCCGCGACCGCAAGATCGACGTGCTCGTGCGCGCGCAAGCCTCCGACCGCAGCAGCGTCGACGACGTGCGCAGCCTCATCGTCGGCTACGTCGCGGCGAAGAGCGGCACGTCGGGTAAAGCGACGGCAACCAGCGGCACCGCCGCCAGCGGCGTCGCCCAAAGCGGAACTGCGCAGAGCGGCACCGCGGTCAGCGATACGCCGCAATCGAGCAGCGACACGCCGATCCGCCTGTCGTCGGTCGCCGACGTCGTCGCCTCGCAAGGGCCGAGCGAAATCCATCGCGTCAGCCAGGAACGCGTCGCGATCGTGTCGTCGAATCTGCGCTACGGCGATCTCGGCAGCGCGGTCGCCGAAGTCGAAGACATCGTCGCGAAGAATCCGCTCGCGGTCGGCGTCAAGGTGCGTGTGGGCGGACAAAGCGAGGAACTCGATTCTTCCGTGAAGTCGCTGCTGTTCGCGCTCGGCCTCGCGATCTTCCTCGTCTATCTCGTGATGGCGTCGCAGTTCGAATCGCTGCTGCATCCGTTCGTCATCATGTTCTCGATCCCGCTCGCCGCAGTCGGTGCAGTGCTCGCACTCAAGCTGTCGGGATCGGCGATCTCGGTCGTCGTCTTCATCGGCCTCATCATGCTCGTCGGCATCGTGGTCAAGAACGCCATCGTGCTCATCGATCGCGTCAACCAGTTGCGCGAAGCAGGCGTCGCCAAGCGCGATGCGCTCGCGCAAGCGGCGGAATCGCGCCTGCGCCCGATCGTCATGACGACGTTGTGCACGTTGATCGGCTTCGCGCCGCTCGCGCTCGGCTGGGGCGAGGGCGCGGAAGTGCGTGCGCCGATGGCACTGACCGTGATCGGCGGACTGGCCGTGTCGACGCTGCTCACGCTCGTCGTCGTGCCGGTCGTCTACGACTTGCTCGATCGTCGCGGCGATGCGTGGTACGTCGCGCGCGGGAAGAAGGCGAACAAGGCAGGCGACGACGAAATCCTGCACGAAGTACCGCATGAAGGCACCGCGGAGTCGCCCGCGTGACGCTCGCCGAACTCAGCCTGCGCCGTCCGGTCACGGCGATCATGTTCTTCGTGTCGATGGTCGCGATCGGCTTGATCGCGGCGTTCCGCTTGCCGCTGGAGCAAGTCCCGAGCATCGACGCGCCGTTCCTGTGGGTGCAGATCCCGTATCCGGGTTCGACGCCGGCCGAGATCGAACGCACGATCACGCGTCCGGTCGAGGAAGCGCTGGCGACCATTCCCGGCATCAAACGCATGAATTCCTCGTCGGATGCGGAATCGGCGCAGATCTTCCTCGAGTTCAAATGGGGCGAGGCGGTCGCGATCAAGGCGGTGCAGGCGCGCGAGAAGATCGACGGCATCCGCGCGGACTTGCCGTCGGATATCCAGCGTTATTTCGTGCGCAAATTCTCGACCTCCGACGATCCGGTCTTGCAGTTGCGCATCGCCTCGACCGGTGCCGATCTCTCCAATGCGTACGAACTCATCGACCGCGAAATCAAGCGGCCGCTCGAACGCGTTCCGGGCGTGGCGAGCGTGGACATTTCCGGCATCGGCAAGCCCGAAGTCCAGATCGAGCTGTCTTCGGATCGCCTCAGCGCGCACAACATCAGCCTCAACGATCTGTATCAAAAACTGAGCGCAGCGAACTTCTCGCTGTCGGCCGGGCAGATCGATGCGGCGGGCAAGCGTTTCCGCGTCGAGCCGCAAGGGCAGTGGCGGAGCCTCGACGACATCCGCGCCGTGCCGATCGACGACAAGGGCCTCAAGCTCGGCGACATCGCGAACGTGACGCTGCGCCCGGCGCGCGTGGATTTCGCGCGGCGCCTCGATGGCAAGAGCGCGATCGGCATCGACATCCGCCGCGAACGCAACGCGAACCTCGTCGACATCGGTTCCGCGGTGATGGCCGAAGTGCGCCGCATCCAGGCATCGCCGGAATTGCAGGGCATGCAGGTCTACGCGATGGAAAACCAGGCCGACAACGTGACCGGGTCGCTGTCGCAACTCGGCCGCGCCGGTCTCGAAGGCACGTTGCTGTCGGTGCTCGTGCTGTTCTTCTTTTTGCGCGACTGGCCATCGACGCTGATGGTGTCGCTGGCGATCCCGATCTGCTTCGTGATGACGCTCGGCTGCATGTATTTCTTCGGCATCAGCCTCAACGTGTTGTCGATGATGGGCCTGCTGCTCGCGGTCGGCATGCTCGTCGACAACGCGGTCGTTGTCGTCGAAAGCATCTACCAATATCGCGAGAAATACCCGGACAGGCCGTGGTACAGCGCGGTGCAGGGCACGCAGGTCGTCGGCGTCGCGATCGCCGCGGGCACCTTGTCGAGCGTCGTCGTGTTCCTGCCCAACATCTTCGGCGAGGCGAACAACATCTCGATCTTCCTCGCGCAGGTCGCGATCACGATGTCGATCGCGCATCTCGCTTCGTGGCTGGTCGCGGTCAGCCTCGTGCCGATGTTCGCCGCGAAGATGCCGCCGCCGAAATTCCTCGGCCACGAAAACGCGATCACGCGCCTGCGCGACCGCTATGGCCGTTTCGTTGCCTGGACGCTCGCGCACCGGCGCTGGACGATGCTCGGACTGCTCGCGCTGGTTTTCGCCAGTTTCGTGCCGATGCAACTCACCAAGTTCGACATGTTCAATGGTGGCGAGTCGCGCCGTCTGCAGCTGTTCTACCAACTCAATGCGAACTATCGCCTGCAGGATCTCAAGCCCGAAGTCATGAAGGTCGAGAAATACCTCGACGAGAACCGCGATAAATTCCAGATCAGCTCGGTCTACTCATGGTATGGCGAACAGGGCGAGGCGGTGACGCGCATCCTGCTCACCGAGCCTAAACCGGGCATCGTCGAGTGGTTCAAGAACTTGGCCGGTCGCGGCAGCACGCGTCCGGCGGAGCAGATCAAGGAAGACATCCGCAAGGGCCTGCCGAAAGTCGCGATCGGCCAGCTCGGCTTCGACGGCAACGGCGACGGCGGCCTCGGCGGCGGCGTGGACATCTCGCTGATCGGCGATTCGATGGCGCAACTGCGCGAATTGTCGGACAGCGTGCTCAACGTGCTCACGCATTTGCCGAGCCTGCGCGACGTGCGCCTCGACAAGGGCAACGGCGATCGCGAGATGCAGGCACGCGTCGATCGAATCCGCGCCAAACAATACGGTTTCGACGCGCAGACCGTCGCGGATTTCATCCAGATCGCGCTGCGCGGCATGCCGCTCAAGGACTACCACGCCGACGATCGACAGTTGCCGGTCTGGGTGCGCTTCCAGGGCAGCGATACGCGCAGCATGGCCGGGCTTTCGGACTTCAAGCTGCGCGCGCCGGATGGCACGCAGATTCCGCTGCTGTCGATGATCCGCGCCGATTCCCAGGCCACGCCGTCGGCGATCCAGCGCGTCGATCGCATGACCTCGCTCAAAATCACTGCCAATCTTGCCGATGGCAAGACCATGCCTGACGCCCGTCGTGAAATCAGCGCAGCAATGGACGGCATCGCGCTGCCGCCCGGCTATCGCTGGAGCTTCGGCCAAGGTTTCGACCGTTCCGACCAGGCCGGCCAGCAGATGTTGTTCAACACGCTGATCGCGCTCGTGCTCGTCTACGTCGTCATGTGCGCGATGTTCGAGTCGTTGATCTACCCGGCCGCGATCCTGACCACGTTCGTGTTCTCGGTGTTCGGCGTGTTCTGGCTGTTCTGGCTGACCGGCACGACGTTCTCGATCATGGCCGCGATCGGCATCCTCATCCTCATGGGCGTGGTCGTGAACAACGGCATCGTCATGATCGTGCACATCAACCAGCTGCGCCACGAAGGTCATCTGCGCACCGAGGCGCTCGTGCTCGGTGCGAAAGAACGCCTGCGCCCGGTGCTGATGACGATGGCGACCGCGATCCTCGGCATGCTGCCGCTCGCGATCGGTGGCGCGGAAGCCTGGAGCAATGGCCCGCCGTACTACCCGATGGCCCGCGCGATCGCTGGCGGCCTCACGTTCTCGACGATCGTGACCTTGCTCGCGCTGCCGTGCATCTATTCGCTGCTCGACGACGCAAGCCGTTGGGCGCGAGGCATGGTGGCGGCGAACCGGCGCGGCGAAAACATGGAAGGTGTTCACGCTTCGGCGTGATCACCTTCCTGGGGCATTTGTACTCTTTCTCGGCGTATCGGCGCGAAACCCATGCTGGCGGCGTTGGGCACGCCGAAGCCGTCGCAATGGATTACCAGTGCATCGATGCCCCGGTGCCCGTCGCAGGGGTTTCCACGGCTCAATGCATCGCGTCGAGGACTCGCGCAAACGCAGCGTCAAAACGCATGTTCTGCGCGGAAGACGCAAACGGCAATGTCGTCCAGCGCACCAACCGTGACGCCAATTCATCGCCGCCGTCGACCGCTGCGCCCCCCATGCGCTGCGCGAGCCGCGCGACCTGCAATTCGCGGCGCAGTTCGCGTTCGTCGGCGGGCGCTTCGATGCCGGCCAGCGTTTCGAGTTCGATCACGATTTCCTGCAGCGCGCGCACGTCATCGTCGCTGGCCATCGCGGCGCTGCCCAGCGCGCTCTGGAAACGCGCGTCGAGTGCGGCAGCGGCGATGTCGGTACGCGCGGCGTCGCTCCAGCGTGCGAGCAACACTTCGGCGTCTTCGGTTTTGCCGTGGGCGAGGCGGCACAGGCGTTCGCGCTCCAGCCACGCCACGTAGCGCGCGCGGCGCTTGTCGCGTTCGCGACGCGACGCGTGCTCGCGCAGGCGAGATTGCGCGTCGTCGTGACGCTGGCGCAGGCCGGTGTCGTCGAGGCGCATCGCCTTCCATGCGGTTTCGATGCGCGCGACGGCGCCGCGTTCCGCGGAATCGGGCGCATCGGCGATGGCTTCGAGTTCGACGCACAATGCCTCGGCTTGCGCGCGCGCTTCGTTGTCGCGCTGCACGCGCTCGGCGCGCTGCGCATCGAGTTGCGTGAAGACACGATCGATCGATTCTCGGAACTGCGTCCACTGCGCCTGGTCGCGCGCGCGTTTGCCGTTGCCGGCGCTGCGCCAGCGTTCCTGCAATTCGCGCGCGCTGGCCACGGCGCCGCGCGGCATCTCGTCGGCGAGTTTCCGTGCCTGCGCGATCAACGCGGCCTTGGCGGATTCAACACTTTCGTTGCGGCGATCGACGTGCGCGTCCAGGGCGGCGAGCGCGTTCTTGAACGATTGCGCGAGCGCCTTGCGTTCGCGCGGTTCAACGCGGTCGAGCGAACGCAGCGCATCGACGGTTTCGCGGCGCAGCGTCGAAACGGCGCCCATCTCGGTATCGTCGGCAGGCAGGGCGGCGACGCGTTCAAGCAACACGGAGAACTGCGCAGCATGGCCTTCGCGCAATGCCTGGCGCTTGCGGAAATAATCTTGCGCGGGCTCGATCGCGGCGCGGCACGCGGCGTGGAAACGGCGGCCGAGTCCGCCGATGCGCGCGCTTCCGGCTTCGACCTTGTCGAGCAATTGCCATTCGCGTTGCGCGTCGCGCACCTTCGCGGCGACGGCATCGGGATGCAGGCCTGCGGCGGGCAGCGCTTCGATCTCTTCGCAAAGCTGGACGCGGCGCTGGTTGTCGGCCCAATGTTGCCAGCGCGAGAGTTCGGCGTAGCGCGCGTCGTCGCCGGCGAGCGCGTCAACGAGCGTTTGCGGCAGCGGCGTGTCGATTTGCGCGCGCAATGCGTCGATGCGCGCCTGCGCGGCGTGCGCGCGTGCGCTGGCGCCAGTTTCGAGCGCTTCGCCGCGCTCACGTTGTGCGTGCCGCAGGCCGTCGACCAATGCGTTCTGCGCTTCGCGGTGCTGGCGGCGCGCGGCCTGTGCTTCGTCGAGCGAGGCAGCGAAACGCGCCTGCGCGATGAGGTTGGCGGTGACTTCCGGCGTGGGTTCGATGATGTTTGCGTCCGTCGAAGACGCCGGCGATTCCGCAGCGGCTTCCGGCAATTCATCCGGCGATGCGTCGATCACTTCAACCACGACGCGCGGCGCGCGCGCTTCCGCGAGCAAGGCGCGCGCGGTGTCGAAGCGTGCGCGCAATGGCGCAGGCGCATTCGCTTATACGTCGTTCCATTGCGCAACGAGCGCGGATTCTTCCTGTAGCGAACCCGA
>JAKPAN010000142.1 GCA_029779475.1 Pseudomonadota bacterium
GTCGGCCTGCCTGTGGGCGCTGCGTGCGTCGAACCTGCTGTCCATGCAGCTCGACACACCGCAGAAACCTGCGTCTGCATCCCGCCGGCAAAGCAGCGGCTTGTGGTCGCGATTGGCCGCACACTTTGGATTGGCCCGCACGGTCTAGGTCCATGCCGGTTCTTGCATACAGGGACTTCCCATGAACACCACCGTCGCAAAACTCGTGCTCGCAGGCCCCATGGGCGCCGGCAAGACGACCGCGATCCGCTCGATCACCGACACCGAACCCGTTTCCACCGAAATGCCGCTCAGCGAGGGCGCGACGGAAAACAAGACGACGACCACCGTCGCGCTCGACTTCGCCAATACGCTGCTGGAGGACGGCACGCCGCTGCTCGTCTATGGCATGCCCGGCCAGGAGCGCTTCGCCTTCATGCGGCCGATCCTGCTGCAGGATGCATTCGGCGTCATCGTCGTGCTCAATGCCTGTGACGAGGACATCGCGGAGCAGTGCGAGCATTGGCTGCGCGAGCTGTCGGCGATCGACGACGGCTTGGCCGTTGTCGTCGGAATCACCCACACGGATCGCGTGCCCACGTTCTCCATCGAACCGATCCGCACGGCAATCCGAGCGGTCGGCAACCTCGTTCCCGCGTTCACCTTCGACGCGCGCGACAAGGCGCAAACCTTCCATCTGCTGCGCGCCTTGCTCGTGGAGATGCAGTAGGCGATGGAGCACGAAATCACCGCAGCGTTCCGCAATCACGACATACCGCTGGCGCGCACGCTCGAAGACATGCTCAACGAGCACAGCAGCCATCGCACGGAACGCCGTGGCTGCGGCTATACCCAAGCCACGCGGCATCTCGCAGCGCTCGTCAATCAGAGCGACCCCGTGGATTCGGCGCACGATCTCAGCCTCTTCGCACGCTGGCCACAGCACGAAACCTCCGCGCTCGCCGCCATGCTCATCGAGCGCGGCTGGCTGCGTGGCTGGCGTGCTCTCGATCGAGCGCCGGCATCCGTGCTTGGAGACATGCCGCACTCGCCGCTCCTGGATGCGTTGACGACGCTGGAATCTCGTCTGCGCGACATTCGCGCGATGTTGGTGATGCCGGAAAGCCTCCTCATCCTCGATCTCATCGAGCAGATCCTGGGGCGCGAAGTCGACGACGCGCCGAGCGTGCCCGGCATGCCCGAAAAACCGGAGATCGGCAGTTGCTCGCAAGCCGAGGAATTCTTCCTCGAGATCGCGCACGGCAAGGTGCGCCGTGGCGGCAGTGTCAACGTCGTCGTCGGCGATGACGGGCAACCGCTCATGCTCGAAAAGATGAACCTCGGCGAATCGCATTCGGCGATCGTGGTCGCGCCGATCCGCATCAACCATGTGCGCATCCCGGCGGGCGGCCTGTGCGCATTGCGCCCAGCGCCGGGCGCGGATGCAAGGACGGCCACGCCGCACGGCGTTCGCCTTCCGCTCGGCGCGATCGCACAAGCGCGCTTCCTGCGTTTGACCACGCTCAGCGTGCCGCCGTCGATCCGCCGCCGCACGTTCTCCGCGCAGGTCGATGCGCAACTGCGCAGCAACATGCTCTCGCCGCTGACCACGACGATCGCCGAATTGCAGGCTTTCGCGCGCCGGGAACTGTCCGCCTGATGCGGCTGCGCACCTATTTCTCGCCGGCCTACGCACCCGCCAGCGTCCCCACTCTGGCGCGACTGGCGGTCGCCGCGAACGAGTTGACGCGGCTGAATCTCGTCGAGTTGCGCGAACCGAAGTCGGTCGACGCGGACATGCTCGCCGGATTGCACGACGAGGCGTACCTGTCGGCCTTCATGAAAGGTGAGGAACCGCTCGCCTCGAGCCAAGGCATTGCCTGGTCGCCAGAGTTGCGCGATGCGACGTTGGCGATGCTCGGCGGCCAGCTCGAAGCGGCGCGGCATGCCCTGCGCCACGGCATCGCGATGAACCTCGCGCGCGGCTTCCACCACGCGGTGCCGTCGCGCGGCTCCGGCTTCTGCCCGGTCAACGGGCTGGCATTGATCGCGTTGCGCATGCCGCAGCACCGAATCTTCGTCGTCGATTGTGACGAACACGGCGGCAACGGCACCGAGGAATTCGCGGCGCGGCTGCCCAATCTGTACACGGCCTCGATCTTCGGCACGCGTTTCGGCTGCCTGGACGGCGAGCGTTCGTGGGCTTTCGAGGTGCGCGTTCCGCGCGATGGTTTCGCTGCATATCGGGCCGCGCTGCACCACGTGCAGGATCTGCTTTGCAAATACCGGCCCGATCTCATCCTCTATCAAGCCGGCGCCGACTGTCACGTCGGCGATCCGAAGAGCCGTGTCGGCCTGACCACGCGCCGCCTCGTCGAACGCGACCTGTTCGTGCTGCGCGCGGCACGGCGGCTGGACATTCCCGTCGTCGTCGTCGCCGCGGGCGGCTATCAGAAGGCATCCGCCATCGCGACGCTCAACGTCGCCACGGCGCGTTGCGCCCTGCGCGTGCGGGCAAACGATCGCGCCACGCGCGAGCGGGACTGAAAAGCCGGGTCTTGTTGGCTTCTGCGTCGGAGCGGCATGCATTGCGGCCGCGTCCGCTTTCGCGCGGCACGAAATTCCCGGCAATGCCCGGAAACGCAAAGGGCGGCCCGAGGCCGCCCTTTTTGTCGAGCCGATCGAACGATCAGCGCGTGATCGGCAAGTAGACGCGGAACGTCTGCTGGTCTGCCGCGGCATCCGGCTGCGAGACGTTCTCGTCCCACGGACGGGTCAGGCCGCTTTCGTTGTAGTGGTAACCGTGCGTCTCCGCGTACGCCTTCTGGTTGAGGCGCAGCAGCGGCAGTTGCGCAGCGCTGCCGGTGAACTCGGTGTACAGCGCTTGGCCTTGGTACCACAGCGCGGCGCGCACATCGCCGTCGACGACAAGCAAACCCTTCTTGTCCTTGCTGCCGGTCGTGAGCGGCGTATCGCTCGGCGCGGCGTTGCTGTCGTCTTCCGCCGCCGGCACGGGCGTTTCGATCGTGTAGGTCTGGCCGCCGAGCGTGAACGACGGCTGCGCAACAGGGATGGCGACGCTGAAGTTGTAGTCTTCTTCGCCCCATTCGGTCGTGATCGTCATCAGCGGGCCGGCTTCGGCAAGCCCCGCCTTCTTCAGCACGGCGTCGATCTTTTCCTTCGCGGCGGTGGTCGCGTCGGCCACTTCGTCGAGCGAACGCTTGGCGGTCGTGGCGACGGTGAACACCGGCTTGGCCGTGATGTCGGCAACCTTGATCTCCTGATCCTTGTAATCGGTGTTCGGGAAACCGGCCATCATCGCCGAGAGGCTGCCCAGCGTGCCCTGCACGACCGCGGACGGCTCGCCATTGATGTAGAGGCCGCCGAAGCGCCAGAACAGGTTCCAGCCGTAGTCGACGTCGTAGGTTTCGGTGACGCGCACGGTACGGCCGTTGGACGACGGCGTCAGCGTGATCGCGTAGGTCTTGTTCTCGCCGATCCAGTCGTTGTCGAGCGTCATCGTGACGTCGCTGTCCGGCGTGCTCTTGGTGATCGTGAGGCTGCCGTCGCCGATCTTGGGCGAGGCGCTCGTCCACGACGCCTTCGCGCCGACGCCCGATTCCGGGCCCGACAGCGACATGCGCATGGCCGGGTCGAACGCGCGCAGGCCGGAGTACTGCGGGAAGCGGCGGAACGTGTTGACGGTGTCGTAGACCTGCCGCAGGGGGCTCGGGACTTCGACGCTGCGCTCGACGTGGCCGTGGTCGGGCAGCACGACGCCGACCAGCACGGCCAGCACGAACACGATCAGCAGCGCGACCAGCATTTCGAAAATACGAATCATCCGAGGGATCTCCAAAACTCACATGGGCGGCGCCGCGACGCACGGAACCGGGCTGTCGCCCGGCACCGCGCGCATTTCCCCACGCGCAAGCGGCCCCGCCGGAGCGCAGCGGAAAGCGGATGGTACTGGACTCCGGGGCGGCCGCGCCAGACGATCGGCTGCGCGTTTGCGGAGCGCCCGGGAATCGGCCCGAGAGTGCGCGGGTTCGAGCGCGAAACTCAGACGATGCCGAGCTCGAACGCCTTCAGCACGGCCCGCGTGCGGTCGCGCACGCCGAGCTTGGAGAGGATGTTGGAGACGTGGTTCTTGACCGTCCCCTCGGCCACGCCGAGCGAATTGGCGATTTCCTTGTTGCTGTAGCCGCCGGCCATGAGGCGCAGGATCTCGGTTTCGCGCTCGGTCAGCGGATCGGGGCGGTCGAGGCTCGTGAAGTCGTTGTGCATGCGCTCGAGGCCCGTGAGCAGGCGCTGCGTGACCACGGGCGAGACCAGCGAACCGCCGGAGGCGACCGTCTTGACCGCGTCGACGAGCTGGTCGAGCGAGACGTCCTTGAGCAGGTAGCCGCGCGCGCCGGCCTTGAGTCCGGAGAGCACGAGCTGGTCGTCGTCGAACGTGGTCAGGATGATCGTCGGCGGCAACTGCTGCTTCGCTGCCAACGCGTTGAGCACGTCGAGGCCGGACAGACCGGGCATGCGCATGTCGAGCAGGACGACGTCGGGCTTGACCTGCGGGATCGTCTCCACGGCCTGCGCGCCGTCGGCGGCCTCGGCGACGATGCGGATCGAGTCGGACAATTCCAGCAGCGAGCGGATGCCCTGGCGCACCAGGGTCTGGTCGTCGACGAGACAGACGTTGATCATGAGGTTCCCTCCAGGGGCAGGAGCGCGTCGAGCGCGAAGCCGCGCCCCTTGCCGGTGTGGATGTCGATGCGGCCGCCGAATTGCGCGAGCCGTTCGCGCATGCCGGACAAGCCGTTGCCGGGCACGAGATCGCCGGCGCCGCGGCCGTCGTCGCGCGCGTGGATGACCATCTGCCGCTGCTCGTCGAGCTCGAACGTCAGCCACAGGTTGCGCGCCTGCGCGTGGCGCACGGCATTGGTGATGATTTCCTGCGCGCAGCGCAGCAGCACTTGCGCGCGGCGCGGATCGTCGATGCCGAAACGCGGCGGCAGCTGCAAATGGATGTCGAGCCCGGGCACGCCCTCGACTAGGTTGTGCAGCGCCTGCGTGAGGTCGATGCTGTCGCCCTCGCGCAGCTGGCTGACCACTTCGCGCACGTCGCTGAGCAGAAGTTTCGCGACCGACTGCGCCTGCAGCACATGCGCCTGCGCCTGGCCCTGCACGAGATGGCTCGCCACTTCGAGGTTGAGGCTGAGCGCGGTGAGGTGATGGCCCATGAGGTCATGCAGTTCGCGCGAGATGCGCATGCGCTCGCCGAGCCGGCTCGACTCGGCGAGCAGCGCGCGCGTCGCTCGCAATTCGGAGTTGAGCCGGCGTTGTTCCTCGCGCGCCTCGACCTGCTGCTTGGTGACCAGCGCGGTGACGAACGCGAGCACGATGAAGCCCGAGTACAGGCTCGATTGCAAAAACGCGTCGCTGAGGCTGAAGGCCGGCTCGCGGATGCTCGCGAACACCGGCACCAGCGAGAAGTTCTGCAAGATCATCCAGGCGATGCCGACGCGCAGCGGCAACAGCCACGGCAGCACGACCGCGACCACCGCGAGCAGCAGCGCCGAAATGCCGCTCTGGCTGAACCAGCCGATCGCGACCGCCATCAGGTTGAGCACGACGAGCAGCGCGATCTGCACCGCGCGCCGCAACGGCGTGCGGCCGCGCGCGCCGAGATCGTGCGTGAGATACCAGTAGACGACGCCGAACACGATGTAGCAGCCCAGCCACAAGTGCACATAGCTCGACGGCAACTGCTTGGCGGCGAGATCCTCGACGACGGTCTGGTAGCGCAGGAACGGCGTGCCCACGCTCGCGTACTGGAACAGGCCGGCGTAGCGAAGCAACTGGATGTGATTGATCTGCGGCCACGGCATGGCGCCATCATAGGGGCGGACGCGACGCAC
>JAKPAN010000151.1 GCA_029779475.1 Pseudomonadota bacterium
AACAACACGATGCCGCCGGCGATGCCGACCGACTGCTGCTTGAGTTGCAGCATGTGCAGCAGGTATTGCCCGCAGAACAGGAACACGAACAGCACGACAAGCGCGATGACCAGCTCGCGGATCAGCACGAAACGGCGCCGCTCCGGGGCGACGTTGCGCAACAACGCCAGGAACAGCGGAATGTTGCCGAGCGGATCCATGATGAGGAACAGCAGCAGGCCCGCCGATACCGTGCTCATCGAGCTTTCCATGTGCTTTCCCCAACAAAGTCAAAACGGAAAAGACTGAAACACGAAGGGCACGAAGAACTCGAAGAGGGAAAAATGCGGAGTCGCTTTGGCTTTCCCTTCGCGTCCTTCGTGCTTCAGTTTTTGGCTTTTGCCTTAGCGCAAATCCAGCACCTTGCCGCGTGCGGCGGCGCCCTGCGCACCGAGCAACCACACCAGCGCTTCCGCCGCGACCGACGGCTCGGGATGCATGAGCGTGTCCTCGCCATAGTACGCCGCGCGGCGCAGCGCGGTGCGCATCGGTGCCGGCAGCAGCGCATGCGTGCGCACGTGCGAGTTCTCGGTTTCTTCGTGGACGATCGAAGCCAGCCCCTGCAGCGCGTGCTTGGCGATGCCGTAGCCGCCCCAATACGCCTTGCCGACGCGCGCGACGTCGTCGAACACGAACACGATCGCCGCGTCGCTCGACTTGCCCATGAGCGGCAGGCAGGTCTGCGTCAGCAACAGCGGCGCGGTCAGGTTGACCTGCTGCGCACGCAGCCAGTCGGTGGGCGCGATCTGAGTGAGCGGCTGCAAGGTGTTGAAGTGCGCGGCGCAATGCGCGAGACCGTCGAGGCGGCCGAATTCGCGTTCGAGCGTCGCCGCAAGATCGGCGTAGTCGCCCGGCGTCGCGCCTTCCATGTCGAGCGGATACAACGCAGGCGCCGGCGCGCCAAGCGCTTCGAGTTCGTCGTAAAGCGCTTCGAGCGGACGCACCTTGCGGCCGAGCAGGATCACGGTCGCGCCAGCTTGCGCGGCGGCGATCGCGGCCGCGCGGCCGAGGCCGCCCGTCGCGCCCGTGACGAGCACGACGCGATCGCGCAGCGAACCCGGCGCGGGCGTGCGCTGCTCGCGCTCCAGTCGAACCGCGTCGAGCATGTTCAGGCCTTCTGCGAATCCTGCACGAGACGCGCGAGTTCGCCGGACTGGTAAAGGTCGAGCGTGATGTCGCAGCCGCCGATCAGTTCGCCACGGATGAACAACTGCGGAAACGTCGGCCAGTTGGAATGACGCGGCAGGTTGGCGCGGACTTCCGGGTCTTCGAGCACGTTGACCGAATGGAAGTCGGCGTTGACGGCCTTGAGCGCCTGCACCGTGCGGCTGGAAAAACCGCACATCGGGAATTGCGGCGTACCCTTCATGAACAACACGATCGGATGTTGCGCGAGCGTGCCGTTGATGCGTTCGATGATGTCCATGGCTGACCTGCGAAAAGCGATGCGCGAATGCGCAATCGTCAATGGTAACACCGCGGTCATCGGTTCATTGGCGTGGCGGCCGCCGGTGGCGCGCGCCGTCGGGGGACTCCGTGGCGGCCTGATAGACTTGGAAACCCTACCTGTCGGCAAGGAGTCTCCCGCATGGCCATCGAACTTCCCCCGCTTCCGTGGGCGCGCGACGCGCTCGAGCCGCACATTTCCGCGGAAACGATCGACTATCACTACGGCAAGCACCATCAGGCCTACGTGACCAACCTCAACAACCAGATCAAGGGCACCGAATTCGAATCGATGCCGCTCGAAGAGATCATCCGCAAGTCGTCCGGCGGCATGTTCAACAACGCTGCGCAGATCTGGAACCACACGTTCTATTGGAACTGCCTCAAGCCCAACGGCGGCGGCGAACCGACGGGACGGCTCGCCGACGCGATCAACAAGGCGTTCGGCGGCTTCGCGCAGTTCAAGGAAGAGTTCACCAAGACCAGCGTCGGCACGTTCGGCTCCGGCTGGGGCTGGCTCGTGCAGCGTCCGGACGGCGGCCTCGCGCTGGCGAGCACGTCGAACGCGGGCACGCCGATCACCGGCGCCGACCGCCCGCTGCTGACCTGCGACGTGTGGGAACACGCGTACTACATCGACTACCGCAACGCGCGGCCGAAGTACGTCGAAGCGTTCTGGAATCTCGTCAACTGGGATTTCGCGGCGTCGCAGATGGGCTGAGTTTTTCGCCCCGCGTTGTTTAGCAAAAGCCGCCTGTGGGCGGCTTTTGCTTGCGTGCGTTTCAGACCTGCTTGTGCAGAACCGCAAGCACCGGCGCGGCCTGCTCCTCGCGCCCAAGCGCCCGTGCGACGCGCGAGAGACGCTCGATCATTTCCCGAGCGTCCGCCGCTCGCAGCGTCGCATGGCCGACCTTGCGGCCCGCACGCGGCGACTTGCCGTAGTCGTGCCAGTGCGCGCGCGGTTCGGCGAGCACGGCCTGCGCGGACGGCAGTTCGCCGATCCAGTTGAGCATCACCGACACGCCGAGCGCGCTGGTATCGCCGAGCGGCAAGCCGCACACCGCGCGCACGTGGTTTTCGAACTGGCTCGACGGCGCGCCTTCGATCGTCCAGTGACCGGAGTTGTGCACGCGCGGCGCCATTTCGTTGCCGAGCAGCTTGCCGTCTTTCACGAACAGCTCGAGCGCAAACGTGCCGACGTAATCGAGTTCCTCGGCGATGCGCCGTGCATGCGCGAACGCGACCGGCGCGAGCGCCTCGCTGTCGGGCGCGGGCGCGAGACTCGCGGACAGGATGCCGTCTGCGTGCCAGTTCTGCGTCAGCGGATAGGCGCGGAATTCGCCGTTGCGCGCGCGCACAGCGATGACCGACAACTCGCGCTCGAACGGCACGAAGGCTTCGAGGATCGACGGCGCGCCGCCGAGCGCTTGCCATGCTGCATCGACGTCGTCGCGCGAACGCAGCCGGAACTGGCCCTTGCCGTCATAGCCGAGGCGTCGCGTCTTGAGGATAGACGGCACGCCGATCTCGTCGACGGCGCGGGCCAAGCCTTCGCTGCTGTCGACCGCGGCGAATGCGGGTGTATCGAGGCCGATCTGGCGGAACAGGGTTTTCTCGGCGAGCCGGTCCTGCGAAATCGACAGCGCGCGCGGGTTCGGAAACACCTGCGTGTGCTCGGTCAGCCAATGCGCGGTGTCCGCGGGCACGTTCTCGAAATCGAACGTGGCAACGTCGATGCGCTTCGCGAAATCGGCGAGCGCGTCGAAATCACGCCAGTCCGCGCGCAACAGCGGCGCGACTTGCGCGGCGCAGGCGTCGGTCGAGCTGTCGACGACGAGAAAACGCAAGCCGAGCGGCGCGCCCGCGAGCGCGAGCATGCGCGCGAGCTGGCCGCCGCCGAGAATGCCGATCGTGCTCATGCGGGTACGCGCGGGTCGGGGTGGGCGAGCACGGTGTCGGTCTGCTCGCGGCGGAACGTGTCGAGACGCTCGCCGAGCGCGACGTCCGCGGTCGCCAGCATCGCGGTCGCATAAAGCGCGGCGTTGACGGCGCCCGCGCGGCCGATCGCGAACGTCGCCACCGGCACGCCGGCCGGCATCTGCACGATCGACAGCAGCGAATCCATGCCATTGAGCGCGTGCGACTGCACGGGCACGCCAAGCACCGGTACGCGCGTCTTCGCGGCAAGCATGCCGGGCAGGTGCGCGGCGCCGCCGGCGCCGGCGATGATCGCCGCGATGCCGTTGCCGAGCGCAGCGGCGGCGTAGTCGAACAGCAGATCCGGCGTGCGATGCGCGGACACGACGCGGACTTCGTGCTCGACGCCGAGCCGTTCGAGCGTCTCGACGGCGTGCCGCATCGTTTCCCAATCGGACCGCGAACCCATGACGACGCCGATGCGCCGCGCGCCCCTCGTACTTTCGTTCATGGCCGCCGCTTCCGTAAATCGCTATTGTACGAACATACCAACGACCTGCGGACAGTTCCCTTGAACGCCCAACTCCTCGACATCCTGTGCTGCCCGACGAGCAAGATGCCGCTGCGCCTGCTGCGCGCGGACGAACTCGATGCGGTCAATCGCACGCTGGCCGGACGCGCGACACCGGGCGAGGCGCCGCGGACGCTGGCCGCCGGCCTCGTCACCCGCGACCGGCGCACGATCTACCGCATCGAGGACGACATTCCGGTAATGCTTGCCGACGAGTCGATCGCCGTTGCCGAGATTGCCGACTTTCCGGAGTCGTGAAACATTTCGCGATCTTCCCATGTGGTTTGTTTCACAATGTGCACGTGCTTCCGTTCTATGCTGCGTCAACCTGAATCGAACGCACCTCGCCGCATCGCTGAGCCATGACCGCCGCCAAGGACAACCCGAACGTCATCGACCTGTCGCAGCGCCAGCCGGCGCCGGATCGGCTCGGTGAATTGATCAAGCTCGTCCGCGGCATTTCGCTCAAGCGCATCAACGCGCTGGTCGGCACCTTGTTCGAGAACGTCGACGACGCGCTGTTCGACCTCGCCGAACGCGCGGGCAGCAACGCGGTGCAAACCGAATTCTTCGACGGGATGCGCGAGATCCGCCGCAAGCGCCATCTCGTCGAGCGCCTGTTCCACGAACAGGCCAGCAACGCCTTCAACGACTTCGCCGACGGCCGCTCACGCGCGTCGGGTTCCGATGCGCAGATACCGGGGGCGCCGAACAGCGGACTGGCCCTCGTCGACGACCTCGAACTCGAGGAATCGCTCGCCGTCAGCAGCATGACCGCCAAGGCGGAAAACCGCCTGCAGCGCACGTTGTACCAGGTCAACCAGCGCCTGTCGGTCATCATCGGCGGCGGCAAGGTCGAGGATTCGAACAACCCGATCGGCCCGGCCGCGCTCGCCAACGCGTTCCGTGTGGCCGTGCGCGAGTTCGAGGTCAACGTCCAGGTCAAGCTGATCGTCTTCAAATTGTTCGAGCGTTACGTCGTCGCCGGGCTGGAATCGGTCTACGACGAGGTCAACATCGAACTGATCCGCGCGGGCGTGTTGCCGCAGGTGCGCCACGTCGCGCCGCGCAATGCAGCCGGCCCGGCGGGCGCGATGCTGCCCGGTGTCATGCCCGGCGCAGACGTGGCGGCCGATCCGCTCGCGCCCGGCGCGCCGTATCGCAGCCAGGAACTGCACGATCCGCTGCAGGCCGAGGTCTACCACACCTTGCGCGCGCTGCTCGCCGGTCGCCACGGCGCGATGCGCTACGCCGAACCAGCCGGCGGCGGCTTCAGCGCCACCGACCTGCTCAGCGCGCTCACGCTGCTGCAAGGCACGACCACTGCGCCCGCGGTGCGCAACGACGTCGAACCGCTCGACGCCGCGCAGATCGTGCAGCAGATCAAGCGCGAACTGCTCGACCAGGTCGGCCGCCTCTCCGGCGACGCCAAGGACAAGCGCGTGTCCTCGGCCGACGAAGACACCATCGACCTCGTCGGCATGCTGTTCGAATACATCCTGCAGGATCGCAACCTGCCGGCGCAGATGCAGGCGCTGATCGGCCGTTTGCAGATCCCGTATCTCAAGGTCGCGATCCTCGACCGCCACCTGTTCGCGCAGAAGGTGCATCCGGCGCGGCAACTGCTCGACCTGCTCGCCGACGCGGGCAAGGGCTGGAGCGAGGAATCCGACCGCGACCGCCGCCTCTACGAACGCGTCAAGACGACGGTCGAATCGGTGCTGCGCGATTTCGACGACGACGTCGGCGTGTTTCAGCGCGAGCTCGACGCCCTCGGCGAATTCACTCACCAGAACCGCAAGCGCGCCGACCTCGCCGAGCAGCGCGCCGCCGAAGCCACGCGCGGCCGCGAGAAGCTCGCCTCGGCGCGGCGCCGCGCCGCGCGCGAAATCCTCTCGCGCATTGCCGAGCGCGACCTGCCGCCGATCGTGCATGGCGTACTGTCGCGGCCGTGGGCGAACTATCTCGTCCTTACCCTGCTGCGCCAGGGCGAGGATTCCGACGAGTGGCGCAACGCGTTGCGCTTCACCGACGAATTCATCTGGAGCGCGCAACCCAAGACCGGCACCAACGACATCGCGCGCCTGCGCGCGCTGCTGCCGCCGCTGGAAAAAGCGTTGCGCCACGGCCTGACCACGGTCGCCTACCACGAAGCGGACATGCGCAAGCTGCTCGCCGACCTCGCGCAGTTCTACGATCGCGTCCTCGCCGGCCAGAAGCTGGAAACCAAGACCGTCGAAGAAGTCGTGCGCGAATTCGCCGTGCCCTTGCCCGGCCCGGCGACCGCGCAGGAAGGCTCGCACGAAAACATGCCGGTCGCGGCGCCCGCCACGCAAAGCCCGGTCGAGGAGATCGTGCTCGACGGCGGCCTCGCCGATACCGAAGCGGAAGAACGCCCCGCCTCCGACGACGATGAGCATGTGCGCACCGTCAAGGCGATCAAGCCCGGCGTCTGGATCGAATTCCTCGACGACAACGGCCAGCCCGAACGCGCCAAGCTGTCGTGGATCAGCCCGATCAGCGGCAAATACCTGTTCGTGAACCGCCGCGGCCTCAAGGTCTGCGACAAGACCGTCGCCGCGTTCGCCGCGGAACTGCGCGAAGGCACGACGACGATCCTCGAGGAAGTGCCGCTGTTCGACCGCGCGCTCGACGCGATCGTCGCCAAGCTGCGTCACGCCGCGGCGGATGCGCCGCCCGCTGCCGACGCCGCCGCGTCGGCGCCGGACGCGCCGGTGGCCTGAGTTTCGCCGCGCGAAGTCGGCTTGCTATCCTGCTTGGCCCGACCGACCGGATCGCTTTCGTGACGACGCCCGATCTCGCTCCACCGCCCCGCGACGTGATCCTGCGCGACGTCCAGCGCGCGCTCGACGAAGACCTCGGCAGCGGCGACGTCACCGCCGACCTGCTGCCGTCCGGCGAACACGCGCAAGCACGCATCATCACGCGCGACGCGGCGGTGATCTGCGGGCGCGACTGGGTCGACGCGTGTTTCCTCGCGCTCGATCCGAACGCGCGCATCGAATGGCACGTTTCCGACGGCGAACGCGTCGCCGCCGGCACGCTGTTGTGCCGCGTCGAAGGCGACGCACGCGCGCTGGTCAGTGCCGAACGCACCGCGCTCAATTTCCTGCAGACGCTGTCGGCGACGGCGACGGTCACCGCGGCGTACGTCGACGCCGTGCGCGGCACGCGCGCGAAGATCCTCGATACGCGCAAGACCCTGCCCGGCCTGCGCCTCGCGCAGAAATATGCCGTGCGCGCCGGCGGCGGCCACAACCATCGCATCGGCCTGTTCGACGCCGTGCTCATCAAGGAAAACCACATCGCCGCCGCCGGCTCGATCGGCGCCGCCGTCGCCCGCGCGCGCGCGCTGCACCCGGGCCTGCTCGTGGAAACCGAAGTCGAGAATTTCCCGGAACTGCGCGACGCGCTCGACGCCGCCGCCGATCGCATCATGCTCGACGAATTCGAACTGCACGAACTCGCCCACGCCGTCGCCGAAGTCGCCGGCCGCGTGCCGCTCGAAGTGTCCGGTTCCGTCTCGCTGGATCGCGTGCGCGCGATCGCCGACACCGGCGTCGACTACATCTCGGTCGGCGCGCTCACCAAGCATATCCGCGCGGTCGACTTGTCGATGCGTGTCGACATCGTCAACCGCAGCTAGGGAAACGCTGCTTTCGAGGTCATTCCCGCGAGGCGCTTTCCGACAGCCAAGCGGGAATCCAAATTGCTGCGCTCAATGCATGCCCGCGTTCGCGAGCATGACGTCGCCAGACGTTGTCCGATCGTTTATCAGCCGATCAGAACACGCCGGCAAAGTGCGCCGCTGCGGCGGCGATTGCAGCGACGACGATCACGCCGATCGCGATCCACAGTCCGTTGCCGCCGCTCTTCGCAGCGGTCGCCGCTGCGGGCTCCGGGCGCACGGCTGCCGACTGCTGGCGTGCGTCCATGCCGGGCGCGACGAGTTGGAAGCGCACGGTGTCCAGACGCAGTTCCTCGCCGGGCTTGAGCAAGGCGCTCTGCTGCACGCGCTGGTTGGCGACGAAGGTGCCGTTGGCAGAGCCGAGGTCTTCGACCATCACGCCATCGGCGGTGATCTTGAGTCGCGCGTGATGGCGTGAGATTTCGTCGCTCGGGATCGGGATGTCGCAGTCGGCTTGGCGGCCGATGACGGCGCCGCTGGTGACCGCGAAGGTCTTGCCGAGCGTGACGCCGGAGAGACCGCGCAGCAGGAATTTCGGCAGCGCCGAGCGCACGCGCGTGGCTTCGTCGCGTTCCGGCGCGGCGGGTTGCGCGGACGCCACCTTGCGCTCGCCGACGACCGAGCAACCGATGCGGCCGATGACGATGAGGTCGCCGTCCTTGATCGGCGTCGCGGCGGCGACCTGACGGCCATTGAGCACGGTCGCGGCGCTCGCATCGAGCGCGCGCAGGCTCGACCCTTCGGCACCGGTGGTGATTTCGCAATGCTTCGGCGCGACGCCGTCCTTGTCGAGCACGATGGTGCAGCCCGCGTCGCGGCCGAGCGTCGCGACGCCGTCGACGAGTTCGAACGGCGCGTGCTCCGCGCCCGGGAAAACCAGTTTCATCGCTCTCTCCCAAGGTCGCCGCTGGCGGCGGCGCATGCCGGCGCGGCCCGATGCCGCGCGGCGACGCGGTCGATTGTAGCCGTGCACGTTGTAGCCGTGCGCGCGGCAGCGGTCTTGCCGCGCGTTCACGGCCCGGCGACACTGCGGGGCATGACCGGAACCTTGATCGCCCTGCTCCTCATCGCCGCCGCGGTCTGGGCCTGGATGGACGCGTTACGCGCCCGCGAGAGCGCGATCGCGCACGGCCGCCGCCTGTGCGAGGAAGCCGGCGTGCAATTGCTCGACCAGAGCGTCGCGGTCAGCCGCGTGCGGCTGGCGCGCCGCGACGGATTTCCGTCGTTGCTGCGGCGCTACGCCTTCGAGGTCAGCATCGACGGCAGCGACCGCTATCGCGGCCACCTCGATCTCGACGGCCATCGCCTCGCGTCGTGGAGCCTGCCGCTGCCGGGCACGCCATCGCCACCGCCGCGTGCGGCGTCGCATCTGCGGCTCGTGCAATAAGGCGCCGGATCCCGTGTCGTCGGCCATCCAGGCCTGCACGGGATGAGCCCCTCCCTGGATCGGGTCCGGGACAGGCTCTGAACTTATTTGACGATGCGCAGGTGCGAGCGCTTCGGTGGCTCTTCCGGCGCGGGCGCGGGCGGCGGTTCGCTCGGCGGCGGCGCGGCCTCGGGCTGGAACATCATGCCCTGGTTGTTTTCCTGCGCGTAGATCGCGAGCACCGCGCGCATCGGCACGTAGACGGATTGGCTCACACCGCCGAAGCGCGCGAGGAAACCGACGTGGTCGTTGTCGATCATGAACTGGCCGACCGCGCGCGAGGCGATGTTGAGGATGACCTTGCCGTCCTTGATCGCCGACACCGGCACGCGCACGTCGGGTTGGGTAGCGTCGACGAGCAGGTACGGCGTCAGGCCGTTGTCGCTGATCCATTCGTGGAAGGCGCGAACCAGGTAGGGCCGGTTCGAGGTCATGGCATTGGCGCTCACGTGCGAGCGCTCCTCGCGGAACGACGGCACTGGATCACGGACGCATCATCTTTTCTTGAGGGCTCAGGCTGCGCGCGAAGCCCTGGCTGTGGAAGATGCGCTCGCCGTAGTCGACGATCGATTGCGCTTCCCTCGGCAACTGCACGCCAAGGAAGTCGAGCCGCCAGACCAGCGGCGCGAGCGCGCAGTCGGCGAGGCTGATTTCCGGGCTGAGGAAGAAACGCGAGGCCTTGAACGCGGACGCGTTCTTGACCAGATCGTCGCGCAACGTCTTGCGGGCGGCGTCAGCGGGCTTGCCGCCGGCTTCGATCGTCTCGACCAGCGTGAGCCAGTCGTTCTCGATGCGCACGATGGCCAGGCGCAGGCGCGCACGCGACAGCGGATCGACCGGCATCAGCGGCGGATGCGGATAGCGTTCGTCGAGGTATTCGCAGATGACCGAGGTGTCATAGAGGACGAGGTCGCGATCAACCAGCGTCGGTACCGAGTGGTACGGGTTGAGGTCGAGCAGATCCTCGGGCGGCGCGGCGAGGTCGACCAGGACGTGGTCGTAGGTCACGCCCTTGGCTGCCAGGGTCATGCGTACGCGGTGTCCGTGGACGCAATCCTGTGCCGAATACAGCGTCAGGATTGTCCGCGAGCGTTGGTTCAAAGCCATGCCGTCGTCCCCTCTCCCTCCATTGCCGACGGAATGTACTACGCAGCGGGCGCGCTCGCCTAGGATGCCGGAAAAGAACACAGCAACCCATTCAAAACATTGGGGTTTCCAGACTTTACTTGAGGAATGCGGCCTGGGATGGCCGCTCCGGATTACCCGAAGTCCGCAAGCGGGAAGCCGCAAGGGCCGTCGTCGAAGCAGCGATCGGGGGCGATCGCACCCGCTGATGGAAAGTGCGACCAAGGATGGCCGCCCTGCACGCGGCCGAAGCCCGCAAATGGGGCTCCCCGATCGCTGCTATTGAAGCAGCGATCGGGGACGATCGCGCAAGTCAGTGAACGTCTTTCCAGAACTCGCGGTTGAGGAACCAGGCGATCAGCGTGAACAGGGCGAGATAGAGCAGCACCCACACGCCCATCGACTCGCGCTTGAGCGCGGCCGGCTCGCCGGCGTACTGCAGGAACGCGGTGATGTCGCGCACGCTGCGGTCGAACGCTTCGCCGCTCTGGCGGCCCGGCGTCGTCACTTCGAGACGCTCGATCGTGCCTTCGTGACCGCCCTCGCCCGCCTTGCGCACGGCGCTTTGCAGGCCTTGCAGTTCCCACAGCGCATTCGGCATCGACGCGTTCTCGAACACCGTGTTGTTCCAGCCGAGCGGACGGGTCGGGTCGAGGTAGAACGACTTGAGGTAGTTGTAGATCCAGTCCGAGCCCTTCGAGCGCGCTTCCAGCGACAGGTCGGGCGGCGCCTTGCCGAACCACTTGGCGGCGTCCGCGGCGGGCATGTTGCTGACCGCGTGGTCGCCGAGCTTGGCACCGGTGAAGATGAGGTTGTTCTCGACGTCCTTCGGATCGAGGTGCAGATCCTCCGCCATGCGCGAATAGCGCAGGTACTGGAGCGAATGGCAGCCCGAGCAGTAGTTGAAGAACAGCCGCGCGCCGCGCTGCATCGACGCGGCGTCGTCGAGCCGGATGTTGGCCGGCTGCAAGCCGCCTTCTTCCGATGCCTGCGCCGAACCGAACAGGGCCAGACCCATCGTCAGCGCCGCTGCGAACTTGATGAACATCGCTTTCCCCGCGAGCAGTGTCGTCGACTTATTCATGCATGGTCACCCGTTCCGGCACCGGCTTGGTCTTTTCCATGCCGCGGCTGTAGAACCACAGGAAGACGAAGAAGCCGAAGTAGACGGCCGTCCAGATGCGGCCGAACAGGTTCTCGATGAACGTGGCGTCGGCATCCGCGCCGAACCATTCCGGAATCAGCTCCGCGGTGACGCCCGCGCCGACCGCGGCGAGCATGATGAACGACAGCGCGAACAGGCCGAGCGCGACCTTGAAGCCGAGGCCGCGATAGCGCACCGACTTGACCTTGCCCGCGTCGATCCACGGCAGCAGGAACAGCAGCACGATCGCGCCGAACATCGCCAGCACGCCCCAGATCGCCGTACCGAAGAACGACGGGACCATGCGCAAGATCGCGTAGAACGGCGTGAAGTACCACACCGGCTTGATGTGCGTCGGCGTGGCGAGGTTGTTCGCCGGCAGGAAATTGTCGTGCTCGAGGAACCAGCCGCCGAAGGTCGGCGCGTAGAAGATGATGAACGCGGCGATGAGCAGGAAGAAGCCGACGCCGACGATGTCGTGCACCGTGTAGTACGGATGGAACGGAATGCCGTCGGCGGGCTTGTCCGGACTCCAGCGATTGCCCTTCGGACCCTTCTTGATCTCGACGCCGTCGGGATTGTTCGAGCCGACTTCGTGCAGCGCGAAGATGTGCAGCACGACGAGCAGCAACAGCACCAGCGGCAGCGCGATCACGTGCAGCGCGAAGAAGCGGTTGAGCGTCGCGTCGGCGGGCAGGTAGTCGCCCATGATCCACTCCACGAGCGAATCGCCGATGTACGGAATCGTGCCGAACAGCGAAATGATGACCTTCGCGCCCCAGAACGACATGTTGCCCCACGGCAGCACGTAGCCCATGAACGCCTCGGCCATGAGCACGAGGAAGATCAGCATGCCGAGCAGCCAGACCAGTTCGCGCGGCTTCTTGAACGAACCGTACATGAGGCCGCGGAACATGTGCAGGTAGATCACGACGAAGAACAACGAGGCGCCCGTCGAGTGCATGTAGCGGATCAGCCAGCCCCATTCGACGTCACGCATGATGTACTCGACCGAGGCGAAGGCTTCCGCCGCGCTCGGCTTGTAGTTCATGGTGAGGAAGATGCCGGTCAGGATCTGGTTGACCAGAACCACGATCGCGAGCACGCCGAAGTAGTACCAGAAGTTGAAGTTCTTCGGCGCGTAGTACTCGGTCATGTGCTTGCGGTACACGGGCATCAAGCCCGGCGCACGCTCGTTGACCCAGTTGCCGATCGTTGCAAATACGTTGGCCATCACGCTTTGCCCTCCGGATCGACGCCAATCAGGATGTGCGCGTCATCGACGAAGTGGTACTTCGGCACGGCGAGGTTCGCCGGCGCCGGAACGCCTTCGAAGACGCGACCGGCCATGTCGTAGCGCGACTTGTGGCAGGGGCAGTAGAAGCCGCCCTTCCAGTTCGGATCGAACGGCTCGGGCTTGAGCTCCGGGAAGAAGTCCGGCACGCAGCCCAGGTGCGTGCAGATGCCGACGATGACCAGCCACTCCGGCTTGATCGAACGCGCCTCGTTCTGCGCGTACGCCGGCTGCTGCGCCGTGTTCTCGGACTTCGGATCGCGCAGTCGCGCGTCCTCGCCCGCGAGCGCGTCGAGCTGCGCCTTGGTGCGATTCACGACGAACACCGGCAGACCGCGCCACTCGAAGGTGACCTTCTGCCCCGGTTCGATCTTGCTGATGTCGGCGAGCACCGGCGCACCTGCGGACTTCGCCCGCGCGCTCGGTTCCCACGACTTCACGAAAGGAATCGCGGCCAAGACGGCCCCCGCTCCACCGACGACCGCAGTCGTCGCGGTCAAGAACCGGCGTCGGCTCTTGTCCACCACAGCATCGTTTGCCATCCGCACTCCGCTGCCACTTTTTCGTTTTCGAAACGTCCGGGCGCGCGGTTCGACCACGCATCCCGACCACCGGCTTCCCGACTTGCTCACGCCGCCTGCGGACGCGCTCGCGGGCGCGCTGCGGAACGTCGTTGCATGCCTGCGCATCACGCGGGCATGCCCCCAAAATCGTGTTAGTTTAACGAACGCATTCCACCCGCACAATCGAAGCGACCGCCGGCACCGACGCTGCGCGGAACGGTTTCCGCATGCAGACTCGCGCCCTCTACAACCTCGCCGCCTTCATCGTCCGCTGCGTGGTGATCGGCCTCGCCGCCGCATTCGTGCTCAGCGTGTTCGCGCCGCGCGTGGTCGAGCGCCTGCGCGGAACGCCCGGGGCGGAACGCAGCATCGCCGCGTCGAGCCGTGGCCCGCAATCGTATGCATCCGCCGTCGCGCGCGCGTCGCCCGCGGTCGTCAACATCTACGCAAACCGCATCACCGCGAGCAACTTCCGGCAGCGACTGGCGATCTTCGATCCGCTCAGCCAACGCCTGCTCGGCTACGTGCCCGGCCCGGTGATCCCGCGCCGCGACCAGAGTCTCGGCTCGGGCGTAATTTTCGGCGCCGACGGCTACGTGCTCACCAACAACCACGTCGTCACCGGCGCCGACGACATCCAGGTCGTGCTCGACGACGGCCAGCCGCGCCGCGCGCAGGTGGTCGGCACCGACGTCGAAACCGACCTCGCCGTGCTCCACATCGACGCCAAGAACCTGCCGACGATCGACGTGCGCGACGGTTCGGCCGTCGAGGTCGGCGACGTCGTGCTCGCGATCGGCAATCCGGCCGGCGTCGGCAAGACCGTGACGATGGGCATCGTCAGCGCGACCGGCCGCCAGCTCAAGATGTCCGCGTTCGAGGATTTCATCCAGACCGACGCCGCGATCAACGCTGGCAACTCCGGCGGCGCACTCGTCGATTCGGAAGGCGAGCTCGTCGGCATCAATACCGCCGTCTACGCGACACCGATCGCTTCGGAGACGAGCCGCGCACCGCAGATGCCCGAAGGCATCGGCTTCGCGATCCCGGTGGCGACGGCCAAGGCCGTGCTCGACCAGATCATCCAGCACGGCCATGTCATCCGCGGCTGGATCGGCGCCGACTACAGCGACGTGCCACCGCAGAACGGCGGCGAGCCGCACCAGCCCGGCGTCATGCTCGTGCGCATCGTGCCCGACGGCCCGGCCGCGAAGGCGGGCCTGCAAGCCGGCGACATCCTGACCAAGCTAGACGGCAACGACATCGCCGACCAGATGGATCTGCTCAACCGCGAGGCGGCGATCACGCCCGGCGCGAAGGCGCATCTGGAAGGCCTGCGCAACAACCAGCCCTTCGGCATCGACATCGTCATGGCGCAGCGGCCGACGCCGAGCACCGGAACCTGATCGGCTACAACGCCTTCTGGTAGCGATCGCGCAAGGTCGCCACGCGCTGCACGTAGACCTTGGTTTCGTCGTAGGGCGGAATGCCGTTGTACTTCTGCACGGCGCCGGGGCCGGCGTTGTAGGCGGCGGTCGCCAGTGTCGCGTCGCCGTTGAAGGCCTTGAGCAACATCGCCAGATAGCGCGCGCCGCCGCGGATGTTCTGCGTCGCGTCGAACGCGTTGGCGACGCCCATGTCGGCGGCAGTACCCGGCATGAGTTGCATGAGGCCCTGCGCGCCTTTGTCCGACAACGCCATCGGATTGAACGCCGACTCGGCGTGGATCACCGCGTGCAGCAGCGCGCTGTCGACGCCGAAATCGCTGGCCGCGGCGGCGATTTCGTCCTTGTACGAATCCAGGTGCAGCGCGGTGCGCGCGAAGTCGATCTTCGAATGCAGGTCGCAGGCGACGCAGGTCGCGATGTAGGTGAACAGCACCGCGAACGCGCCCGCCTTCGGCTTGACGTTCGTGTATTCGGTGATGCCGCCCTTGCGTTCGAGCTTGTAGACGGCGCCGCGCAGCACGCGCGGCACGGGCGTGGCGAACGTCGCGCCGCTCGGCGTCGCGACGGCCGCTGGCGCGGCAGGCTGGCCGGCGCGCATGCGGTACGGCGCGGCGATGAACATCGGGTTGCCGACCGTCGTCGCGCTGCTCGCCACGTCGGCGAGCACAGTCGAGAAATCCTCGGGAACGACGACGCTCGCGCTCGAAGTCGAGCCCGCGTAGACCGCGCGGAAATCGCCGCGGACGATGCTCGCGGGCGCCGTCGCCGCGCTGCCGAGGACAGCCGAAAAATCCGCGCGGTTTTCCTCATAGACCCAGCCGCGTTTCTGCGCTGCCGTTTCCTCGCGCGCGCTCGCGGGCGGCGCCACGCGCGTGCTTTCGCGCGCGATCGGCGGCGGCGCCTTCGGCTTGGGTGCGTCCGGAAACACGTCGACGACCTTGCAGTTGGAATAGCCCTTGGTCGTGCTCGTGTAGGCGACGCTGCCGTCGCTCGTGCCGCATTTGTACAACGCGCCGGCATGCGCAGCCGTTCCCGCCGCGAGCAGCGGCAGGGCGAGCAGGAGCATGGGCAGGCGCAACGTCATCAGGGCGGCATTCAAATCCAATCGGGACGGGAGTTTCCGCTGCATGGCTCACGTTGCCAAGAAGGAATTGCGCTGCGGTGCAGCGCGGCGGCGGGGTTCTGACCGCCGAAAGCCGCCGCGGTTCCGCGCGAAACGGTAAGTCCTTGCCGCGCAATGCTAAACTGCGCGGTTCACGACCCGCGACACGATCATGGCCGGAAAACTTTTCATAAAGACCCACGGTTGCCAGATGAACGAGTACGACTCGGCCAAGATGGCCGACGTGCTCAAGGCATCGCACGGCCTGGAACTCACGCAGGACGAGTCGGAAGCCGACGTCATTCTCGTCAACACCTGCTCGATCCGCGAAAAGGCGCAGGAGAAGGTGTTCAGCCAGCTCGGCCGCTGGAAGGAACACAAGCAAGGCGGCAAGCCCGTGCTGATCGGCGTCGGCGGCTGCGTCGCGTCGCAGGAGGGCGACGCCATCGTCAAGCGCGCCCCGTTCGTCGACCTCGTGTTCGGCCCGCAGACCCTGCACCGTTTGCCGCAGCTCATCGAAGCGCGCCGCGAATCCGGAAAACCGCAGGTCGACATCTCGTTCCCGGAAATCGAGAAGTTCGACAAGCTGCCCGAGCCGCGCGCGGAAGGCCCGAGCGCGTTCGTCTCGATCATGGAAGGCTGCTCGAAATACTGCTCGTTCTGCGTCGTGCCGTACACGCGCGGCGAGGAAATCAGCCGTCCGTTCGACGACGTGCTCGCCGAGATCGCGATGCTCGCCGAACAAGGCGTGCGCGAGGTCAACCTGCTCGGCCAGAACGTCAACGCGTATCGCGGGCCGATGTTCGATGGCGGCATCGCCGATCTCGGCTTGCTGATCCATGCGATCGCCGAAATCGATGGCATCGGCCGCATCCGTTTCACGACTTCGCACCCGCTGGAGTTTTCCGACTCGCTGGTCGAGGCCTATGCGAACGTCGACAAGCTCGCGAATTTCCTGCATCTGCCCGTGCAGTCCGGTTCGGATCGCATCCTCGCCGCGATGAAGCGCGGCTACACGGCGCTGGAGTTCAAGCAGAAGATCCGCAAGCTGCGCGCCGTGCGCCCGGACATCTGCATCTCGTCGGACTTCATCGTCGGCTTTCCCGGCGAAACCGATGCCGATTTCGACAAGACGATGAAGCTCATCGATGACGTCGGCTTCGACCAGAGCTTTTCCTTCATCTATTCCAAACGCCCCGGCACGCCGGCCGCGAATCTCGAAGACGACACCCCGGATGCGGTCAAACACGCGCGCCTCGAACGCCTGCAAGCCGCGATCAACGCGAACGCCGCGAAGATCGGCGCGGCGATGGTCGGCACGACGCAGCGCATCCTCGTCGAGGGCCCGAGCCGCAAGAGCCCGAACGAACTCACCGGCAAGACCGAGAACATGCGTTCGGTGAATTTTCCCGCGCCGCCGCGGCTGATCGGACAATTCGTCGACGTCGTCATCACCGAAGCGCTGACGAATTCGCTGCGCGGACGCGTGGTGGGCAACACCCAATGAGGGCCGCAGCACCTTTGACGAAATGGCTCATCCTGCTCTCGTTCGCTGCCGCCCTGAGCATTTTGCTGATGTACGTGGACGCGCTGAAGAGTCCCGACGCATCGCGCCAGATCGGGTGGGGAAACGTCGTGAGCTTTGGCCTCCCCGCCTCGCTCTTGCTGTCGGCGATCGCGGGCGTCGTCGCCTTGTTCCAGACGAAAGCACTGAAGTGGTTGCTCGTACCGATCGGGGCAGCCGCATTTTTCTTTTTGTCGCGGCTGTTTCTCGTGCTTTCCGTTGTTAGCCACTGAACATCTCGATGACGAACCCCTTGCACCACGATTTCACGCTCGAACCCGCCGACGGCGAGCGCCTGTCCAACCTCGCCGGGCCGTTCAACGAACACCTGCGCCAGATCGAATTGCGCCTCGGCGTGACCATCGCCAATCGCGGCAACGTGTTCCGCGTCGACGGCGAGGAACGCGCGGCGGCGCTCGCCGAACGCGTGCTGCGCGAACTCTACGCCACCACCGAACGCGAAACGCTCGGCGGTGCGCTGGTCAACCTCGCGCTCGCTGAATCCGGCGCGGAAGCGCTCGAAGAACGCGCCGCCGACGCGCAGGACGTCGCGATCAAGACCAAACGCGGCACCGTGCGCGGCCGCGGCGCGAACCAGCAGCGCTACCTGCACGCGATCGCCACGCACGACATCAACTTCGGCGTCGGCCCCGCCGGCACCGGCAAGACCTATCTCGCCGTCGCGATGGCGGTCGACGCGCTCAACGATTCGCGCGTGCAGCGGTTGATCCTTGTGCGGCCCGCGGTCGAGGCCGGCGAAAAGCTCGGCTTCTTGCCCGGCGATCTCACGCAAAAAGTCGACCCTTACCTGCGCCCGCTCTACGACGCGCTCTACGAAATGCTCGGCATCGAACGCGTCACCAAGCTCATCGAGAAAAACGTCATCGAGATCGCGCCGCTCGCCTACATGCGCGGCCGCACGCTCAACGACGCGTTCGTGATCCTCGACGAAGCGCAGAACACGACGATCGAGCAGATGAAAATGTTCCTCACGCGCATCGGCTTCGGCTCGGTCGCGGTGGTCACCGGCGACATGACGCAGACCGACCTTCCGAAACACGTGAAATCCGGCCTGCGCGACGCGCTCGACGTGCTGCGTGGCGTCGATGGCGTGAGCTTCACGTTCTTCGAGGCGAAGGACGTCGTGCGCCATCCGCTCGTGCAGCGCATCGTGCGCGCATACGAGGCGCGCGAGGCGAATGCGTCGAAACAGGAGCCGTCCGCGTGACGGTGTCCGTGTTCGTCGAGAACCGCGCCGGCCGCAAGGGCGTGCCGCTGCAGCGCTCGTTCCAGCAATGGATCGAGGCGATTCCCGAACTGCGCAAGCGCCGCGCCGCGGAAGTCGCAATCGTCGTCGTCGACGCCGACGAAGGCCGCGATTTCAACCAGCGTTTCCGCCATCGCGATTACGCGACCAACGTGCTCAGCTTTCCCTACGAACGCCTGCCCGGCGACCGCTCCGGCCTGCTCGGCGACCTCGTCGTCTGCGCGCCCGTCGTCGCCCGCGAAGCGCGCGAACAAGGCAAGAATGCGCGCGACCATTACGCGCACATGACGATCCACGGCGTGCTGCACCTGCTCGGCCACGATCACGAGATCGACAAGGACGCGCAACGCATGGAAGCGCTGGAAACGCGCATCCTCGCCGGCCTCGGCATCGCCGATCCCTATGCCTCGGAACGCTGAGCCGGCCCGGTTTTTCGCTGAAACTTGCGTTCCGCGTACTTTTGATACACTCCGCTGCCGCCCGCAACGGGCATGTCCGCGTCGCAGATGAGCGAGGATCCCCCCAGTAGTCCCGCGCCACGATCGTGGTTCGAACGCATCACCCAGGCACTCTCCGGCGAGCCGCAAAGCCGCGAGGAACTCATCGAGGAATTGCGCCACGCGCAGGCCAACGGCCTGATGTCCAACGACACCTTGTCGATGGTCGAGGGCGCGATCGAGGTCGCCGACCTGTCCGTCGCCGACGTCATGGTGCCGCGCGCGCAGATGGTCGCGCTCGCCGTCGATGCGCCGCTGCCGCAGATCCTGTCTGCGGTCGTCGAGTCGGGCCATTCGCGCTTCCCCGTGCATGGCGAGGACAAGGATGAGATCCTCGGCATCCTGCTCGCCAAGGATCTGTTGCGCTGCTTCGCCGAAGGCGCGACGACCGACCTGCGCGCGCTGCTGCGCCCGGTGACGATGATCCCCGAGTCCAAGCGCCTCAACATCCTGCTCAAGGAAGTCCGCCTGTCGCGCACCCACAGGGCGATCGACGTCGACGAATACGGCGGCGTCGCCGGACTCGTCACCATCGAGGACGTGCTCGAACAGATCGTCGGCGACATCGACGACGAACATGACGACGACGACGACGAGCACATCATGATCCAGTCCGCCGCCAACGGCGATTTCGTGGTCAACGCGCTGACCTCGATCGCCGAGTTCAACGAGCGCTTCGATTCCAGCTTCAGCGACGAGGAATTCGACACCGTCGGCGGCATGGTGACCGCGGAGATCGGCCATCTGCCGGAGGTCGGCGAGGAAACCACGCTCGGCG
>JAKPAN010000237.1 GCA_029779475.1 Pseudomonadota bacterium
GGCGACAAGCTGCTCGTCGTCCTCGACAACCTGCTTTCCAACGCCATCGACTTCAGCCCGGAGGGCGGCGTCATCCGGCTCGAAGCCGAAGTCGGCGACGATCGCGTACGCATCACCTGTAACGATCAAGGTCCGGGCATCGCGCCGGAGGATGCCGAGCGCATTTTCGAGCCCTTCGTTCAAGGCGCTCGTGCCGCACCGATCGAACGCCAGGGCAGCGGCGTCGGCCTGTCGATCGTGCGCGAGCTGCTCGCGGCGATGGGTGGCAGCATCGTCCTGGACAGAACCCTAGCGGGAAACGGCGATCCGGGCAGCGGTGCGCCGGGCGCCTGTTTCAGAATCGAGGTGCCTTGTGAATAGCGCGCTGATCAAACGACTGCTTCGGCATGGATGGCTGTCAGCCCTCGTCATCGTCGCCGGGTGCGCCACAGCGCCGGCCCCGGAGAAGGAAGCGGAAGAACCGGTTGTCGAGGAGACTCCGCGCATCGAGGTCAAGGTCGACGAAACGGCGATGCTGCCATTACTCGGCTATCTCCAGCGCTTGCCGGGCATGAGCGCGCTGGAACTCGCGCGCGAGCGCAAAACGCTCGCTGCGCTGCCGCAAACGCCGAGTGTGCGCCTGCGCTTGGCGATGCTGCTCGGGCAGGCGCGCACGCCAGCGAACCTGCCGCGCGCGCAGGGCCTGCTCGCCGGTATCCTCAAATCGAACGAGGCCAATGCGAACAGCCTGCATCCGCTCGCTCGCCTGCTGGCGATGCATTACGGCGAACGACAGAAACTTGAACAACAGAACGCGCGCTTGGCGGCACAGATGAACGAACTCGAAGGACGACTGGGAGACAGCCAGCGGCACAACGACGAACTACAGCGCAAGATCGACGCGCTCGCTGACATCGAGCGCTCGCTGCCCAAACCGCCGGCCAGCGGCAACGGCGCGGGAGGCGCCCGATGAGCGCGACGGCCGCGACCGCGGCGCATCTCCTCGTCGTCGATGACGATCAGGATCTGCTGCGTCTGCTCACCATGCGCCTGCACGCCTGGGGCTACCGCGTCTCGACGGCGGCATCGGCAGAGGAAGGACTGGCGCGCATCGCCGTCGAGCCACCGCAACTCGTATTGAGCGACATCCGCCTGCCGGGCAAGGACGGCCTCGCGCTGTTCGACGAAATCCGCGCGACGCGGCCGACGCTGCCGGTGATCCTGCTCACCGCCCACGGCACGATTCCGGACGCCGTCGACGCGATGTCGCGCGGCGTCTTCGGCTATCTGACCAAACCCTTCGACAGCAACGTCCTGCGCGAGAAGATCGAACAGGCGCTGCAACTCTCGCCGACCGGCGAAGCAGCGCTGGCCGGGCAGGACGACACCTGGCGCACCGGGCTCGTTTTCCGCAGCAGCCGCATGGCCGAGCTGATCGAGGAGGCGCGCGTGGTCGCGGCGTCGGATGCCAGCGTGCTGATCCGCGGCGAGAGCGGCACCGGCAAGGAAGTCTTGGCGCGCGCCATCCACCGTGCCAGCCCGCGCGCCGCCGCGCCCTTCGTCGCCATCAACTGCGGCGCGATCCCCGAGCAGCTGCTCGAATCCGAGCTGTTCGGTCACGTCAAGGGCGCCTTCACCGGCGCGACGACGGCGCACACCGGGCTTTTTCAGGCCGCGAACGGCGGCACGCTTTTCCTCGACGAAATCGGCGACATGCCGCTGGCCCTGCAGGTGAAACTGCTGCGCGTCTTGCAGGACCGCGCCGTGCGCCCGGTCGGAGCGACTCGCGCCGAGCCGGTCGATGTGCGCGTCCTCTCGGCGACACACCGCGACCTCGAAGCGGCGATGGCCGATGGGCTGTTCCGCGAGGACCTCTACTACCGCCTCGACGTCGTCACGCTCGCGCTCCCGCGCCTCGAGGAGCGGCGTGAGGACATCCCGCTGCTGGCCAACCACTTCGTCCAGCTGCTCGTCAAGAAGTACGACAAGGGCATCGTCGGCTTCGCGCCCGAGGCGATCGAGGCGCTGATCAACGCCGCCTGGCCGGGCAATGTGCGCCAGCTTTTCAACGTCGTCGAACAATGCTGTGCGCTAACGACAACGCCGCTGATCCCGTTTACGCTGATCCAGCGCGCGCTGCGCGTGCCGACGCTCGAGGCACTCTCCTACGCCGAGGCCAAGCAACGCTTTGAGCGCAACTACCTCGTTCAGTTGTTGAAGCTCACCGACGGCAACGTCTCCGACGCCGCACGCATCGCCGACCGCAACCGCACCGAGTTCTA
>JAKPAN010000255.1 GCA_029779475.1 Pseudomonadota bacterium
TTCGGCATGGGCATCGACAAGCCCGACGTGCGCTTCGTCGCCCACCTCGACCTCCCGAAGAACATCGAGGCGTACTACCAGGAGACCGGCCGCGCCGGCCGCGACGGCGAACCCGCCGACGCATGGATGGCCTACGGTCTCGCCGACGTCGTGAACCAGCGTCGCATGATCGACGAGAGCCCGGCCGCCGAGGAATTCAAGCGCGTGCAGCGCGGCAAGCTCGACGCCCTGCTCGCGCTCGCGGAAGCGCACGACTGCCGTCGCGTGCGACTGCTCTCGTACTTCGGTGAACCGAGCACGCCCTGCGGCAACTGCGACAACTGCATCGCCCCGCCCGAAACGTGGGACGCCACCGAGGCCGCGCGCAAGGCGCTGTCGTGCGTGTGGCGCTTCGCGCAGCATCCGGGCGGTCCGTCGCGCTTCGGCGCCGTGCACCTGATCGACGTCCTTCGCGGCAAGGTCACCGACAAGGTCACGCAGTACGGCCACGCGACGCTCACGACCTTCGGCATCGGCGCCGATCTCTCGGAAGCGCAGTGGCGCGGCGTGATCCGCCAGCTCGTCGCGATGGGCTACCTGCACGCCGAGGGCGAATACAACACGTTCGAACTCACGCCCGACGCGCGCGCCGTACTGCGCGGCGAGGTCACGATCACGCTGCGCAAGACCGCGGAGCGCGCACGCGGCGGCAAGCGCGCCGAGGCGAAGGCCCGATCGTCCGCGGCAACGGCCCACCTCCACGGCGAGGCACTGGAACGCTTCGAGGCGCTGAAGGCCTGGCGCGCCACGGTCGCCCGCGAACACAACGTCCCGGCGTACGTCGTCTTCCACGACGCGACGCTCGCGCAGATCGCGCAGATCGCACCGGGCACGCTGCTCGAACTCGCCGATATCAGCGGCGTCGGCGCGGCGAAGCTCGAACGCTACGGGCCGGACCTGCTCGAAGTGCTGGACGAGTAGTTCCAGCGCCCCGTCACGCCACATCCACCGGAGAACTTCCATGCTCGTCATCTGGGGTCGCGACAATTCGGTCAATGTCCAGAAACCCTTGTGGTGCCTGGAAGAAATGGGCATCGCCTACGAACGCAGGGACGCCGGCGGCGCCTTCGGCATCGTCGACACGCCGGAATACCGCGCGCTGAATCCGAACGGTCTCGTGCCGACGATGGACGAGGACGGCTTCATCCTGTGGGAGTCCAACGCGATCGTCCGCTACCTCGCCGCGAAGCATTCGGCCGGGAATCTCTGGCCCGTCGACCTGCGAATCCGCGCGGAAGCCGATCGCTGGATGGAGTGGCAGAACACGACGCTG
>JAKPAN010000271.1 GCA_029779475.1 Pseudomonadota bacterium
TCATGACGTGGCAGCGCAACGCCGATTACCGCAACGAGGTCGCGTTATGGCAAGCAACCGTGCGCGATTCGCCGCGCAAGGCGCGCGCGTGGCTCAATCTTGGTTATGCGCATCGTGTCGCGGGCGACGACGCGCAGGCAGCGCAGGCCTATCGCTGCGCGCTGGCGTTGGAACCGGGCAATACGCAGGCGGTGATCAATCTGGATCTCGTCGCGCCGAGGGAGGCCATGGCGGCGTATTGCCCCCATGCGGAAGCGGGCAAAAGCGAAGGTCGATGAGGGCCCGCGCACGGCGCTCATGCGATGCACGACGGCCTCGCACGAGCGCCCTCTTTCTACCAGTGCACGCCCCGCATCAGTGCGGCGAACGCGATCTGCTCGCTGGTCGGCTGCTCGATCTCGCCGCGCCCCTTCATGCCCTTGGCCGCTTGCGAATCCGGGAACAGGCGGAACGCGGTGTTCATGACGATCTCGTAGACGCGCGGCGCGAGCGCGTAGAACACCTGCGCAAACGTGCCCAGTCGCGTGGCGATGCGCACGGGACGCTCGATGATCGCTTCGACGACGATGTCGGCGGCTTCGTCCGGCGACAACGTCGGCACCGAGTCGTACATCTTGGTCGGCGCGATCATCGGCGTCTTCACGAGCGGCATGTTGATTGTCGTGAAGCTCACGCCGTTGTCGGAATATTCGGCCTGCGCGCAGCGCGAGAACGCATCGAGCGCGGCCTTCGAAGCAACGTACGCCGAGAAACGCGGCGAATTGGTCAGGACACCAATCGAAGAGATGTTGATGATGTGGCCGCGATGGCGCTCGGACATCTTCGGCAGGAAACCCATGATCAGCCGCAGCGCGCCGAAGTAGTTGAGCTGCATCGTGCGCTCGAAATCGTGGAAGCGGTCGAAGCTCGCGCCGATCGCGCGGCGGATCGAACGGCCGGCGTTGTTGACGAGGATGTCGACGTGGTCGTGATCGGCGAGCACGTCGGCGACGAACTTGTCGCAGGACGCGAGATCGGCCAGGTCGACCTGGTAGGTGTGGCAGATGCCGCCGGCCGCTTCGATTTCCTTCTTCGTTTCCGCGAGTTCGTCGGCGCCGCGCGCGCAGATGACGAGCTTCGCGCCCGCAGCAGCGACTTTCAGCGCAGCCGCCTTGCCGATGCCCGATGAACCACCGGTGATGACGACGACCTTGCCGCGCACCTTGCCGCCAAGCGAGTGGTCGACGAACAGATCCGGATCGAGATGGCGCTCCCAGTAATCCCAGAGTTTCCACGCGTAGTCGTCGAGTTTCGGCAGCTTGATCTTCGTGCCCTTGAGCGCGCGTTCGGTCTCGCGGCAGTCGAAGCGCGTCGGGTAGTTGATGAACTTCATCACCGCGGCGGGGATGCCGAGATCGCGGAGCAACACGCCGACGACGCGCTTCACCGGCGGCAGGCTGCCGATCGCGGCGCGCACGCTGCCGGGGATGAAACCGAACATGCGCGCATCCAGACGCATCGTCATCTGCGGCGCATGACCCGCGCGCGCGAACAGATTGAGCACTTCGCCGATGCGGCGCGGCGCGGGATCGGTCAGGTGGAACGTGTGGCCGTCGAGCGCAGGCTTGTGCGCGATGTGGTCGAGCACGGCCGCGACCCAGTCGACCGGCACGAGGTTGATGCGTCCGCCTTCGAGGCCGACTGTCGGCATCCACGGCGGCAGCGCTTCGCGCATTTTCTTGATGAGGCGGAAGAAGTAGTACGGGCCGTCGATCTTGTCGATCTCGCCGGTGCGCGAATCGCCGACGACGATGCCGGGGCGATAGATGCGGAACGGCCGCTTGCTTTCCTTGCGCACGATGCCCTCGGCGTCGTGCTTGGTGCGGAAATATGGATGGTCGAGGTCTTCAGCTTCCTCGAACATGTCCTCGCGGAAGACGCCCGAATAAAGCCCTGCGACGGCGATCGAACTGACGTGGTGGAAACAACCCGCGCGCATCGCTTCGGACGCTTCCACCGCGTGCCGCGTGCCTTCGACGTTGGCGACGATCTGGCTTTCCGCGTCGGCGGCGAGATCGTAGATCGCGGCGAGGTGGAAGAAATGCTTCACCTTGCCGCCGAGTTCGCGCAGTGTCGCCGGCGCGATGCCCAATCGTGGCTTGCCGAGATCGCCGGTCACCGCGACGAGGCGTTTTCCTTCCGCGCCGAACGATTCGGCGAGCGCCTTGAACTTCGGCATCGATTCGCGACGCACGAGGCAATGGATCGTGCCTTTTCTTTCGAGCAGCTTCTCGACGAGCCGCTTGCCGATAAAGCCGGTTGCGCCAGTAACGAAGTACGTCATCGCCTCTCCCCTTCGCGAATCGCGGACTGCCGCAAGCATAGCCTCGCCGCGGCGCCGCTGGCTATGCGATTGACCCCGCGCCGATGCACTGTTGTAAGCTGCGCGCCTGCCCGATGCACCGCGACGGAATCACGCCATGGCCGATTTGAATGCGCGTTTCGAGAAAGCTTCCGAAGACGTCAAGAAACTCGACGAGCGCCCCGACAACGACACGTTGCTCAAGCTCTACGCGCTCTACAAGCAAGGTTCGGAAGGCGACGTCTCGGGGCCGAAGCCGGGCTTCTTCGATTTCGTCGGCACCGCCAAATACGAAGCCTGGGCCAAGCTCAAGGGCACCAAGGCCGAGGACGCGCAGCAGAAGTACATCGACCTCGTGAAAAAGCTCGGCGGCTGACGCCTTGCCCGCCGCACCCGGGCGCCGTGCGCCGACGCGCACGCGCGAGCGCATCCTCGAAACGAGCCTGGCGATGTTCAACGCGCTCGGCGAGCCGAACGTCACGACCAACCACATCGCCGACGAAACGGGCATCAGCCCCGGCAACCTGTACTACCACTTCCGCAGCAAGGACGACATCGTCGAACAACTGTTCGGCGCCTACGAGACGCTCATCGACGAAGCGCTGCTGCTGCCGGCCTCGCGCCGCGCGAACGTCGAAGACCTCTGGCTGCAATTGCACTTGCTGTTCGAGGCAATCGGCCGCTATCGGTTTTTGCATCGCGACCTCGTCGACATCCTGTCGCGCAATCGCCGTATCCGCAGCCGCTTTTCGCGCATCCTCGACCGCGCCACGGCGAGCGCGACGACGCTGCTGCGAACCCTGACCGATGACGGCGTGCTGCATGCGGACGCGGACGAACTGCGCCTGCTCGTCGAGAATGCGATTGCATTGACGACGTTCTGGGTCGGCTACGACAGCGTCCGCGGCGGGCATTACGACGGCGCGATCGGCGATCCGCGACTCGGCATGCGCCGCATCATCGCGCTGCTCGCGCCTTATCTCGCGCAAACCGAGCGAGCGCATCTGGCTGAACTCGCCGCGTCCTACGCGGACTGAAAAAACGGCAGGACTGCCGTTTTCCACGGCGCAGCCGCCCGCAGGGTGGCGCACAGGAACGTGCGTCATGAAAAAACGGCAGGACCGCCGTTTTCCACGGCGCAGCCGCCCGCAGGGTGACGCACAAGGATGTGCGTCATGAAAAACCGCCGCGCCGCGGATCGCGCGGCGCGGCGGTCGAAGGCTTGATCAGGCCCGGATTCCGTCAGCTACGCATGTGCTGCGAAATCTTGCCCAGCGCAATCGCAAGCGCGGCGCTGCCGAGCGTCTTCACCAGCGTCGGATGCTGCGCGTAGAAATCGCTGAGGCCGCCAAGGATCGCCGGGCTATGCTGCTGCGCCTGCGTGACGGCTTCTTCGACTTGCTGCGTGCTCACGTTCGCGGCCTGGCCCGCGTCGACGTTCGGCGCCACCGCGCCGCCGAGACTCGAACCGAGGATGCCGCCGAGCACGCCTTGCGCGGACGGCCCGAGCGCGGCGATGAGCTGGTTGAGCATCGCTGCGCGCTGTTCGGGCGAAGACTGCTCGAACATCTGCCCGATCATCTGGCCGGCCGCGGGCGTTTCGTTTGAATTGAGTGCTGCCTGCAAACCCTTGCTGATCACGTCGGTCGGCGCGTTCTGCGTGACCGCATGGAAGTCGTCGGCAAGCGAACCCGCAGACGCGTTGCCGCCGAGAACTCGATTGAGGATGTCGTTGAGGATGGCCATGAGGATTCCTCCGTCACGCCGACGGCGTGCGGTTCTTGATGACGAGGTGGTAGACGAAAAGCACGATCAGCGCGCCGACGAAGGCACCGATGAAACCGGCGGACTGGCCCGCCGCGTACCAACCGAGCGCGCGGCCGCCGAACGTTGCGAGGATCGAGCCGGCGATGCCGAGCGCGGCGGTCAGGAAGAAACCGCTCGGACCCGGGCCGTGCGTGACGAATTTCGCCAGCACGCCAACGATGAAACCGATCACGATGGTCCAGATGAGGGACATGCGAATCTCCGTCGATCGAGGGGGAATCGCAGTATCCGCAGCCGATGCTGTCCGATCGCTTTCCGAATTGTGAATTATCGGGACGAGCGCGTCGTGGCCCCGCGATCAGTTCCCGAGCGGCCGCATCAGCTGCGCGAAGAACGTCGGCAGCACATGCCAGTTCACCAGGCACGTCGCGACCACGCCGTAGATCGCGCCCGACAGGTGCGCGTTGTGGTTGATGTTGTCGGTGCGCTGGCGATCCATGTAGATCGTGTAGCCGATGTACAGCACCGCGTACAGGATCGCCGGCATCGGCACGACGAACACGATGATGCGTGCCCACGGTTGCAGCAGGATGTACGAAAACAGCACCGCGCTGACCGCGCCCGACGCGCCGAGGCTGCGATAGCCGCTGTCGTTGCGATGCTGGTGCCAGCTCGGCCACGACGAGACCACGAGGCCGCCGACGTAGAACAACAGGTAGCCGATCGGTCCGATCATCGCCGAATAGAAATACTCGACGAGCTGCCCGAAGAAATACAGCGTGATCATGTTGAACGCGAGATGCGGCACGTCGGCATGGATCAGGCCGCACGTGGCCAGCCGCCAGTATTCCTTGCCGCGCGTGATCGCCGGCGGCCACAGGATCAGTTTCGACACCAGCGCGGGATTGGAAAAACCCATGAACGACACGACGCAGGTGACGCCGATGATGAGAAACGTCACGATACCCGAGCCACCCAGCATGACCTGTCCTTGCGTTGCGCGAATGAACCGAACGATATGATGCGCGACCCGTCTCCAACAAGCTCCATGGCGACGCCTCCATGTTGACGCGACGCGTTCCCGGCAATGCCTCCGATACCGCGGCGACCGAGGCCGTCTGGTATGACCTCGTCGATCCGACCGGCGAGGAAATCCGCACTGTCGAACAATCCTGCGGCATGACACTGCCCTCCCGCGCGGCGCTCGGCAGCATCGAACTGTCGAGCCGCATCGGCGTCAGCGACGACGTGCTGCGCCTGGTCGTGCCCTACTTCAGCCACGACAATGACGCGCCGCCTTCGCCCGTCGGCTTCCTGCTGGCACCGCATTGCCTGGTCACGTTGCGCTACGCGGCGTCGCCTGCGTTCGACCTCGCCGCCACGCACGTCGCGCACACGCCGTCGATGACGGCGGCCGGCATCCTGACCTCGATCCTCGAAGCGGCGATCGCGACCAGCGCTGACTGGTTGCAGCATGTCTCCAGTGAAACCGGAAAGCTGTCCACGAGCATCTTCGGCCAGCCGCATCGACGCAGCGGTGTGCTGCGCCGGATGTTGACGGAAGTCGGACAACAGGAAGGCCGCCTCACGCGCATGCGCCTGTCCGCGACCGGGCTGCAGTTCATCGTGCTGTTCCTACACGATTGCGGCAACCCTGCGTTCGACAAGGCGCTGCAACAGCGCATCGTTGCGGTACGCAAGGACCTGGAAGTGCTCGCGGAGTTCGACAGCCAGCTCACCGACAAGCTGCAATTCCTGCTCGATGCGGTGCTCGGCTTCATCAACATCGACCAGAACGACGTGATCAAGCTGCTCACGGTCGCGTCGGTCGTGTCGGCGCCGCCAATGATCCTCGCCGGCGTCTGGGGCATGAACTTCAAGAACATGCCCGAACTCGGCTCGCCTTACGGCTATGCGTTCGCACTCGCCGCGATCACGTTGAGCGTCGTGCTGCCGTTGCTGTGGTTCAAGCGCCGCGGCTGGATGTAAGACGCGTCAGCGACGGATGCGTTCGACCCAGGCGGCGTAGGTCTGCATGATCTTCGTGGCGAAGCCGCGCGTGCTTTCGTTGGCGAGCTTGCCATGCTCGTCGAACAACTTGTCCGCACCGCCGATGTAGGCTTCCGGCTGCTGCAGCGTCGGCATGTCGAGGAACACCAACGATTGACGCACCGCATGGTTGGCGCCGAAGCCGCCGATCGCGCCGGGCGAAACGCTGACCACGGCGGCTGGTTTGCCCTGCCACGCGCTCTTGCCATACGGACGCGAGCCAATATCGATCGCGTTCTTGAGTCCGCCCGGTATCGAGCGGTTGTACTCGGGCGTAACGAAGACGACGCCGTCGGCGCGATGCACTCGGTCGCGGAACGCGGTCCACGCCGCAGGCACGTTGCCGGGCGCGTCTTCCAGGTCGGAGTTGTACAGCGGCAGATCCGCGATCTCGACGATCGCCGGCCGCAACGACGGCGGCGCCACTTCAATCAACGCATGCGCGAACAGGCGATTGAGCGAGCCTTTGCGCAGGCTGCCCACGATGACGGCGATGTCGTAGCTCATGATGACTCCGGCGGCGGATGAACGATGATCCAGCATGCCACGCGCCACGCGTGGCATGCGAATCGCAGGCGGCTATCATGCCCGGCCCTGAAGGAGTGCCGCCCATTTGAAAGCCCGCTACATGCAGCTCGACGTCTTCCCTGCTCGGCGCGGCGGCGGCAATCCGCTCGGTTGCGTGCTCGACGCAACCGGGTGGAGCGATGCCGACATGCAGACCTTCGCG
>JAKPAN010000172.1 GCA_029779475.1 Pseudomonadota bacterium
GTCGCGCGCGGGCTTGCCAGCGTGCCTGGCGGGCGTCTTCTGCTCGGCCACAGCGCCGAACCGTTGCTCGGTGGGCTGGATGCGTGGAAAGGCACGCGCCGCGTCGGCGTCATCGCGGGTCGTTTGCCGTTCGGACTCGGCGTCAGCATCGGTGCGCTGAGTGCGCCGCACGATGGCACCGTTGCGGTCAGCGAGACGCGCCTGCCGGGCATTGCCGACCACGTCACCGTCGACGCCTCGCATACCGGCCTGCTGTTTTCCGGCGAAGTCGCCGATCTCACCGTCGCCTTCCTGCGCAGCGGCCTCTTCGAGTTGCCGTCTCGTTGAACGCTGCCGTGGCGCCCGGCGCCGCGCGTCCTCTCACGCTGACCGGAGCTCGTCGCGGCGGGCCGGTGTATGCTCCGCGACGACTTTCGATCTTGGGGGAGAGAGGAGTCCATCCGTCGCCCGGGCCCCTCGCGCCGTTTCGCGGCGCTGTCGGTCGGTGCGCCGGAGAAGGGGGCTAATCTTCGTTTTCATGCTTCCGTGCCTACGCGTTGCGGTGGGCTCCCCTGTTGTGATGTCGAGCTTGGGATGCCGAGCCTAATCGGTGCGTCTGGCGAATGACGTATTTTCTTCCAAAGGGGGAAGTTCATGAAATCCATATTGGGAATGCTGGTTTCCATCGTGCTTTTCGCCGTCATCGCAAGCGTTGCGCATGCCGATGCAGGGAACGGCGCGCTCGCGGCGGGTTCCCACTTGACGGTCGGTGCTGCGGTGCGCAGCGGCGAGGCCGTCGTCTACGACTCGACCGCGCCGAGTGTCACGCTGACCGGCAGCACCCCGCACACCTTCATCGGCGGCGCGGCCAACCTCGCTGGCACGGATTCGCAGGTCGACATCACGAGCATCGACATGTTCATGGGCGTGGTGGCGGCGGCTTCGTACACGAACGTCCGCGCGCGCATCCAATTCTGGGACACGTACACGGCGGGCGCGACCCCGGTGTTCTCGACCGCGGCGGGTGCCGTGATCGAAGCGGATCTCGGCCCCTTGAATTTGACCGGGGGAACGGCCTACACGGTCACGCTGAATCTCCCGACGCCGTTGCACCTCAACAGTCTGGCGAACGTGGGTTTTGGCGTGAGCTTCCAGGGCGACACCGGCTCGGGTCTGGCCGTTACCGACAACTTGACGTCCGCGTTGAGCTACGGCGGCGCGTACATCGCCGGCAGCAGCGCGATCAGCGGAGGCAACGGTTTCTACCGCAATGCTTCGGGACGAACCGATTTCAATTTCGTTCCGACCGACCTGCGCACGTTCACCGGCATCACGGACGTGCGCCCGTCGCTGGTACTGCGGAAAGGAACAGCGAATCAGGCGCCGTTGATCCTGACCGCCACGCCGGACGTGTTGAATCCCGGCGCAACCAGCCAGCTGAGCGTGAGCGGCGGCTCGGGCAGCGGCACAGTGACCTATTCGGTGGACAGTGGCCCGTGCACCATCGCCGGCTCGGTCGTCACCGCGAACGCCATCGGCACCTGCGTCGCGAAGGTGACCAAGGCCGCGGACGGAACCTTCAACGAAGCCAGCGCGACCGCTTCCATCAGTGTCGTCACGCCGCCGCCGCCCACGCTCGCGATCCATGACGGCATCGACTTCGCGCGATACGGTCAGACGATCGTCTACGAAGCCGCGCTGATCAACCCCGCCGCCGTGGCCATCAACGATCTCTCGGTGATGTTCACGTTGTCGAGTGGCCTTGATGCCGGTGCCGCGCAATGGGCCTGTTCCGGTGCCGGCGTGACCTGCACGCAGGATCCGGGCAATCCGCAGCACTACACGGTGACGGTGCCGGCACACGGCAGGGTGAACTGGCAGATCGGCGTGCCGGTACGCACCGACACCACCGACCTCACGGTCATCCTTTCCATGACGGCGGGCGCCGCGACGCCGGTCACTGATACCAACGGGCTGGTGATCTTCCGCGACGGCTTCGACGGTGAAGCGGCGCAAAATCCCGTCTCCGATTCCGGTTTCGAGGAGAGCGCCTCCGGCGGCGGATCGTGGGCATCGACATCGGCTCTCTTCGGGACGACGATCTGCAGTTCCGGTTGCGGTGACGGCGGCGGCACCGCGGGGCCGCATGGCGGCGAGGCCTGGGCATGGTTCGACGGCAGCAACATGGCGGAAGAAAGCAGCGTGTCGCAGGCGGTGACGATCCCGTCCGGCGGCTCGCAATACCTGAATTTCTGGCTGTGGATCAGCAAGGTTGGCGGCAGCGACGCGAAGTTGTCGGTGGCCGTGGATGGCATCGAAGTGGCCGCCTATCTGGAGCCCGCCACGGACGAAGCCGGCTACACGCAGCGCAGCGTGGACATCAGCGCCTACGCCGATGGCGGCGCGCACCTGATCGAATTCCACTACCGGAAAACGATCGCCGCGACGTCCAGCTACAGCCTCGACGACGTGACGATTGACGAGACACCGGCACCCGTGAAAGCACCGGTTCCGCCCGTGAGCGAGCCGACCGGTTCGACGGCGCGCCAGCGCCACTGAAGGTGTTGCCGGTACTCCTGCCGGCGACGCGCCGAGAAGAAAGCCGGAGCGTGCGCTCCGGCTTTTCTCGAGACGCGGATTTTCGAGATGAGGGAAGAGTCGACGAAGCGGCGCCGTCCTTCGTCGCCGAGTCCGGGCACATGCGATGCTTTCTACGATTTTCAGCGCGCGTCGGTCGATGCTGCGCGCGCGTCGCGCTACAGCGGCTGACGAAGCCCGGTCGGTACTCGCGATTCGCGTGACGCACGCCGCCGCTTGCGGCACCTTTCGCGGATTTCCCGTGGGGATCGACGAGCGGACACCCGCCTCGCTGCGTTGCAGCGAAGCTCTTGCTAGACTGCCGATCTGGATGTCCCGGCGCGAGACGATGGTTGATTTCACGACACTGGTTGAAGAGGCCACGGGCTTCGCCGCGTCGTCGGTTGCCGCGTTGCGGAGCATGGGCCTCCACGGCGGTCGGGTCGTGCAATGACGCGGATAGTCGGTGTGGATCCGGGGTCGCAGCGCACCGGCGTCGGCATCATCGACGTTGATGATGCCGGCCGTTCGCGCCACGTCTTCCATACCGCGATCAACCTGCTCGCCGCCGACGATTTCGCGGCGCGGCTCAAACGCCTGTTCGATGCGCTCGGCGACATCCTCGCGACCTACGCGCCGCAGGAAGCAGCGATCGAGCGCGTGTTCATGGCGAAGAATCCCGATTCCGCGCTCAAGCTCGGCCAGGCGCGTGGCGCGGCGATCTGCGCGCTGGCGCAGCATGGCCTCGGTATCAGCGAATACGCGGCGCGCGAGGTCAAGCAGGCCGTGGTCGGCACCGGCGCCGGCGACAAGGCACAGGTGCAACACATGATCGGTTTGTTGCTCGAAATTCCCGGCCGCTTGCAGGCCGACGCGGCCGACGCGCTCGCGATCGCGATCACGCATGCGCATACGCGTGCGAGCGTGCAGCGCCTGGGTGTCGAATTCGAACGCGGGCGCGGCCGCGGCCGCCGTTCATCGTCCTGGAGGCATGTCCGGTGATCGGCCGTCTCAAGGGCGTGCTCGTCGCCAAGCAGCCGCCGTGGATCGTCGTCGATGTCGGCGGCGTCGGCTACGAACTCGAAGCGCCGATGTCGACGTTCTACGACCTGCCCGAACTCGGTCGCGACGTGACGCTGTGCACGCACTACGCAGTCAAGGAAGACACGGTCGCGCTGTACGCGTTCCTGCGCGAAAGCGAACGCGCCCTGTTCCGCGCGCTGCAGAAAGTGAGCGGCGTCGGCGCGAAGATCGCGCTCGCGGTGCTTTCGGGCGTCAGCGTCGAGGAATTCTCGCGGCTCGTGCAGACCTCGGATGTCGCCGCGCTGACGCGCATCCCCGGCATCGGCAAGAAGACCGCCGAACGCCTCGTCGTCGAACTGCGCGACCGTGTCGACGGACTCGGTTCCGGCGTCGTCGCCAGCAGCGGCATGACGGCGAACGATCCCGTCGCCGAGGCCGGCATCGCGCTGCAGGCGCTGGGCTACAAACCGGCCGAAGTGACGCGCCTCGTGCGTGACGCGGCCGCGCCCGGCGACCGCGCCGAAGACATCATCCGCAAGGCGCTCAAGGCAGCGCTGCGCTGACTCCATCTACGCATCCGGGAATCCTCCGATGAGCGCGCAATCCCACGGCAACACCGACGGCGACACCGTTTCGCGGCTGCGCACGCTCGTGCTGGGCGCGATCGGCGTCGTCTACGGCGACATCGGCACGAGTCCGCTGTACACGATCCGTCAAACGTTCGGCGAACACGGCGTCGCGGCCACGCCGGGCAATGTGCTTGGCGTGTTGTCGCTGGTGTTCTGGTCGCTGATCCTCGTCGTGTCGGTCAAGTACGCGGGCTTCATCATGCGCGCCGACAACAAGGGCGAGGGCGGCATCATGGCGCTCACCGCGCTCGCGCAGCGCAGCGTGCGATCAAGCCGGCGCGGGCGCTGGTGGATCGTCATGCTCGGCCTGTTCGGCGCGTCGTTGTTCTTCGGCGACGGCGTGATCACGCCGGCGATTTCCGTGCTCGGCGCGGTCGAAGGCCTGGAAGTGCTTGCGCCGCGGCTCGAACATTGGGTCGTGCCGATCTCCGCGATCATCATCGTCGCGCTGTTCGCGGTGCAGAACCGCGGTACCGGTCGCGTCGGACTCGTCTTCGCGCCGGTCATGATCTTGTGGTTCGCCGCGCTCGCGGCGCTCGGCATCTGGCACGTCGCGCAGAATCCCGGGGTATTGCGCGCGCTGTCGCCGCACTACGCGATCGAATTCTTCCTGCACGCGAAATGGTCGGCGTTCTTCGCGCTCGGCTCGGTGATTCTCGCCATCACCGGCGCGGAAGCGCTGTACGCGGACATGGGCCACTTCGGCAAGAAGCCGATCCGCTGGTCGTGGTTCGGCTTCGTGCTGCCGGCGCTCGTGCTGAATTATTTCGGACAGGGCGCACTGCTCATCGCCGATCCGAAGACCGCGGAAAACCCGTTGTACCTCATGGTGCCGCAGTCGATGCTCGTGCCGATGCTGCTGCTCGCCACGGCGGCGGCGGTGATCGCGTCGCAGGCGGTGATTTCCGGTGCGTTCTCGGTGACGCGCGAGGCGATCCAGCTCGGTTTCCTGCCGCGCATGCAGGTGCGCCACACCTCGGACGAGCAGATCGGCCAGGTCTACCTGCCGTGGATCAACCGCATGCTCATGATCATGACGCTCGCGGTCGTGCTCGGCTTCCGTTCCTCGGACAACCTTGGCGCGGCCTACGGCATCGCCGTCGTCGGCACGATGACGATCGACTCGGTGCTGGTGATGATCGTGTTCCGCCGCTTGTGGAACTGGAGCCGCGCGCGCGTGCTCGTGGTCGGCCTGCTGTTCCTGTTCGTCGACCTCGCCTTCCTCACCGCGAACGCGGACAAGGTGGAGCATGGCGGCTGGTTCCCGCTCGTGCTCGGCAGCATCATCTTCATCGTCATGTCGACGTGGCGCCGCGGCAAGGAACTCGTCATGCACGAGATCAAGCAGGGCGGCCTCGCGCTCGAGCCGTTCATCGCCTCGATCGTCGCGCATCCGCCGCTGCGCGTGCCGGGCACGGCGATCTTCCTCACCGCGAACCAGGACGCCGTGCCGCACGCGCTGCTGCACAACCTCAAGCACAACAAGGTGCTGCACGAGCGCAACATCATGCTCACCGTGGAAACCGTCGACACGCCAATGGCCGAGCCGGCCGAATGCGTGTCCGTGCAGCCGCTCGGCGACGATTTCTTCGCGGTGACGCTGCGTTTCGGCTTTGCCGAGGACATGGACGTGCCGCAGGCGCTCGCCGCGATCAAGAGCTGCGGCCCCGCACTCGACATGATGGACACGACGTTCTTCCTCAGCCGCGAAAGCATCGTCGCCACCGATCGCCCCGGCATGGCGCTGTGGCGCGACCGCCTGTTCGCGTTCCTGCAACGCAACGCGCTGCCGGCGACCGCGTTCTTCCGCATTCCCGGCAATCGGCTCATCGAACTGGGTACGCAGGTGGAGATTTAGCGACGAGCGGCGAATACGCGGCGTCGCTCCGCGCGGACGATCGTCGCGTGACGGCCTGTTCATTCGCTGTATGGCTTCATGCGCCTTCGCGCGCGCGGAAACCTTCATAATCGCGCATCGCCTCCAACCCGCCGCTTTCGACTCGTGACCGACCGCCTCACCTCCGCCAGCGCGACGCGCGAAGACGACCTCGTCGAGGCGTCGATCCGTCCGCAGCGGCTCGGCGAATACCTCGGCCAGGCGACGGTGCGCGAGCAACTCGGCATCGCCATCGAAGCCTCGCGCGCACGCGGAGACGCGCTCGATCACGTGCTCATCTTCGGGCCGCCGGGGCTGGGCAAGACGACGCTCTCGCACATCATCGCCAATGAGCTCGGCGTCAACCTGCGTTCGACGTCCGGTCCGGTGTTGGAACGTCCCGGCGACCTCGCCGCGCTGCTGACCAACCTGCAACCGCGCGACGTGCTCTTCGTCGACGAGATCCATCGCCTGTCGCCGATCGTCGAGGAAGTGCTCTATCCGGCACTCGAGGATTTCCAGATCGACATCATGATCGGCGAAGGCCCGGCCGCGCGCTCGATCAAGCTCGACCTGCCGCCGTTCACGCTGGTCGGCGCGACCACGCGTGCCGGCCTGCTCACCGCGCCGCTGCGCGACCGCTTCGGCATCGTGCAGCGCCTGGAGTTCTACAGCGCGCTCGAACTCGCCGCGATCGTGCGCCGCGCCGCGCGCATCCTCGACATCGCCTGCGACGCCGACGGCGCCGCCGAAATCGCGCGCCGCGCGCGCGGCACGCCGCGCATCGCCAACCGACTGCTGCGCCGCGTGCGCGACTACGCGCAGGTGCGCGCGAACGGCGCGATCACGCGCGAAGTCGCAGACGCCGCGCTCGGCATGCTCAAGGTCGACGGCGAAGGCTTCGACGCGCTCGACCGTCGCCTGCTCACCACGATCATCGAACACTTCGACGGCGGCCCGGTCGGCGTCGAATCGCTCGCCGCCGCGATCAGCGAAGAGCGCGGCACGATCGAAGACGTGCTCGAGCCGTTCCTGATCCAGCAAGGTTTCCTCGTGCGCACCGCGCGCGGCCGCATGGTCACGACGCGTTGCTGGCAGCACTTCGGCCTGCCCGTGCCGCGGCGCGCGGCGGTCGAGGATCTGTTCGACGCCGGCGAGGGCAAGGCCTGATGCCCGCTTTCGCAACGACGGCCGACGTTGCATCGTCCGTTCCGGAATCGCGTCACCGGCCCTTCGTCTGGCCTTGCCGCGTCTACTGGGAAGACACCGACGCCGGCGGCGTCGTCTATCATGCGCGCTACCTGCATTTCCTCGAACGCGCGCGCACCGAATGGTTGCGCGCGCGCGGCCACGGCCAGCAGCAGCTGCGAGAGGAAGACGGCATCGTCTTCGTCGTGCATCGCATGGAGCTGGATTTCAACGCGCCCGCGCGGCTGGACGACCTGCTCGTGGCGAGCGTCGAAGTCGTCGAATCGCGCAGCGCGAGCTTCACGGTGCGGCAGACGCTGCGCCGCGAGGGCGAGGAAAAAATCCTGCTCGATGCGCGCGTGCGCATCGCCTGCCTCGACGCGGCGCGGTTCCGGCCGCGGCCGATTCCAGAACACCTGATCGAAGGGATCACGAAAACATGAACAACGACCTCAACATCCTCGCGCTCGCGCTCAACGCGAGCTTGCCGGTCAAGTGCGTGCTCGCGCTGCTGATCGGGTTCTCGATCGCGTCGTGGTTCATCATCTTCCGCAAGAAGGCGATGCTCGACCGCGCCAACGCGAGCGCGGACGAATTCGAGGAACGCTTCTGGTCGGGCGCCGATCTCGCTGGTTTGTTCCGCGACATCACCGCGCGCGGCGAACGCCTGAGCAGTTCGGCGGCGATCTTTGAGGCCGGTTTCCGCGAATTCGCGCGCCTGCGCCAGCGCCGCGGCGCCGATTCGCGCGCGCTGATCGAAGGCGCGCAGCGCGCGATGCGCGTGTCCGCGACGCGCGAAGTCGACCGTCTCGAACAGAACCTCGAATTCCTCGCCAACGTCGGCTCGATCAGTCCCTACGTCGGCCTGTTCGGCACGGTGTGGGGCATCATGATCGCGTTCCAGGGCCTCGCGAACGTCAAGGAAGCGACCATCGCGATGGTCGCGCCCGGCATTTCCGAAGCGCTGATCGCGACCGCGATGGGCCTGTTCGCGGCGATTCCCGCGGTGTGGGCCTACAACCGCTTCTCGACCAAGCTCGAACGCATCGGTTTGCGCTACGACACCTTCGTCGAGGAATTTTCCTCGATCCTCGCGCGCCAGGCGCATGTCGAAGACTGACGCGACCCCGCGTCGCCCGCGTCCGCGTTGGAGCGTTCCTGCATGCAAACCCTGAGAACCCGCAAGCGCCGCAAGCTCAAGGCCGAGATCAACGTCGTGCCGTACATCGACGTGATGCTCGTGCTGCTCATCATCTTCATGGTGACGGCGCCGCTGATGAACCTCGGCGTCGACATCGAACTGCCGCAGTCGGCGGCGAAGTCGATCCAGAACGACAAGGAACCGGCTGTGGTCAGCGTCGACCGCGAAGGCCGGCTTTTCCTCACGTTGGCGGCCGCGCCGCGCGAGGAAATCGACGCCGAAGCGCTGAAGGCGAAGATCGCTGCCTTCGTGCGCCAGAACCCGCAGATTCCGGTCTACGTCGCCGGCGACACCTCGGCCGACTACGGCAAGATCTATCAGGCGATGGTGTTGTTGCAGCAGGCCGGCGTGCCCAAGGTCGGCCTCATGAGCAAACCGCCGGAAGCGGCGAAGGCGCACTGAGCGGATGGCACGACCGCCTCGCAACGAGCAGGAAAGCTTCGGCGACAAGCTGCGCGCGTTCGCGCTCGCGATCGCCGTGCATGTGCTGTGCGTGCTTGTCGCGCTGATCGGCCTGTGGTGGACGAGCGAAAGCAAGCCCGTGGTCATGCCCGGTCCGGTCATCGAGGCGACGCTGATCGGCCCGACGGCCGCGCCGAAGCGACCGAACGCCGCGCCGCCGTCCGCGCCCAAGCCGCAACCCGCGCCGACGCCGCCCAAGCCGGAACCGCAACCGCCGCAACCGGAAGTGCAGAAGCCGCAGCCGCAACCCGAGCCGCCCAAGCCCGAGCCGCAGAAGCCGACCGAAGTCGTCAAGCAGGATCGCGTCGATCAGGAAAAGATCGCCGCGCTCGCCGAGCAGAAGGCGCAAGAGCAGAAAAAGGAACAGGAAGAAAAAGTCCGCCAGCATCAAGTCGAGTTGCAGGAGGAAAAGGCGCGCCAGTTGCGCGAGGAACAGCAAAAGCAGCTCGCCGACATCAAGAAGCAGCGCGAAGCGGCCGAGAAGAAACTCAATCTCGAAAAGCAGCGCCTTGCGCAGATCGAGGATCGCAACGCGCGCGAAGCCGCGCCTGCGCAGCCGCAGGCCGAACAGGAAGCGCCGCAGGCGCAGACCGGCGCGAACGGTGTGGACAACGACCTTGCCGCGCGCTACGCGGCGGCGATCCAGGCCTCGGTGACGAACAACTGGAACCGCCCGGACAGCGCGTCCGCCGGCCTGCATTGCCGCATCAACGTGACGCAGATTCCGGGTGGCGACGTCATCAGCGTTTCCATCGGTTCACCTTGCAACGCCGATGATGTGACGCGCAATTCGCTCGAACAGGCGGTCAAGCGCGCGCCGTTGCCGTATCAGGGCTACGAGAAAGTGTTCCAGCGCAACATCACGTTCAATTTCAGATACGACGGATAGGATCGAAGATGCTCAACAAGACCATCGGCCGTTTGGTGTGGGCGTTCGCGGCGCTGTTGCTCGCAACGGTCGCGCATGCGCAAGGACTCAACATCGACATCGTCAACGGCAACGCGACGGCGACACCGATCGCGGTCGTGCCGTTCGGCTTCGACGGCGCGGCATTGCCGCCCGACGCCAATCCCGGCGAGATCGTGCGCGCCGACCTCGCGCGTTCGGGCCAGTTCCGCACATTGCCGAAGAACGACATCGTCGAATTCCCGACGCGGCAGAGCGAAGTCAAGTTCGCGACCTGGAACCTGCTCAAGCAGGACTATCTCGTCGTCGGCCGCGTCAGCGATTCCGGCGACGGCGTGCGCGTGGAGTGGGAGCTGTTCGACGTCGCACGCCAGCAGAAGATGGCCGGCAGCGCGATCAGCGGCCAACGCAGCGGCCTGCGCGACATCTCGCATCAGGTCGCCGACGCCGTTTACGAAGCGATCCTGCACGTGCGCGGCGCGTTCTGGACGCGCATTGCCTACATCACCGCAACGGGCAATCCGCCGAACGCGCAGTACGCGCTCATGGTCGCCGATTCGGACGGCTACAACCCGCAGGTCGTCGTGCGCTCACGCGAGGCATTGCTCTCGCCGCACTGGTCGCCGGACGGCCGCCGTATCGCCTATGTCTCGTTCGAGAGCGGCAACTCGGCCGTCTACATTCAGGATCTCTCGACCGGTTCGCGCCAGGTCGTTTCCAACAGCCGCGGCATCAACAGCGCGCCGTCGTTCTCGCCGGATGGCAACCGTCTCGCGCTGAGCCTGTCCAAAGGCGGCAATCCGGACATCTACATCCTCGATCTCGGCAGCCGCGCGTTGACGCAGATCACCAAGCACTTCGCGATCGATACCGAGCCGCAATGGGCGCCGGACGGCCAGTCGATCTATTTCACGTCCGATCGATCGGGCAAACCGCAGATCTACCAGGTCTCGCCGAGCGGCGGTGAAGCCACGCGCGTGACGTTCGCGGGCCAGTACAACGCGAGCCCCAGCGTCGTCGATGCGAAAGGCATCAAGATCGCAATGGTGCAGGGCAGCGGAAACGTGTATCGTATTGCGGTTCTCGACCGGACCACCAACCAGAACACGCTGGTTTCGCCGGGCAGCCAGGACGAGGCTCCGAGTTTCGCGCCGAACGGCAGCATGCTTTTGTATGCAGCGAGCGAAGGCACGCGCGGCGTGCTGTATGCCGCTTCCGCCGATGGCCGCGTGCGGCAACGACTGGGGTATGCCGAAGGCGACGTGCGTGAACCGGCTTGGGGTCCGTTCAGGCCGCGATGAACATAATGTTGTGAAATTTCCGTTGTGCGCGGCACCGCAACATTCCGCGCGATTCGGTTCATTGTCGTATCGGCGGTATCGGTTCATCCCACTCACTCATTCGCTTAGGGGCGTCATCCATGAACAACACGGTTCGCATTGCATTTTCGGTCCTGCTGGTCGCGGGCGTCGCGGCGTGCGCGAAGAAGAACGTCAAGCCTGTCGACACCGGTTCGACGCAGCCGGCCACCACCGACACGCGCCCGATGGACAACAGCGGACCGTACACGCGCGACAGCCTCGACACCGACTCCTGCCTGCGCCAGCGCGTCGTCTACTTCGACCTCGACAAGAGCGAGATCAAGCCGGAATTCCAGGCGCAGATGACCTGCCACGCTCAGTACCTGCGCCAGTTCCCGGATGCGCGCGTGACGCTGGAAGGCAACACCGACGAGCGCGGTTCGCGTGAATACAACCTCGGCCTCGGCGAGCGCCGCGGCAACGCCGTGCAGGGCGCGCTCAGCGCGGCCGGCGCGTCGTCCTCGCAGCTCAACGTGACGAGCTACGGCGAAGAGCGTCCGGTCTGCCGCCAGCACGACGAGTCGTGCTGGTCGAAGAACCGCCGCGTCGAGATCGTCTACACCGCCAAGTAAGCCGGCATGACGGTCAAGTTCCAAAACGTGTTCGCAACGGCAGCCCTCGCGGCTGCCGTTGCCGTTTTCGCCGCGCCGGTTCGCGCGCAGGATCGCTTGTCGCTCGCCGAACGCGTCGCGCGCCTCGAACAGCAGCAGAGCAATCCCGCGCAGGGCGGTTCGGTCGATCTCGTCAACCAGATCCAGGCGCTGCAATCGCAGGTGCAGACGCTGCAAGGCCAGGTCGAGGAATTGCGCCACGCGCTCGACGAGGCCAACCAGCGCAACAAGCAGCAATACCTCGACATCGATTCGCGCGTCGGCCGCCTCGAAGGCAATCCGGCCAGCGCCGCGAACGGTGCAGCCGCCGCGGCACCGAAGGCGAAGACCGAGCAGCCGCCCGACATCGAACTCGGTGGCGGCGCGTCCGCGAAATCCGCGCCGTCCGCGAAGGCCGGCAACGACACGCTGACCGATGCCGACCGCGCCGCCGGCAACGCCGACGCAGCCGCGTCCGCGGCGCCTGCTGCGAAGGTGCCCGCCGGCGATCCGGCCGCCGAATCGAGCACGTACAACGAGGCCTTTGCCGCGCTCAAGGACGGCCGTTACGCGGAATCGGCGCGCCGTTTCCAGAGCTTCATCGACCAGTACCCGAGCGGCGAACTCACCGGCAACGCGTACTACTGGCTCGGCGAGTCGTACTACGCGACGCAGAACTACAAGATCGCGCAGGAATCGTTCCAGACGCTGCTCGCGCGCTATCCGCAGAGCCAGAAGGCGCCCGACGCGCTGCTCAAGGTCGGCTACAGCCAGTACGAACTCAAGCAGTACGACGCCGCGCGCGATACGTTGACGCAAGTCACGCAGAAATATCCCGACACTACCGTCGCACGTCTCGCACAGGGTCGCCTGCGCGCGCTGCCGGCGGGTTCGGCGCACTGAGCGGCGCAGTCGTGGACACCACCGCCGCCCGCGCCGTTGCGGACGGCGCGTCTGCCGAAGCCGATGTCGCCGCGCCGCGGCTGCGCATCACCGAAGTCTTCCACTCGCTGCAAGGCGAAGCCGATGCGGTCGGCTGGCCGACGGTATTCGTCCGCCTCACCGGGTGCCCGCTGCGTTGCACGTGGTGCGACACGACGTATTCGTTCCACGGCGGCCAATGGCGCACGATCGAGTCGATCGTCGACGAAGTCGCCGCGTACCGCGCGCGCCACGTCTGCGTCACCGGCGGCGAGCCGCTGTCGCAGAAGCGCTGCCTGACCCTGCTCGAAAAACTATGCGATGAGGGCTTCGAGGTGTCGCTGGAAACCTCCGGCGCGCTCGATGTCGCGGCCGTCGACGCGCGCGTGCGCAAGGTCGTCGACCTCAAGGCGCCCGGTTCGGGCGAAGTCGAGCGCAACCTGTGGAGCAACATCGAACATCTGCTGCCGCACGACCAGGTCAAGCTCGTCCTTGCCGATCGCGCGGATTACGACTGGGCCGTCGCACGCCTGCGCGAGCACGCGCTCGATCGCCGCTGCCAAGTGCTGTTCTCGCCCGTGCACGGCGCGCTCGCGCCGCGCGACCTCGCCCAATGGATCCTCGACGATCGCCTGCCCGTGCGCATGCAACTGCAACTGCACAAATTGCTCTGGGGCGACGCGCCCGGACACTGACATGACCTCATCATCGAACGAACACGCCGTCGTCCTCGTCTCGGGCGGCATGGATTCCGCCGTCACGCTCGCGCTCGCGCGCGAACGCGGCCTCGTCTGCCACGCGCTCGGCGTCGACTACGGCCAGCGCCATCATTCCGAACTCGCCGCTGCGCGCCGCGTCGCCGCCGCGCTTGGCGCGGTCGAGCACAAGCTCGTCCACGTCGACCTGCGCAGCATCGGCGGTTCCGCGCTCACCGACGACATCGACGTGCCCGACGAAGGCGGCGAGGGCATTCCCGTCACCTACGTGCCGGCGCGCAACACAATCATGCTGTCGATCGCGCTCGGCTGGGCCGAAGTGCTCGGCGCGCGCGAGATCTTCTGCGGCGTCAACGCCGTTGATTATTCGGGTTATCCCGATTGCCGGCCCGCGTTCATCGCCGCATTCGACGCGCTTGCCAACGTCGCCACGAAAGCCGGCGTCGAAGGCGCGCGGCTTTCCGTGCAGGCGCCGCTGATGGCGATGAGCAAGGCCGACATCGTGCGCGAAGGCGTGCGCCTGGGCGTCGATTTCTCGATGACCGTGTCGTGTTACCAGGCCGACGCCGACGGCCGCGCCTGCGGCCACTGCGACGCCTGCCGCCTTCGCGCGGACGGATTCCGCGTCGCCGGCGTCGCCGACCCGACGCGCTACCGCTGAGCGCCGCGCGCAGGTAAACTGCGCGGCCCTCGGCACGCTGACCTGCGCGCCGCCGCTTCCCGAAAGCGGGCGAGGAGCGATCGACGCGCAACGCGCGATCGCGTTGCTTGATCGAAAATTTTGGGCCGTTAGCTCAGCGGTAGAGCAGTGGACTTTTAATCCATTGGTCGATGGTTCGATCCCATCACGGCCCACCAATCCCGCATCCAGCACCATCCAGCGAAATCCGTTCTTTCCATGTAAACGCCGGCTTTATATGGGTGTTTTGGCTTACAGACGTCCTCAAGCGTCCAGTTGCATCCGGCAGATCCCGTGAGTACCTTTGAGAGTAACTACCGCTTTAAGGGCGGCGGCGAACTTAGGTACTCACAGAGGCTGGAACCGTGCTTACTGACAAGGCAATCAAGGCGCTCAAGCCGCGTGATGCCCTCTATCGCGTTGCAGATGGGGCAGGCCTCTGCATGGAAGTGCGCCCGGATGGTGCGTTGTATTGGCGCTTCCGCTATCGCTTTGCGATGAAAGGCCGGCTGATCTCTCTCGGTGTTTACCCCGACGTATCGCTCAAAGAAGCACGAAAGCGTCGCGACGGCGCGCGCGCGATCGTGCAGGACGG
>JAKPAN010000287.1 GCA_029779475.1 Pseudomonadota bacterium
TTGGCGGCGCGCGCGCCGTCGACGTGCTCGACCTGCATTACTACCCGCAGGGCAGCAACATCGCGCTCAACGACGACGATTCAGCCGCAACCGCCGCGCGGCGTCTGCGCTCGCTCAAGGAACTGTACCGCCTGGATTGGGTGTCCGAATCGTGGATTTCCGACCTCGGTGACGCCGACGCGAATCACTACAGCAAACCCAATCTCATCCCGCGCGTGCGCGCCTGGATCGCGCAGTATTGCCCCGGCACGCGGCTCGCGATCACCGAATACAACTGGGGCAACGACGGCACCACGAGCGGCGCGGTCGCACAGGCGGAACTGTTCGGCATCTTCGCGCGCGAAGGCGTCGACATGGCCACGCGCTGGGTCGCGCCCGAACCGGACACGAAGGCCGAACGCGCTTTCACGCTGTTCCTGAACTACGACGGCGCCGGCGCGAAAGTGCAGGGCGACAGCGTGCGCGCGACGAGCGGCGACGTCGACCAGATCGGTGCCTACGCGTTCCGATCCGGCGCGCGCACGATGGTGCTGCTCACCAACAAGACAGCGACCGTGCAGGACGTCGCGCTGAGCTTCGCGAGCGCGCCGGGCGCGGCCTGGACGCTGTACGGTTTCGATGCGACGCACGCGGTGCACGCGATCGGCAGCGGCACGCTCGCCGGCACGGCGTTGAGCCTCGCCGCGCTGCCGGCAATGTCGGCGAACTTGCTCGTCGTCAGCGGCGGCGACGTGATTTTCAAGAACGGTTTCGAATAGGCCGCCCGCGCGAAGCGCAACCAGCGGCGCTTCTTCAGTAACTCGCGCCATCCATCTGCGCGTAGAAGCGGAATACGTCGCAGGCTTCGTCGCGCAGGATGTCGCGGCGCACGGCGATGCCGCGCTTTTCGAGTTCGCCGATCCAGTCGGCGGGCAGCGGGCCTTCGTCGAATTCCGACAGCGCCATGACGTCGCTCGAACGCGCGCCGATCAGCAGTTCGTCGATGCCGGCCCAGAAACTCGCGCCGTAGCACTGGCAGCATGGCTGCGCGCTCGTGGCCAGCGTATAGCGGCGGCCGTCGTCGTTGAGGCGCCAGCGTTTCGTGCGCGCTTGCGCAGCGAGGAAGGCCATCATTTCCGCGTGCGCGACCGAGCAATGTTCGGGCATGACGCGATTCACGCCGGCTGCAACGACGTGCCCCGCCTCGTCGAAGACGGCCGCGCCGAACGGGCCGCCCGTGCGTTCGGCGACGTTGCGCCGCGACAGCCGGATCGCGAGCGCGACGCGCTCCTCGTCGCTCGCGTACGCGCGCGAGCCGACTTCTTCGTCGATCCAGTCGGGCAGGGTCAGCGTGATCGCGGGCACGGGCATGGCGTTCTCCTTGGAAGACGCGAGGCTAGCCGTTCGTACGTTCGCGCGGCAACCGTGCGGGATTGCCGGCGCGATCGGAAGCCTGCACGATGCCGCGCCTGTTCGATGGTCTCGTCCACGATGCCCGACCCGATGCGTTCCGAAACCGCGTTGCCGCGTTACGCCGGCATCGACGCCTTGCGCGGCCTGTCGATCCTGCTCGTCGTGCTGCATCACCTCGCGTTGCGCATTCCACTCAAGAAGACGGCGCTCGCCGACATCGTGCCGGGTCGCGTGCTCGGCGCGCTCAGCTACAACGGCTACGAAGCGGTATTCGTGTTCTTCGTGATTTCGGGATTCCTCATCGCGAATCACTCGCTGGCGCGCTGGGGCAGTCTCGCGAACATCGACCTGCGCGCGTTTTACGCGCGCCGTGCGGGACGCATCCTGCCGTGCCTGCTGTTGCTGCTCGCCGTGTTGGCGCTGCTGCATCTTGCCGGCGCCGCGGATTACGTGATCCACCAGCCCGGCCAGTCGCTGCCGCGCGCGCTAGTTGCCGCGCTTGGCTTGCACCTGAACTGGTACGAAGGCGCAACGGGTTATCTGCCCGGTTCGTGGGACGTGTTGTGGTCGCTGTCGATCGAGGAGACGTTCTATCTCGGCTTCCCGCTCGTGTGCATGTCCGTGCGCAGCCGCGCGCTGCTCGCGATGGCCTTGGTCGCGCTCGTCTGCTCGATTCCGTTCGCGCTGATGGCGATCACCGACAACGAAATCTGGAAGGAAAAGGCCTACCTGCCGGGCATGGGCGCGATCGCCGCGGGCGTGCTCGCCGCGCTCGCGACGCGACGCTGGCCGCAGCCGCCGCGTGCGCTCGTCGCGGCGGTCGGCGTGTTCGGCGCGGGCGGCTTGCTCGCGCTGATGTTCGCGATGCGCGAACTGTGGCCGCTGCTGCACGACTTCGTGATGTTCTGGCTCGTCGCCTGCGCGGCATGCCTCGTGTACGCGCTCGCGCATGCGCGTGGGTCGGGCGTGTGCGGACTCGCGTGGCTGCGCTCGATGGGCCGCTACAGCTACGAGATCTACCTCGGCCACATGTTCGTGGTGTTCGCGATCGTCGCCGCGTTCAAGGCGGCGGGAAGTGATTTGCGTTCGGGCTGGCTCTGGTATGTGCCAGCGGTGCTCACCTGCTGGGCGCTCGGCGCGCTCGTCGGCCGCTTCTATTCAGATCCGTGCGCGCGGGCGTTGACGCAACGCCTCGCGCGCAAAGCCGTGCCCGATGCGGCTATTCCTCAGCGCTTGGCGTAGGAATCGCGCAGCGTCACCGTGCGGTTGAACACGGGTTTTTCCGGCGTGTGGTCGAGACGGTCGGCGACGAAGTAACCGAGGCGTTCGAACTGCACGTTGCCTTCGCGCGCGGTCTCCGCGGCGGCGGGTTCTATCCACGCCTGCACGACGCGCTTGGCGTCGCGGTTGATGTGGTCGGCGTAGGTCTTGCCGTCGCTGGTGTCGTCGGGATCGGCGCAGGTGAACAGGCGTTCGTACAGGCGTGTCTCCGCGGCGACCGCGTGCTTCGCGCTGACCCAGTGGATCGTGCCCTTGACCTTGCGATCCGCGCCCGGCATGCCGTGGCGCGTTTCGGCGTCGAGCGTGCAGTGCACTTCGACGACGTGGCCGTCGGCGTCCTTGACGAGGTCGGTGCAACGCACGATGCCGACGCCGCGCAGGCGCACTTCGCCGCCGGGCACGAGTCGGTGGAAGCCCTTGGGCGGCACTTCGGCGAAGTCTTCGCGCTCGATCCACAGTTCGCGCGAGAACGGCACCTTGCGCGTGCCGAAATCCGGGTTCTTCGGATGGTTGGAGAACTCGATCGCTTCCTCATGCGCGGCATCGACGTTGTCGATGACGAGCTTGAGCGGATCGAGCACGGCCATGCGCCGCGGCGCGGACGCGTCGAGCACGTCGCGCACGCAGCCTTCGAGCACGCTGAATTCGATGACGGAGTTCTGCTTGGTCACGCCCGCGCGATCCCAGAACGCGCGGATCGCCGCAGCCGGAAAACCGCGGCGGCGCACGCCGGCGAGCGTGGGCATGCGTGGATCGTCCCAGCCATCGACGAGTTTTTCCGAGACGAGCGCCATGAGCTTGCGCTTGCTCATCACGGTGTAGTCGAGGTTGCCGCGCGCGAATTCGATCTGCTGCGGGCGGCTGGCGCGACCGGTCAGGCCGGCACGGCGCATCGGTTCGGCGAGTTCCGCCATGTTCGGCACGTCGAGCTGGTCGAGGCACCAGTCGTAGAGCGGGCGGTGATCTTCGAATTCCAGCGTGCACAGCGAATGCGTGATGCCTTCGACGGCGTCGGAAACGCAGTGCGCGTAGTCGTACATCGGATAGATCGGCCACGCGTCGCCGGTGTTCTGGTGGCTGACCTTGCGGATGCGGTAGATCGCCGGATCGCGCAGGTTGATGTTGCCCGATGCCATGTCGATCTTCGCGCGCAGCGTGCGCGCGCCGTCCGCGAATTCGCCCGCGCGCATGCGGCGGAACAGGTCGAGATTTTCTTCGACGCTGCGATCGCGCCACGGCGAATTGCGGCCCGGTTCGGTGAGCGTGCCGCGGTATTCGCGCACTTCTTCAGCAGACAGATCGCAGACGAAGGCCTTGCCGTCGCGGATGAGTTTTTCCGCGCACAGGTAGAGGATTTCGAAGTAGTCCGAGGCGTGGTGCAGCGCGCTCCACTCGAAGCCGAGCCAGCGCACGTCGGCCTGGATCGCGTCGACGTATTCGACGTCTTCCTTGGCTGGATTGGTGTCGTCGAAGCGCAGGTTGCAGGTGCCGGAGAACTCGCCCGCGATGCCGAAGTTCAGGCAGATCGACTTGGCGTGACCCAGATGCAGGTAGCCGTTCGGCTCCGGCGGGAAGCGTGTCTTTACCGCGCCGCCTTGTTTGCCGGCAGCGACGTCGGCGGCGACGATCTGGTGGATGAAGGAATGGCCCGCGGCAGGCGCGGAAGCGGCGTCGGTCATGCTGCGTCGCCGCGGGTGCGGCGCTCACGGTCGAGGGAACATCACAGTTTAGCGAGGGCACGCGCGAAAGCGAACCGGCAAGGCCTGTCAGGGCAGGTCGGCGCGTGGAAGGCGCATCATCGGCACCCATGCGGGTGATGTGAGGCGGAAGGAGATCATGAGAATCATCTACTGCGCCGACACGATCATCGACGCCAATCTCGTCAAGGGCGCGCTCGAAGCCGAAGGCGTGCGCGCCTTCGTCGGCGGGGAATACCTGGCCGGCGCGATCGGCGACCTGCCACGCTGGAACCTCGTCAACGTGATGGTTGACGACGACGACGTCGAGCGCGCGCTGCCGATCGCTCAGGCGATCGACGCGGCGCTCAGCGAGCCGCAAGACGCCGCCGATCCGCTCGACGATGGCTTGGCGGGGCCGGCGGCCGGGATTGCGTGAGATGCGCCGCGATCGAAGCCGTGCACGACGGCACGGCTTCGTCGCGACGGGACGTCCTCAGGGCTGCGGCACGACGCCGAGATAGGCGCCCGCGGCCGGAATCGTCGCCCACAGTTCCGGCGTGATCGCGAACGAGCGGTCGAACAGGCTTTCTGCGGTGTCGCGGTCGCCGGCGAGCAGGTAGTACGCGCCGACTTCGGCGATTTCCTTCTCGTCCTTCGGGTTCTTGGCGACATAGCTGTCGAACATCGCCTTGGCGCGGCTCCATTCGCCCGCTTCGCGATAGACGCGCGCGATGCGGAATTCGTCGCTCGGCTCGTGCTTGCCCGACAGGATCGAGTCGAACATCGCCTGGCCTTCGGCCTTCTGGCCGCCGAGGTAGTAGATGCGGCCGATCGCGATGCGCTCCCAGCTGCCGTCGCCGGCTTCCGTGCGCGCGGCGTCGAGCAACGCTTTCGCGGCGTCGGTCTTGGACTTGCCGTGGTACAGCGACGGGCTGAGCTTCTGCGCGGCCATGCCGACGCCGACGCCCATGGCGAAAATTCCCGTGACGAGCGCGACCGAAAACTGCTTCTTCATGAAAGTCCCTCCTTGTGGAAAGCCGAGCATAGCGGCAACGCCGCGCACGCGGACGACGGCGATGGCGCTCAACCCGCGTCGCCGTGCAACGCCTGCAACGCAGCCAGCGCGGCAAGCCCCGCGGTTTCCGTGCGCAGGATGCGCGGGCCGAGGCGCAGTCCCGCGAATCCTGCCTGCGCGAGCGTGTCGAGATCGTGCTCGGACAGGCCGCCTTCGGGCCCGACGACGAGCGTCATGTGCGACACCGGCGACAGCGTGCGCAGGCTCGTCGAACCCAGTGGATCGAGCGCGAGACGCAACTCGCCGTCCGCTGCGGGCTGCGCCGCCCAATCGGCCAGACGTTGCGGTTCGTCAAGTTCCGGCAGGCGATTGCGTCCGCACTGCTCGCAAGCCGATCCCAGCACGGCATGCCAGTGTGCGAGCCGGCGTTCGGCGCGCTCGGCGTCGAGCTTGACCTCGGTACGATCGGTGACCAGCGGCACGATGCGCGCGACGCCGAGTTCGGTCGCCTTCTGCAGGATCCAGTCCATCTTCTCGCCGCGCGCGATGCCTTGCGCGAGCGTGATGCGCAGCGGACTTTCGCGATCCGCTGCCTCTGCCGCCGCGCCGACCAGCGCGGTCACGCCGCGCTTGGCGAGCGAAGCGATCTCGCCCGCGTACTCGTTGCCGTCGCCGTTGAACAAGCGCAGCGGATGGCCGCGCTCCAGGCGCAGCACGCGCACGAGATGCTCGCCGGCCTGCACCGGCAAGTCGATTTCGCGGCCCGGATGCAGCGGCTGGGGCACGTAGACTCGGGGAATGCGCATGGGTTTCTCGAATGGTGACGACCTGCATTCTGCGCAAGGCAGCGATCGCTTTCCAAGCGGAATGGCGTCGTGCCACCCGCATCGACCTTGGCAAGACTGCGCGCCAGTGTACGGGCGCGGGCGGGCGTCATGGGATTCAAACGACCGCGCGCTCGATGCCTTCGACCGCCACCTCGACCATGAAATCGATGTCGTCCGGCGCGATGCAGAACGGCGGCATGAAGTAGACGACGTTGCCGAGCGGGCGCAGCACGGCGCCGCGTTCGAGGCCGTGGCGGTAGACGCGCAGGCCGCGGCGTTCGCTGGACGGAAACGGTTCGCGCGTCGCCTTGTCGCGCACGAGTTCGACGGCGGCGATCATGCCGGTCTGGCGCACGTCGGCGACGTTCGGATGATCGGCGAGCGGTGCGAGCCTCGAAGCCAGATGCGCGGCGAGCACGCGGTTGCGTTCGAGCACGGGTTCCTCGCGCAACACCGACAGCGTCGCCAGCGCGGCGCGGCAGGCGATCGGGTTGCCGGTATAGCTGTGCGAGTGCAGGAACGCCTTGCCGGCGGAATATTCGGCGTAGAACGCGTCGTAGACGCGCGTCGTCGTCAGCACCGCCGACAACGCGAGCGTGCCGCCGGTAAGGCCTTTCGACAGGCACAGGAAATCCGGTGCGATGCCGCCTTGCTCGCACGCGAACAGCGTGCCGGTGCGGCCGAAGCCGACCGCGATCTCGTCGGCGATCAGGTGCACGTCGAATTCGTCGCACAACGCGCGCAGGCCGGTCAGGTACGACGCGTCGTGCATGCGCATGCCGCCGGCGCATTGCACGAGCGGTTCGAGGATGACGGCGCAGACTTCGTGCGCATGGCGTTCGAGAATCGCGCGCATCTCGCGCAGGCGGCGCGACGCGCAAGCGGCGGCGCTTTCGCCGGGTTCGGCTTCGTAGGCATCGGGCGACGGCGCGAAGATCGGCTCCATGAGCAGCGGCGCGTAGGTCGTGCGGTACAGCGGCACGTCGGTCACCGACAGCGCGCCGAGCGTTTCGCCGTGGTAGCCGCCGCTCAGCGCGACGAAGCGCGTGCGTTCGCCGCGGCCGCTGTTGCGCCAGTAATGGAAAGACAGTTTCAGCGCGACTTCGATCGCGGACGAGCCGTTGTCGGCGTAGAACACGCGGCGCAGCGCGCGCGCCGGGTCTGCCGCGCGCGGTGCGATGCGCACGAGTTCCTCGGCGAGTTCGATCGCGGGTTCATGCGTGAATCCGGCGAGCATGACGTGGTCGAGTCGGTCGAGCTGGTCCTTGAGCGCAGCGACGATGCGCGGGTGGCGATGGCCGAGCAGGCACGTCCACCACGAGCTGACCGCGTCGAGGTAGCGCTTGCCGTCGTGGCCGTGCAGCCAGGCGCCTTGGGCGCTCGCGATCGGCAACATCGGCAGGGTTTCGTGGTCGTGCATCTGCGTGCACGGGTGCCAGACGACGGCGAGGTCGCGCGCGGCAAGATCGGCGGATTGGGGCGACATGACGCTGATATGATCCTAGGCCTCGCCTCCGCCGCACAAGCTCGCCATGCGCCGCTTCCCCGAATCGTTCGCCGTCCGTCGCGCCTCGCGCGGTTCCGCTTTGGTCGCGAAGTCGCGCGGCTTCACCTTGATCGAGATCCTCGTCGTCGTCGTCATCCTCGGCATCCTCGCCGCGATCGTCGTGCCGCGCGTCATGGATCGCCCCGGCGAAGCGCGCATCGTGAAGGCGCACCAGGACATTTCGAGCATCGCCAGCGCGCTCAATCTCTACAAGCTCGACAACTTCGCGTATCCGTCGACCGAGCAAGGTCTCGACGCGCTTGTCGCCAAGCCAAGCGGCACGCCGGACGCGCCGAACTGGAAAGGCCCGTACCTGCAGTCGCGCAACGTGCCGAAGGATCCGTGGGGCCGCCCGTACCAGTACCAGCAGCCCGGCCAGCACGGCGAATTCGACGTTTACAGCTACGGCGCGGACGGCAAACCTGGCGGCGACGGCGAAGCGGCGGACGTCGGCAACTGGGAGTGACGCGGCCGACGCGCTGTTCCGGCGTGGAGACCGTCGAGA
>JAKPAN010000175.1 GCA_029779475.1 Pseudomonadota bacterium
CGGTGCGGGGCGGTCGTTGTATGCTCGCCGCGGTCGAGGAGGAGGGCGCCGTCGTCACGCTGACAATCGCGCGACGACGCACCGTGCAAGGTCAGGATGCCTGCAGTGTCGAGCGTCCGGATGCGCATGCTGCGAGCGGCTCCGGGTCTCGACATCCGCCGCGCGCGGAGCACTGGTTTCCGGGCATCCCGCAAGCGCGTCCGATCGTGTCACAGCCGACCGGCCGGTGGCAACGCAACAGGAGGCAACTCATGACGAAATGGCTGGCAATGGCGGCAATGCTGATGGCCTGCGGCGCCAACGCCGCGGACTGGGTGAGCGTCGGCACCGAGGGCGACATCGAGCACTTCGTCGACGCTGGATCACTCGCGCGCAGTGGCGAGATCGTGCGGCTCACGAAGCGCGCCGTGTTCCGCGAACCACATCCGATGGGCGACACGCCCGGCATGCCGCTCATGAAGGAGACCGTCGGCGTCGTCGAAGACGACTGCAAGCGGTTCCAGCATCGCGTCGTGTCGCTCCAGCTCCTGGGCGTCGACGGGAAGGTGCTCTGGGATTCCGGCGCGATGAAGCGCGTCTGGGAAGCCGTCGATGCCGGCACGCCGGGTCGCGCGACGCTCGATTTCGTCTGCTCGAAAACTGCGAAGTGACATGACACGTCCGGCGAGAGACCGGGCGATGGAGAAGGAACGATGCCGTCGATGAATGCCGCGGTTACCGCGCGCAAGCCCCTGCACGGATCGCCTGGCGCTCCTGGCGCCGTGTCCGGGTGGTCCGGTCTCCCGGCCGCGTGGTCGAACGCGGCGCGCACGGTGTTCGCATCCGCCGGGCTGCTGTTCGCTGCGAGCCTCCTGGCCGCGCCGTCGGTCGAGGTCTTCTCGCCACGCGGTGAAGTGAAGGACATCCGGCAGGCCACGGCGCGATTCACGACGCCGATGGTGCCGTTCGGCGACCCGCGGCTCGTCGAACCCTTCGAGATCGCGTGCCCCGTGAAGGGCAGCGGTCGATGGGCGGATTCGCGCCATTGGGTCTACGACTTCGAGCGCGACCTGCCGGCCGGTCTCGTCTGTTCCTTCAAGCTGCGCGACGGTCTCGCGGATCACGCGGGCGACGCCGTGACGCCGGCCGCGTTCGACTTCACGACGGGCGGCCCCGCGATCCGCGAGTCGCTTCCCGGCGAAGGCGAGACCACGATCGACGAGCGCCAGGTGTTCATGCTCGGACTCGACGCCATCGCGACAGAGGCGAGCATCGCGCGGCACGCGTGGTGCGACATCAGCGGCCGTGCGGAACGCGTCGCCGTGCGCGTGCTCGGCGGCAAGGAGAAGAAGTCCGTGCTCGACCGTCAGCGCGATTTCGTCTCGCGCGTCGGCTCGATGTC
>JAKPAN010000293.1 GCA_029779475.1 Pseudomonadota bacterium
AGGATCAGGCCATCGTCTGCAACATCGGCCACTTCGACAACGAGATCCAGGTCGACGCACTCAACAACTCCGGCGCGGTCAAGACCAACATCAAGCCGCAGGTCGACAAGTACACGTTCAAGGACGGCCGCAGCATCTTCCTGCTCGCCGAAGGCCGCCTCGTCAACCTCGGCTGCGCCACCGGCCATCCGAGCTTCGTCATGTCGAACTCGTTCTCGAACCAGACGCTCGCGCAGATCGACCTGTGGGCGAACAAGGACACGTACAGCGCCAAGGTCTACATCCTGCCGAAGAAGCTCGACGAGGAAGTCGCGCGCCTGCATCTGGAAAAGATCGGCGTGAAGCTGACCACGTTGACTGCCGAACAGGCTGCCTATCTCGGCGTGGCGGTGGAAGGGCCGTACAAGCCGGATCATTACCGCTATTGAGTGGCTTGCGAGTCATCGCGAAGTTGGAAACGAAACGGGCGCCGCGAGGCGCCCGTTTTGCTTTTGGAGTTGCTCGTGATGAAGATCACTCCGGATTTTCGTCGCAATCGCCTTGCGTGCTGTTGCCAGCACCTGATCCATGATTTGGTTGCTTCCAATTCACAGTGGTTTGGAACCACGGCGCTGTTGGAGAATTTCTGCCCCAAGTGATAGTAGCCGACCATCCGTCGTTGAAACTAATGGTCTCGCTAAAGGTCGTCACATTTGGGTCGGAGGATACCGTTTGCGGTGGGCTCGTGCCGGCCACCGTTGCTGCGTCTTGACTGGGGGGAGCAGGCGGATTGTGGTATCCACCACCACCGCTGTTGTCGCCGCCACCAGTGCTGCCACCGGGAGGATTACCCACATCACCACCTCCGCCATCACCACCGGGGTCGCCGATCACGGTCACGGGCGGCAGGCAGATGCTGTCGGCAGGCGCGATGGGAACCGATACGCCCATGTCGGCAAAAAATGCCGCGAGATCTTTCACTGGACGCACGGTCGTGACGACCGATCCGTCGGGATTCTGGCGGACAATGGTTTCCACGGCAGCCGTCACGACGCCCAACTGTTGCTTTGCAGGCGCTGGCGTTCGCGCCTGTGCGCCAAACGACATGCCCAGCGCCAATGCCACACCCATGCAAAAACTCGTCCTCTTCATCGCTTCATTCTCCATTCTTTTGTTCGTCTGCGTCGTTCCGATGTGGGACGACGCAGACGACAGTAGCCAACGATGCTCACGCCAAGTTCACAGCGAGCGGTGCGCAAATAACGTAACCTGCTCCGCCATGCGCATCCTTGTCGTCGAAGACGATCCCGCGGCCGCCCGCGCCATTGCCGAAGCGATTTCGCAGGCGCGGCACAACGCGCTCGCAGCAGCTTCCGCCGAACACGCGCGTACCCTGCTCAATACCGAGCCCATTGATCTTGCCATCGTCGATCTCGGCTTGCCGGGCGCGGACGGGTTCAGCCTCGTCAAGCGCCTGCGCCACGAAGGCCGCAACCTGCCCGTGCTCATCCTCACTGGCCGCAGCGGCATCGACGATCGCGTGAACGCACTCGACCTCGGCGCAGACGATTATTTGACCAAACCGTTCGAGCCGCGCGAACTCGTCGCCCGCTGCCGTGCCTTGTTGCGACGGGCCAACGGCCGATCTTCGAACCTGCTGGAAATAGGCGCGCTGCGTATCGACCTGCGCTCCGGGCGAGTGCGAATCGACAATCGCGACATCGACATCAGCCGGAACGAGCGGATCGCATTGGAGACGCTTTGCGCGAAAGCGGGGAGCGTCGTCGAAAAGAACGAGCTGGCCACGTTGCTGGCGTGCGACGGCGAGGAGCTTTCCCTGCACGCGGTGGAAGCCTGCATTTCACGGCTGCGCGGCAAGCTCGGAAACAGCGTTTCGATCCGCGCGCTGCGCGGCATCGGTTACCGCCTCGACGAGTCAATGAGCTGACCTGCTCGCCGAGATGGACAAGATTGCCAACAACAAGAAGGCACGCTCGGTTCGCGGCCAATTGCTGCGCTGGCTCGTGCCGCTGCTGGCGATCGTCATGCTCGCAGATTCGGCGATCGAACTGACGCTTGCAGGACGACAACTGCGCAACGCCTATGACGATGCGCTCGCGAGCGTTGCGATCGCGATCGCCGGTCACCTTCACGCCGATCGCGGGCGGCTCGCTCTGGAAGGGGGCGGCGAACCCATTCCCTCGCCACAGGACGTACACCGCGCCTACTACGCCGTCGATGCCGATGGCTCTCGCATAGCCGGTGATCTGCCGCTTGCGTTCAGCAGCTCAAGCAAGGACCCGCCCTTGGTACTGCACGACCTGACCGCCTATCGACATGACTGGCGCGTCGCGGTGTATCGCGCAGCCATATCCGGCCACGTCGCCATCGTGGCCGTCGCCGAAACGACACAAGCTCGTACGGCGGCACAACGCGAGCTCCTGTCATCGATGATGCTCGGCAACCTTGTTCAACTGGCACTCGTCGGCTTGGTCGTCTGGTTCGGTGTGCGCCGCGGATTGAGTACGCTGCTCGGCCTGCGTCAAACGGTTCTGGCACGCCAGCGGCATGACCTGGCGCCGCTGAACTACGACGACGCTCCGGACGAAGCGGGGCCCTTGATCCTCGCCATGAACCACGCGCTGCAGCAGGCCCGAATCGCGATCGAAGCGAGACAGGGATTCATAGCCGATGCCGCGCATCAATTGCGCAAGCCGATGACTGCATTGCACGCTGGACTCGCCATGCTGGCGACCAACATCGGCAACGGCGCCGAAGGCGAGCGGGCGCATCGCCTGCTCAACGAGAGCCGCCGCTTGTCCCGTACCACGCAGCAGTTGCTGGCCATGGCGCAGGCCGAAGCCGTGGTTCCGGCACAGCGCAAGTCATTGGACTTGCAGCCGTTGGTCGTCGATCTCGTCAAGCGTTTTTTCGATCGCGCGATCGATCGGAACATTGATCTCGGCGCAGAGGCCGAACCGACGCTCGTCGATGCCACGCCATGGCTCATCAGCGAGGCGATCGCCAACCTGATCGACAATGCGCTGACTTACGTTCCTTCGGGAGGATGCGTCACCGTTCGCTGCGGCGTACGCAACGAGCGTCCGTTCGTCAATGTCGAAGACGACGGCCCGGGCATTCCCGCGCATGAGCGCGAGATAGTCAAACGACGCTTTGCGCGCGGTGATCGCGGCACTTCTGCCGAAGGCTCCGGCTTGGGCCTTGCGATCGTAGAACAAGCGGCCCGCGCCTCCGACGCCGAATTCCGCATCGACGAGAGTAATGGGGGACGCGGCGCGTCTTGTTGGCTGATGTTTCCCTCAATCGATCACTGACCATCGGCCGCTCAATCGCGCTGCTTTTCGCTGGCGATGGCGCTTCGTCCCGCGTGCCTGAAGGCGCGCAAGAATTTCTTCATGCACTTCGCAACTGTCGAGCAGCCCAAGATGGCTGGTGCCGTGCACGATGACCTTGCGCGCTTCCGGCAATCGCAGGTGTCGCGCCGGGTCGGCGTGGATGCCGAGCGCGCTGTCGAGTGGCACGAGGCCGTCGCCGACGAGGGATGCGCCTGAGCGGCTGGGCTTGCGCGCGATCGAACCGGCGATGGCATGGCAGCGCACGCCGCGCGGCAGCGGAACCGGCGTGTGCTGCGGCAATTGAGGCGCGAATCGATCGCGGTTTTGCCAATCCGCATCGCTGAGGCTGGCGTGGCGCAGGTCCGTGATTCCGGCGCTGCGCATCTTGCCGAGGCGCGACAGCGCAGCCGTGTACGGACTCGCGCCGAGGATCGCGTCGAGGCAAAAGAACGGGGTCCAAAAGAACGGGGTCAGGTTCACTATCCGCAGAAATTGTGATCTACAAATTGGGAAAAGGGCGGTCAGAGCTACTTTTTCGGAAATCGGGGCCAGAGCGCACTTTCCCGCATTCACCTCACACCCCGACAAACCGGAAACGTCGAGCACCCCCAGAATTTCTGCCCCGTCTTGCGATTGTTGCGCTCGACCATCGCCTGTCCGCAGCGCGGGCAGGCCGGTGACGCGACGGGCGCTGACGTCGGTTCAGGGGCAACGATCTCACCGGGATGCACCGTTTGCGTCGACGCGGCCTGCGCTTCGCGGATCATTCGCATCAATTCCTCGCCGCCGATCAGCTCGATCGGCTTGCCTTGCGCGAAACGCGCGGCGTCGCGGGTGAACGCACCGGCACAAGCGATCTTCACGGCGTCTGCGCTGTGATGCGCGAGCAATCCGTACATCTCGCGCACGACGTTCACCGGAATCTGGCGGCGACGCCATTGCTTGCATTGCACGAGCATGCGGCGATTGTTCTTGCGCAGGATCAGGTCAATGCCGCCGTCAGCGCCGCCGAGTCCGGGTTCCTCGACCGCATAACCTTGCCGACGGAATGCTTCACCGACGAGTTGTTCGAAGTGGCGCCAGCCGAGTGCGGCGATGCTGTCCAGCCCGTTCTGCGCGTCGAGCAGGCGGCGGCGCTGCCGTTGCCCGATCCAGGACATCACCGCGCCGAGCATTCCCGCGACGAGTACGAACCACGACATGAGCATCGCCATCGGCTCGAAAGCCCGCGCGAATGGGTTGCCGTGCAGGAACGCCGGCAGTCCGAATCGGACAAAGAAGTAACCACCGATGCCGAAAGCGACACCGGCGGGCCATGGCAGCGCCGCCAACGTGTCGATGAGATGTCCTTTTGCGCGTCCCATGCGACTCCCCTGTTCCGTCCTCGGGAAGTTGCAAATTGCGCGCCATCGGCGGCATGGAAGATCAAATCGAAGCTGGCCGCACGAGCATTCCGCCACTCGACGGCCAGTGGTCGTGGTTCGAAACGAAATGGGGGCGACGATACCGACCCGTGGTCTCCCTCAGCCGACGGCATCGTCCGTCTGTCCGCTTTTCGGCAGGCAGGCAAACGCATACCGCGTCTGCGAACTCAGATGGTAGACACCTCGACTGGCTGCTGCTCCGCCTTGGTCGGATACGTGAGCAGGTAGAGCAACACGAGGATGCCGCCGACGGGCGCCAGGCTGATGAGCTGCCACCACGGATTGAGGCCGGCGTCGCGCAGGCGGCGGGTGCAAGCGGCGATCCACGGCAGCAGGACGATCAGCGAGGCGATCTGCATCGGCAACGGATTGGTGACCTCGGCAATGACCTCGGCGAAAGCGAGCAGCATCGCGACGGCAAGCGCGAACCACCAGAAGTCGGCGCGCGAGGTCGTTCCCGTGAATTCCAGGCCGCGCAGCACGCCTTCGCGTATGGCGCGCAACGCAGGCTGGCTCGGGATCGGCTCGCCGGCGAGCAGGCTTTCGGCCGGCACTTCGAAGACCGCGGCCAACGCGCGCAAGGATTCCGTCGAGATCTTCGCGCCCGATTCCAGACGTTGGATCGTGCGCAGGTTCAGGCCGCTCAATGTGGCCAATTGTTCCTGCGACCACTGGCGCGCGGTGCGCAGCTCTCGCAGACGGTGGCTGTTGATGTGCATGGATGCTCCTCGCCGTCAGGTTACTCGGGACTGCCGCATCATTCCGCGAAACGGCCGCCCGCCGTGACGACATGATCCCGACATGGCGACGGCACGACCCCGACGGGTCGCCCGCGACTAAGAAACCGGGAGCGCGTCGGCAGTTCAAACAAGGTCGAATTGCCAAGCAACACAGCGCTTTACACATGGAACCATGGACACCCTGGCGCCGCCTGCGCAGATTGCGTCGGCCGCACAGCCGGCGGCGCAATCGCAAACGAGACAGGGGAACGCCGATGAGATTGATCGCACCCTCGCAGGCGCCTGCGTTGGCGCTCGTGGACATCCAGAATCGCCGCGTCGTCATCGGCGGCAACGGGCGCCGTACGTTGCTCTCGTTCTTCCGCGACGCTGCTTGCCCGTTCTGCAATTTCCGCATCTACGAACTCACCGAGCGCCATCGCGCGCTCACCGCGCTCGGCCTGGACGTCGTCGCGGTGTTCCAATCCAGCGCGGACGACGTCCGCCATTTCGTCGCGCGCAAGCCGCGTCCGTTCCACGTGGTCGCCGATCCGTTCGGCGGGACGCACGACCTCTACGGCATCGAGCATTCGTTGTGGCGCAAGCTCAAGGCCGTCGTCACGCGCGTGCCGACGCTGATCAAAGGCCTGCGCATCGCCGGCCTTGCCGGACTGCGTACGAACAATCGCATGCCCGCCGATTTCCTCATCGACGAAAACGGACGCGTCGTGGAAGCGTGGTACGGCAGCGATGCCGGCGACCGCATTCCGTTCGAGCGGATCGAATTGTTCGTCGCGCGCGGAATGCTGGCACGAATGGACAAGGCCGCTTGAAGCGGATCAAGGCCGCCAGTTGGCGTGGCGTTCCCAGAACTCGACGCTGCGCCGATACGCCTCGCGATCGAGCGCCACGCCCGAGCCGCCCTCTTCCACGCCGAGCGCGTTGCGCATCATCGTGATCGGCACCATCGGGATTTCTTCGGCTTCCATCGTATACAGGCAACCGACGATGCCCCAGTCGGCGTCGATGGCCGTGCCTTCCTTCGCGAGTTGTTCACGGCCGTAGAGGATCGGGACGAGGAAGTTCGCGACGGGCGGTTCGATGCCTTCGAACCAGCGCACGAGCACGGGCAGTTCTTCCTTCGTGCGTGCCTCGTATGCGCTGCGCAGGCGATGGCGGTTGTCGTCGGTGATGGCGACGACGGAACCGCGCGTCGTCGTCCAGTTGCGATGCACGTGCAGTTTGCAGAACGGCGCGTAGCCGTCGATGACGCGCAGCGGCGGTTCGTCGTTGAGGCGCTGCACGAAGGCTTCTGCGGTGCAGTCCTGAATGGCGGTGATGCGGCCGTCGCGCGGGAACAGGCGCGCGCGCGCGAACGGCGTCATGGCGATGGACATCGGCTCGGGTCGGATGCGGAACGAACCCTCAGCGTATCCGCAGCGCGTGCCGCGTCGTCAAGCGCCGCAAAGGGCGACAGGAGATCTCGTCGGTGCGGAATGGCGACCTCGGCCATGCCGCCACGACGTCTCGCGCCCCGCGGCGCTGGCGACGGGAAATGTTCGGGATCGCGCCTATGCGCAGCCGAACAGCGCCGGATCGTGCCGCTCGAAATCGCCGAAGAAGATCGTGTCTCCGCGGTACTCGTAGGCGCCGATGTCGACCGCGCCGTAGCCGCGCGAGAAGCCGGAGCCGCGCTGGTCGGTGGCCAGTCCCGACGGGTTCGCGCCGCGCTCGCAAGCCGGGCTGCCGGTGCCGAGCGCGTGCGTGGGCGTCGGGCCGCCGTTGTCGGCCAGCGGCAGCAGCAGCGGGTCGGCGCCGATCACGTCGGCGACGTCGGTGCCGTTGAGGACGCCCGGCTCGGGAACGTTGCGGAACAGGCTGTGGCTCGCATTGATCGTGCTGACGAGTGTTCCTTCGATGCCGATGCCACGCGCGATCTCGCTCGGCACATTGAACGCGCCGCGCGTATTGTCGGCGACCAGCGTACTGACCAGGTTGACCGTGTGGCCGCCCTCGGCGACGTAGACGCCGCCGCCGAGCGTCGCATCGTTGTTGGCTGCGTTCGGCGCGCGGTTGTAGGCGACGGTGCTGTTGCGCAGCCAAAGCGTGCCTTCGCTGAGCGCAACGCCCGAACCGCGGCCGCCATCGTGATTCACCACATTGCCGGATACCGTGCTGTTCTGGATCACCAGCGAACCGGTTGCTGTGCCGAGCAGGTAGGCGCCGCCACCGGCGAAGTCGGCTGAATTGCCAGAGAGCGTGACACCGCTGATATCCACCGCCGAGATGGTCAGCGCCAAACCGCCGCCGAGGTTGGCCGAGGTGTTGGATTCGATGCGGCTGCCGAAGAGATGCACGGCGGTGGTGACGCCCGTCGCGCCGATCGCGCCGCCGAACGACGAGGCATTGGCGCGCAGCGTGGAGCGATCCACGAGCAATTCCGATTCTTCGGCCGCAATGCCGCCGCCGACGTCGTCGGCGTGGTTGTCGGTCAAGGTCGAGGCGACCACGTCGAGCTGGCTTTGGTATGCGTAGACCGCGCCGCCGGAGGCATTGGTGCGACTGTTCCACACGACGCAATCTTCGATGCGCGCCTTGGCGAAGTCGAGCACGGCCACCGCTCCGCCGCCATCGATGCCGGAGTTGCCGTGGGTCAGCGTGAGCGCGCGCATCGTCACGTTGACCGCGCCGACGTTGTTGATGTCGCCGTCGATGCGGAATATGCGCGACGCGTCGAGTCCGTCGATCTGGTTCGCGCTACGGCCGCGGCCGCGAATCTCCACCGCGTCGGTGATGACGATCTCCCCGGCCGCAAGGGCTACCGTGCCGTCGATGGCGAACAGGATGCGATCGGGACCGGGCGACGCATTGGCGGCCTGCACCGCCGCACGCAAGCTGCCGGCGGGTGGCGGATTGCTGTCGGCAAGGTTGGTGACCTGGAAATCGGCGGCAGTGGAAGGAAGGGCCCACAGAGCCCAGAGCGCCCCAAGCAAGGGCGCGACACGCGAAGCGGACATGGAACTAAGATCCTTTCCTTGAAGCGGAGGGGGCATGGCTTCCGGAGCCATCGCCGCCATTCCACCCGTCACGCCCACGCGGCGCTTCACGCATGTTTCAAGTTTTCTTTATTCCTTCCGATTCAATCTGTTGTGTGCCTTCTTCGGCGTCTTCCGGCGGATCGGCCAAGGCGCTCGCCAGCTGCTCCAGGCGCTCCGCCACGCGCGCAGCGGCGTCCTCGCGGCCACTGGCAAGCAGCCATCGCCGTTGCAGCTGCAGGGCCTCGGGGTCTTCTTCCCGCGCAGGCATGAGTTCCTCGATCACGCTGCCGGCGTGCTTCAGATCTCCCGCATCCAGGGCCAGACGAGCGCTTTCGATCGTCAGCAGGCGCCGCCAGCGCGCGCCGGCCGGCAGCACCGCCGCCGAGCGCGCTTCCTCCAGCAGAGCCAGGGCGTCGGCGTCGCCGCGCAAGACTCGTTGCTCCGCGCGCGCGGCACGTGCGAGCACCACGACGTCGTGAACCTCGGCGTGCTCGCGTGCGAGGGTCGCGAGGCGTTCGACTTGCGCATCCAGCGCTATCGCGTCGCCCTGCACGCGCAATTCGCGCACGAAGAGCCAGCGGTTGACCGCCGCGAGCGGCCAGTTGTGCGAATGCTCGAAGCGGTCGGCCGCCTCGGCGTAGAAGCCCGCCGCTTCCCGGCCATCGCTGGCGGCACGCGCGCTGGCCACCAAGGCCATCGCCTCGTTCATGGGCTGGCCGTTGCGACGAGCCAGTTCCAGCGACCGCCGTGCATGCAGCGCGGCGCGCTCCTTGCTGCCGAGCATGGCGTAGGTGGTCGCGAGACCGGCACGCGCGCCGATCTCGGCGTCGGAATCGCCCGATTCGCGCGCGAAGGCCAATGCCTGCCGATACAGGCCTACCGCGGCGGCGACGCGTCCCTGCGCCTGGTTCGTGCCCGCGAGGTAAGCCAGGTTTCTTTGTTGCAGGAATTGCAGATCCTGCTGCCGCGCCATGTCGCCCACCTGCACGAACAGCCGTTCCGCCGTCGCGAAATCCCCGCGTTGGAACGCCAGTACCGCGAGATCGGCGGAAGCGATCGCCTCGCGTCGCCGATCTCCATTGCGACGATCGACGTCGACCACCTGTTGCAACCAGCGCGTCGCGGCCTCGTCGTTTCCGCCCAGGGCCTCGACGTGACCCAGGCCGCTCCAGGCCAGACGCAGCAACAAACGGTCGTCCGCCGCTTCAGCGTCGGTCGCCACCGCTTGGTAATTGCGTTTGGCGGCCACGGCGTCGCCGGCATCGAGTCGCGAATCGGCGATCCGCAGGCGCAAGTAGCGAGCCTGCGCAGGATTGAGCGCATCAGCGCCCTGCTCCAGATCGGCGAACAGTTGCAGCGCCGCCGCATCGTGGCCCAGGCGCATTTCGGTCGTGGCCAGTTGAAGGCGCGGCCACGCCATGTCCGGCCGGCGCTCGGCGCAAATCGCAAAATAGTTGCGCGCCGCCTCCATGCGACCGTTCAAGAAGGCGTCCATTCCGCGCGCGTAAGTTTCGCTCAGATAGCCGTCCATCGACTTGCTGCCGGAAAGCGGTCGCGTGGCGTCGCCGCCGCGCCATTCACCGAGGCGATTGGCAGCGTCGATCGCCAGCGGCGCGGGCTCCGCTCCGAACAGAACCGCACTGTTGCGCCCCGACTCGCTCTCCGACACGAGATCCAGACGCAGCAGGGAGCCGGCGCGGCTCAGGCTCAAAAAGACCACCTCGTCCGCGCCCGCGGCGATGCGCGCGGCACGGCGCTTTTCGGCGTCCTTGATTCCGATGGGCTGCGCCGTCGGCCGGCCGACGACGCCATGCAGCTCCGGCATCCGGTTCAACACGCTGACCAGCAGTCCGGGCAGCCCATCCTGCGTCCACGCCAATCCGTCCTCTCCGGTGCGATTGTCGAGCGGCAGAACGAGCACTTCGCGGCTCGAGCCGATGCCGTGCGCCTCGCCTCGCCACCAAAGGATCGCCACACCGGCGACAACCGATGCGAGAACGACGCCCGCAATGGACCACCTGCTACGCCCGATCCCGTCGAGCGCGCGCGGGAGGCGCGCCGGCTGCTCGCGGGGTTGGGAATGACTCTGCGCCGGGACGGAATCCGCGCTCGCGTCCCAGATCTCGACCTCCCCGCCCCAGCGGAAACCGTGCCCGCGGACGGTCTGGATAAAGCATCGCGAGTCGTCCTCGCGCAGGACGCGGCGCGCCTTGTAGACCAGTTGCGACAGCGAAGCGTCGGAAACCGGGCGGCCCCACAAGAGATCGACGAGTTCGTCCTTGCCGAAGGCTCGCTCGCGCCCTTCGATCAGCGTGACGATCAGCTCGTAAACGCGCGGCTCGACCGCCTCGACCACGCCGACGACGCGCAACTCGCGGCGGCGCAAGTCGATCTCGACGTCATCGAAACGGTAACCGGCGGCGTCCGGCGGAAGCGAAGGCATGAGAGCGCTGGGAATGCAAAACCGCGATTGTTGCATTCCGCCGTCGACGGGCGGAACCGGACGCCAGAATCACACCACATCTATCTCTTCATCCGGACAAAGAGATATAGTTCGCCGATTACGTGTCCGGATCCGCTGATGACTTCCGCTCCGATCAGTTTCGAATTCTTCCCGCCCAAGACCGACGAGCAGAAGGCGACGCTCGAAGCTTCGCTGCCGAAACTCAAGTCGCTCAAACCCGACTACGTGAGCTGCACGTTCGGCGCGGGCGGCTCGACGTTGAACTACACGCCGGAAACGATCCGCCGCCTGCGCCAAGCACATGGCCTCGACGCCGCGCCGCATTTGTCCTGCATGGGCGGCACGCGCAAGGAAATCGCCGCGCTGCTGGACGATTACCGCGCGATGGGCTGCAAGCGCATCGTCGCGTTGCGCGGCGACTTGCCGTCGGGCATGGCGAGCTACGGCGACTTCCGCTACGCGAGCGACCTCGTCGACTTCATCCGCCGCGAGCACGACGGCTTCTTCCACATCGAAGTCGCGTGTTACCCGGAAGTGCATCCGCAATCCGACGACGCACACGCCGACCTGCGCCACTTCAAGGCGAAAGTCGACGCCGGCGCGGACGGCGCGATCACGCAGTACTTCTACAACCCGGACGGCTATTTCCGTTTCGTCGATGCGGTGCGCAAGCTCGGCGTGGACGTGCCGATCGTGCCCGGCATCATGCCGATCGCGAATTTCTCGCAGCTGCGCCGCTTCTCCGAGATGTGCGGCGCCGAGATTCCGCGCTGGCTCGGCAAGCGCCTGCACGCGCTCGGCGACGATGCGGATGCGATCCGCGAATTCGCCGCCGACGTCGTCGCCGATCTGTGCGATCGACTCGTCGAAGGCGGCGCGCCGGGACTGCATTTCTACACGCTCAATCGCGCCAAGCCGACGCTCGCGATCATCGAGCGCATGACGCATCGCGCATCGCGCTGACGCGCGCATTGTCGCGCGCGCGTCACGCCGCGACCGCGGCCTCGTGGACGCCCGCGACCGATCGACCGGAAGGATCGGCCGCGTTCGCGAACGCGGGATCCCAAGCGAGCGCCGCCGGCGACGAGCACGCGATCGACTTGCCGCCCGGCACGGTCGCTGCGCATGCCTCGCCGGGATAGAACCGCTCGAACAGGTCGCGGTAGACATACGCTTCCTTCGTCGTCGGCGTGTTGAACGGAAAGCGTGACGCAGCTGCGGCGAATTCACGGTCGCCGACGACTTGTTCGGCGTGCGCCTTGAGGCCGTCGATCCAGCCGTAGCCGACGCCGTCGCTGAATTGTTCCTTCTGCCGCCACAGGATCGAATCGGGCAACGCGCCGTCGAATGCTTCGCGCAGGATCGCTTTCTCGATGCGTCGCGAACCATCGCCGCGAGCGTCGGCCATCTTGTGCGCGGCGTCGATCGACATCGCCGCATCGAGGAATTCCAGATCGAGGAACGGCACGCGCGCCTCGACGCCCCACGCCATCATCGCCTTGTTCGCGCGCAGGCAATCGTAGCTGTGCAGCGCGTCGAGCTTGCGCACGGTTTCCTCGTGGAACGCCTGCGCCGACGGCGCCTTGTGGAAGTAGAGATAGCCGCCGAAGATTTCGTCGGAGCCTTCGCCGGACAGCACCATCTTCACGCCCATCGCCTTGATGCGCCGCGCGAGCAGGAACATCGGCGTCGAAGCGCGCACCGTGGTCACGTCGTAGCTCTCGATGTGGCGGATCACTTCCGGCAGCGCGTCGAGCCCTTCGGCGAAGGTGTAGACGAAACCGTGATGCACGGTGCCGAGCGCGTCGGCGGCGGCCTTCGCCGCGGCGAGATCGGGCGATCCTTCCAGGCCGATCGCGAACGAATGCAGTCGCGGCCACCACGCTTCGCTGCGGTCGCCGTCCTCGATCCGATCGCGCGCGAACTTCGCCGCGCATGCGGCGACGAGCGAGGAATCGAGCCCGCCCGAGAGCAGCACGCCGTAGGGCACGTCGGTCATGAGCTGGCGATGCACGGCCTGCTCGAAGGCGGTGCGCAACGCTTCGGGCGCGACACGCGCCTCGCGCGTGTGCGCGTAGTCGCGCCACGGCTTGTCGTAGTAACGGCGCAGCGAACCGTCGGCGCTGTCGTAGACATGGCCCGGCGGAAACGCGCGTATGTCGGCGCAAAGATCGGCGAGCGCCTTCATTTCCGAAGCGACGCACAAGCGTCCTTGTCGATCATGTCCCCAATACAGCGGACATACGCCGAGCGGATCGCGCGCGATGAGGTAGCGCTGCGCGGCGCCGTCCCACAGCGCGAACGCGAAGATGCCGTTGAGGCGCGCGATCCATTGCACGGGTTCGTCGCCGTCGCGATACAGCGCGTTGATGGCTTCGCAGTCCGATCCGCTGGTGAAGTCGTACGCGCTGGCTGCGCGCAGGTCGGCGTGGTTGTAGATCTCGCCGTTGACGGCGAGCGCGAGCGCGCCGTCACGCGAACGCAGCGGCTGCGCGCCGCTCGCGGGGTCGACGATCGCGAGCCGCTCGTGGACGAGGATGACGCCGGTGTCGACGAAGACGCCGCTCCAGTCCGGGCCGCGATGGCGTTGGCGCTGCGAACATTCCAGCGCAAGGCGACGCAGGCCGGCGAGGTCGTCGCCGGGTTGAAGATCGAAGATGCCGAAGATCGAACACATGCGATGAGTTTCCGTTGCCGTCGTCCGTGGTCGTGGTTGGCGCGGCAGGCCATCCGTGCCTGTCGCATTCACGGAAGCCGTTTCTTTCTGGCGGGCCGGAAACAAAAAGGCCCGCTTTGGAGCGGGCCTTCGTGTCGTGTCGGTTGAAACTGTCGCCTACACGCGAGCCCCGCATTGCGGACGCGGATTATTATTCCGGCGATTGAGCAGCCCGGCGCACGCGATGGCGGCGTCGAAGGCAGGCACGAACGGGCGGAAGGGCGAAGTCATGGCCGCAATAGAGCACGGCATCGGCATGAACGCAAGCGCGGCGCGGTTTCGAAGCGCATCTCGGCGCATCGTCGAATCGTCGCGCGCGCTGCTGTGCGTGGTCGCGACGCTCGCCGCATCGAGCGCGTTCGCGCAGGACGGTCAGCGCGTGCATCGCTGCGTCGGCCGCGACGGCGAGATCGTGTTCTCGGGCTTGCGCTGCAACGAGGACACATCCTCGACCGGCTCGATCGGCGGCGCGACGCAAACCGCGCCGCCCGCTGATGCGTGCGCGACATCGCCCGCGCAATTGCGCGAACGCATCGCGAGCGCGATCGCGCGGCACGACGCGAACACGATCGCCGGCGCGCTCCATTGGCGCGGCGTCGGCGGGCGCGAGGCGAACGCACGTCTCGCGCAGTTGCGCGCGCTCGTACGCGAGCCGCTGCTGTCGATCGAGGACAACGGCGCAGGGTTCGAAGTGAAAACCGGCAGCCATCTCGACGCCGGCGTGCGCAACGCGACGTTCGGCGTCGAAAGCGCAGGCGGCTGCTGGTGGCTGACCTGGTAGGCGAGGCCGCGCTGGTATCATTGCGCTTCTTTGTCCGCGGGAAGATCGCCATGGCGCAGCAATACCCCGAATTCATCTGGCAAAACGGCCGCATCAAGCCTTGGGCGGAAGCGACCGTGCACGTGATGGCACACGCGCTGCACTACGGTTCGTCGGTGTTCGAGGGCATCCGCAGCTACGAGACACCGAACGGCGCGGCGATCTTCCGCCTGAGCGACCACAACAAGCGCCTGTTCCACTCGGCGAAGATCTACGACATCGCGATCCCGTACACGCTCGACGAGATCAACGCTGCGTGCCGCGAAGTCATCAGGGCGAACGGTCTGTCGAAGGCCTACCTGCGCCCGGTCGCGTTCCGCGGTCTCGGCGGCTTCGGGCTGTCGGCGGAAACGCCGACCGACGTGGCCGTCGCGGCGTGGCAGATGGGCGCGTACCTCGGCGCGGGCGTACTCGAAGCGGGCATCGACGCCTGCGTGTCGAGCTGGCAGCGCTTCGCGCCGAACACGATTCCGGCCGGCGCGAAAGCGGGCGGCAATTACCTGTCGGGCCAGCTCATCGCGCGCGAAGCGCGCCGTCTCGGTTTCGGCGAAGGCATCGCGCTCGCGTCGACGGGGCTGCTCAGCGAAGGCGCGGGCGAAAACCTGTTCCTCGTCTTCGACGGCGCGCTGCACACGACGCCGGTGAGCGCGGCGCTGCTCAACGGCATCACGCGCAACACGCTCATCACGCTGGCGCGCGCGAACGGCATCGAAGTCGTCGAACGCGACATCCCGCGCGAATACCTGTACCTGTGCGACGAACTCTTCATGTGCGGCACGGCGGCGGAAATCACGCCGATCCGCTCGGTCGACGGCAAGCCGGTCGGCGCGGGCAAGCCGGGGCCGGTCACGCATCGCATGCAGGAACTGTTCTTCGGCCTGTTCAGCGGCAAGACGAAGGATCAGTGGGGCTGGCTCGA
>JAKPAN010000315.1 GCA_029779475.1 Pseudomonadota bacterium
CCGAGCAGTACGCCGGCGCGGCGATCACCACGCAGACCGACGTGTTCCAGCTCGGCGGCTTGCTGCGCGAATTGCTGAGCGGGTCGCGTGCGCCGGCGCGGGCGCGCGGCGACTCGCGCGAGCCGCCGCGCATGCGCGACGTGCTGCGCGAACTCGCGGCGAGCGACACCGCGGCGACGGCCGTGCTCGCGGCGTCGCGGAGCACATCGGCGTCGGCGCTGCAACGCATGCTGCGCGGCGATCTCGAACGCATCGTGCGCCGCGCGATGCACGCCGAACCCGAACAGCGTTACGCCAGCGTCGCCGCGCTCGCCGAAGACTTGCGCCGCTGGCGCCGCGGCGCGCCGGTCAGCGCGACCGCGGGCACGCTCGGCTATCGCGCGCGGCTGTTCTTGCGCCGGCACCGCTTCGGCGTCGCTGCCGCCGCTGCCGTCGCCGTCGCGCTCGCCGTTGGACTCGGGCTTGCGCTGCGCGAGGCGCAGCAGCGCAGCGCCGCCGAACATGCGACCGAAAACGCGCTGGCGATGCTCGAAGACGTGTTCCTCGGCGCCGATCCCTACGCAGCCAAGGGCGGCGACACGCGCGCGCTCGATCTCGTCGATCGCGCGCGCACGCGCGTGCTCGCGGACGCGTCGCACGATCCCGCCATCGCCGCGCGATTGCTGTTCGAGATCGGTGGCGTCTACGTTTCGCTCGGCAAGCGCGAGCTGGCCGAACCGACGATGCGCGAAGCCGTGCAAATCGGCGAGCGCGCCGGCCCTGCCGCACTGGTCTGGACCGAAGGCGCCCGCGCGCGGCTCGCGCACTACGCGCTCGTCCTCGATGGAAAACCCGAGGCCGCGCGCGACCTCGATCTTGCGATCGCGCGTTTGCGCGGTTCGGGAAACGACGGCTTTTTCGAACTCGCACAGGCGCTCGAATTCAAGGCCGACGCCGCGTTCAACAGTGGCGATTACACGTCGATTCCCGCGCTGTCGGGCGAGGCGGTCGAGACGCATCGCCGCGCCGGCGGCGACGATTCGAGCGAATACGCGAACGCGCTCGGCAACCACGCGTCGTTGTTGCGCGCAATCGGCCGCTACGGCGACGCGCTCGAACCCGCAGCGCATGCGTATCGCATCGTGCAAGCGCTCGGCGCCGCCGCGCCGCCGAGCACGGTGTTCTACGTCGAGCAGCAATACGCGGGCGCGCTCGGCGCGAGTGGCCGCGGCGCCGACGCGGAACCGCTGCTGCGCGACGCTTTCGCGCATGCATCGACGACGCCGGGCACCGATCAGGGTCTCGTCGACGCGATCGCCTGGGAGCTCGCCAGCACGCAATTCGACATCGGCCGATTCGAAGACGCCGCCGGCGGCATGCGCACGCTCGTCGCGCATGCGGTCACCAAGAACGCGAATCTCGCCGCGATCCACAATGCGCTCGGCAAGGCGGAACTCGCGCTCGGCCACGCCGACGTCGCGCTTGCATCGTTCGAGCAAGCCTTGCAGATCCTGTGCGGCAACGAGGCCGATTCGCCGCCGTGCCTGGCGATCGGGCTCAACCGTGCCGAAGCGCTCGTCGCACTCGGCCGCGGCGACGCGGCGCGCAGCGCGTTGTCCGCGCTCGCCGAAAAAGTCGGCGACGACGCCGCGCCCGCGCGCGGCCGCTGGCGCGTCGTCGAAGCGAGGGCACGATTCGCGCGCGGCGACGCGGCCGGCGCCGCCGACGTGATCGCGCCGCGCGTGGCGCAGGCGCGCGACGCGCGCGACAGCGTCGACATTGCCGATGCGCTCGTGCTGTCCGACGCCGCGCGCATCGAAGCGCAGCGCGGCGATTCCGCGACTGCGCTCGCCGACCTGCGCGAAGCCGATCGGCGCATGGCCAGGCTCTGGCAGGGCACGCCGCCGCAGCTCGCGGACGTGCGCGCACGCATCGCCGCGCTCGGCGCGGCGATGCGCTGAGAAACATTCAATCTTTCTCGACGCGCAGCGCGATCTCGCCGTCGGCGACGCGCGCGCGCAGCGACTGGCCGGTCGATGCCTGCGCGACGCTGCGCACGACGCGGCCGGATGCTTCATCGAGCAGGATCGCGTAGCCGCGGTCTAGCGTCGCCAGCGGGCTGACTGCGTGCAGCGTGCGCGCGAGTTCGGCGAGCCGTGCCGCGTCGCGTTCGAGATTGCGCTGTTCGGCGCTGCGCAAACGTTCGGCGAGTCCGTGCAGGCGCGCGTGTTTGTGCGCGAGCAACGAAGCCGGATCGCGCGCTTGCAGGCGTGCGCGCAACGCGGCCAGATGCATCATCGGGCGTTCGATGCCGCGACGCATGCCGTCGGCGAGTCGGGCGCGCAACGCAAGCAGGCGTTCGTCCGCGCGCGCGATGCGAGCCTGCGGCCGCTGCGCGTTGAGCCGTGCGAAAAGATGATCGAGATGTTGCGTGCGCGATTCGAGCAGGCGTGTCAGCAGATGCGTCGCGCGCGCGTGCTGGTGCGCGAGTGTGCGCGCGAGGTCGCGCAGGTCGGGCACGAGCAGTTCCGCGGCGGCTGATGGCGTCGGCGCGCGCAGGTCGGCGGCGAAGTCGGCGATCGTGAAATCGACTTCGTGACCGATCGCGGAGACGACGGGAATTGAGCTTGCGCGGATCGCGCGTGCGACGGCTCCGTCGTTGAATGCCCACAAGTCTTCGAGCGAACCGCCGCCGCGCGTGAGCAGGAGCACGTCGTGCGCCTTCGCGCGCGAGGCGGCAGCGAGCGCCGCGACAATCGCGGGCGGTGCTTCCTTGCCTTGCACGGGGACGGGAATCACGTCGACGCGTGCGAGCGGAAAACGCCGCGCGAGCACGCTGAGCACGTCGCGCACGGCTGCGCCGCTCGGTGAGGTGATGACGCCGATGCGCATCGGCATGCGCGGCAACGCGCGTTTCTTCGCCGCGTCGAACAAGCCTTCGGCTGCGAGTCGCGCCTTGAGCTCGTCGAACGCGCGTTGCAACGCGCCGGCGCCGGCTTCTTCGAGCGACTCGACGATGAGTTGGAACTCGCCGCGCGCTTCGTACAGGCTCACGCGCGCCCGCGCCAGCACGCGCATGCCGTCGCCGGGCTTGAAGCGCAGCCAGGTGCTTTTCGGCCGGAACATCGCGCAACGCACCTGCGCGCCAGCGTCCTTGAGCGTGAAATACAGATGCCCCGACGCGGGCCGAGAGAAGTTCGAAATCTCGCCTTCGACCCAGATCAGCGGCAACACGTCTTCGAGCAGATCGCGCACGAAACGCGTCAGCGCGGTCGGCGTGTAGACCTCGCGTTCAACGGCGGTGGGAGAGGGCGGCATCGACATGGCAGGGTGCCCGCGAGGCATGCATGCGTGTCGCGGACGAAGAGTCTGCGCGATCAGGCGCGCCGCGACAACTGCCGTTCAGCGTTTGCGGCGCATCTCGACGAGCCGCGCGAACAGCGTGATTGCGAGCCATGTGCCGAGAATGCCGAGCGGCCAGGCAACGACGCGCGGCCACAGCAGCGCGATCGCGGCGAGCACGAGCAACGCGATGGCGCCGATCAGCAGCGGCGCCGATTCCGCCGCGCCGAGCACGCGGCGATTGGCGATCGCGGCGCCGACCGAGTTGGCGATGCGCAGCGCGCTCGCTGCGGCGCGGCCCGAACTGCCGCCTTGCGGGCCGCCGCGTTCGGTCTCGGTCTTGCGGCGGCGCGCGCGCGGCTTCTTTTTCAACACGATCTCGGTGGAAACGGCGAGGTCGCGTTCGTATTGCGTTTCCATTTGCCGCGCGAAGTCATCGTTCTCGATGGCGACGTCGATTTCGCAATTGCCGATCCAGCTCGCGAGTTTGAGGTTCGACGAACCGACGCGCGCCCAGCGCGAATCGGCGACCGCGGTGTTCGCGTGCATCATCGATCCGGTCCACTCGAACACGCGCACGCCGGCTTCGAGC